>NZ_JBHSMS010000027.1:0-13321 GCF_042656795.1 Massilia jejuensis | reverse complement strand
CGCGAGCTCTTGTCGAAGTACGAGTTCCCAGGCGACGACCTGCCAATCATCAAGGGTTCGGCACGTATGGCCCTCGAAGGCCAGCCAGGCGAAATGGGCGAAGAGTGCATCGTCAAGCTCGCTGAAGCCCTCGACACCTACATCCCGACGCCAGAGCGCGCCGTCGACGGCGCCTTCCTGATGCCGGTCGAAGACGTGTTCTCGATCTCGGGTCGCGGCACCGTCGTCACCGGTCGTGTCGAGCGCGGTATCGTGAAAGTCGGCGAAGAAATCGAAATCGTCGGCATCATCGACACCGTCAAGACCACTTGCACCGGCGTGGAAATGTTCCGCAAGCTGCTCGACCAGGGCCAGGCGGGCGACAACGTCGGCCTGCTGCTGCGCGGCACCAAGCGTGAAGACGTCCAGCGTGGCCAGGTGCTGGCCAAGCCGGGCTCGATCAAGCCGCACAACCACTTCACCGGCGAGATCTACGTGCTGTCGAAGGATGAAGGCGGCCGTCACACGCCATTCTTCAACAACTACCGCCCGCAGTTCTACTTCCGTACCACCGACGTGACCGGCTCGATCGAGCTGCCAGCGGACAAGGAAATGGTCATGCCAGGCGATAACGTGTCGATCACCGTCAAGCTGATCAACCCGATCGCGATGGAAGAAGGCCTGCGCTTCGCCATCCGCGAAGGCGGCCGTACCGTCGGCGCCGGCGTGGTTGCCAAGATCATTGCCTAAGTAGCATGTAGTGAGTAGGTCCGAAGGGGCGGTGCATGCTTCCCCTTCAAAACATTCTCCACCATGCGCGCGTATGGTGTAGAATGCGCGATTCAGCTGAAGTCTTCGTAGGGGTGTAGCTCAATTGGCAGAGCGTCGGTCTCCAAAACCGAAGGTCGCGGGTTCGATTCCCTCCGCCCCTGCCACCGAATTCTGGTGCGCAGCACCGAAAGTAAAGAAGAATGTCTAATCAATCCGTGCAAACCGTAAGCACCTCGAATGACAAGTTTAAGGTGGTCCTGGCGGTGGTTGCCGCGATTGCAGGCGTAGTCGGGTTCTTTTACCTGAAAGGCCAAAACAAACCAGCCTTGGTCGCCGGCGGCGCCCTCTTGGCTGGTTTAGTTTTTGCTCTCCTGCTTTTGTGGACGTCCACTTCCGGCCGCGAATTCCTGAACTTCGCCAAAGAGTCCGTCCGCGAAACCAGGAAAGTCGTCTGGCCGACCCGCAAGGAAGCAACGACGATCACGATGATCGTCTTTGCCTTTGTCGTCGTCATGGCGATCTTCCTGTGGGGCACGGATAAGCTGTTGGAATTCCTGTTGTACGACCTGGTCCTGGGGTGGAAACAATAATGAGCGATAACGTGCAAGACAATGCGCCGGAAGAAGTTCCGGCGGCCGGCGCTCCGGCGGCCGGCGCTCCGGCGGCCGGCGCTGCGGCGGAAAGCGCTCCTGTGAGCGTCCCGGTCAGCAACAAGCGCTGGTACGTCGTTCACGTCTACTCGGGCATGGAAAAGAGCGTCATGCGCGCCCTGACCGAGCGCATCGAGCGCGCCGGCATGAGCGAGCAGTTCGGCCAGATCCTGGTCCCGACCGAAGAAGTGGTGGAAGTCAAGAACGGCAGCAAGACGGTCACCGAGCGCCGCTTCTTCCCCGGTTACGTGCTAGTCGAGATGGAAATGACCGACGAGACCTGGCACCTGGTCAAGAACACGAGCAAGGTCACCGGCTTCATCGGCGGCAAATCGAACAAGCCGACCCCGATTCCCGCGCGCGAGATCGACAAGATCATGCAGCAGGTCCTGGAGGGCGTCGAGAAGCCACGGCCGAAAGTGCTGTACGAAGTGGGCGAGCAGGTCCGGATCAAGGAAGGCCCGTTCACCGACTTCAACGGCAACGTCGAGGAAGTGAATTACGAAAAATCGAAGGTGCGTGTGACTGTCACCATCTTCGGCCGCGCAACTCCGGTGGAACTCGAGTTCGGGCAGGTAGAAAAAGTTTAAACGCAACAATCGGAGCGTCGCAGCAGCAAGGCGGAATCCGGTAAGAGGAGCCCCGCCGAGCCAGCAGTGGCGGTGGGGCGCTACTACTCAAAGCCAATCTAGGAGCACTCCATGGCCAAGAAAATCATTGGTTTTATCAAGCTGCAAGTGGCAGCTGGTAAAGCAAACCCATCCCCACCGATCGGCCCGGCACTGGGCCAGCGCGGCTTGAACATCATGGAATTCTGCAAGGCGTTCAACGCCCAGACCCAGGGTCTCGAGCCAGGCATGCCGATTCCAGTCGTGATCACCGCGTTCGCCGACAAGTCCTTCACCTTCGTGATGAAGACGCCTCCGGCAACCTACCTGATCAAGAAGGCCGCCGGCATCACCAAGGGTTCGCCGAAGCCGCACACCGACAAGGTCGGCACGCTGACCCGTGCGCAGGCTGAAGAAATCGCAAAAACCAAGCAGCCGGACCTGACCGCAGCCGACATGGACGCCGCCGTGCGTATCATCGCCGGTTCGGCTCGTTCGATGGGCATCACGGTGGAGGGTCTGTAATGGCTAAGCTGTCCAAGCGCGTCAAAGAAATGAAAGCGAAAGTCGACCGTAACAAGGTCTACGCCTTCGACAACGCACTGTCGATCGTCAAGGAATTCGCAACCGCCAAGTTCAACGAGTCGATCGATGTCGCCGTTCAGCTGGGCGTGGATCCGAAGAAGTCGGACCAGGTCGTTCGTGGTTCGGTCGTCCTGCCAGCAGGCACCGGCAAGACCGTGCGCGTGGCGGTGTTCGCCTCGGGCGACAAGGCCGAGGCAGCACGTGCCGCCGGCGCCGACATCGTCGGCATGGAAGACCTGGCCGAGCGCGTCAAGGCCGGCGACATGCCGTTCGACGTCGTCATCGCCTCGCCGGACACCATGCGTATCGTCGGTACCCTGGGCCAGATCCTGGGCCCGCGCGGCTTGATGCCGAACCCGAAGGTCGGCACCGTCACCCCTGACGTCGCCACCGCGGTGAAGAACGCCAAGGCCGGTCAGGTCCAGTACCGTACCGACAAGTCGGGCATCATCCACGCAACGATCGGCCGCAAGTCGTTCAGCGACGCCGACCTGAAGTCGAACCTGGCTGCCCTGATCGAAGCACTGAACAAGGCCAAGCCGGCCACCTCGAAGGGCGTGTACCTGCGCAAGGTCGCGATCTCGTCGACGATGGGCGCTGGCGTGCGTGTCGATCACGCTTCGGTCGCCGCTTAAGTTTTAGAGAATCAAGTCCCTGCGAAATACGAGCAGGGCGCATCTTTGGGCTGTCGGGCCGTAACAGGTTTCGGCAGGCAATCAAAGACCGTTGGGCCGAATGCATCAGGCAGGCAGGAGGTTAAACCATCACCCAACGCAGATGGTGTACCCGAACAAGTTTTGTAGTCCATGCTGCGTGAATTCATCCGCGTTAGTTTGACTTCTTAACTTCGGACGCCGTGTTCGAACCGATGCAAGCGTTTTTGCCTGCATTAATTAAGGAGATTGACCGTGGGTCTTAATCTGAATGACAAAAAGGCCGTCGTCGAAGAAGTGAGCGCGAAAGTAGCAACCGCGCAAACGATCGTCGTGGCCGAGTACCGTGGCATCCAGGTTAGTCACTTGACGAAACTCCGTGCAACCGCACGTGCCCAGGGTGTGTACCTGCGTGTTCTGAAGAACACGCTGGCGCGCCGCTCTGTCGAAGGCACGCAGTTTGCCCCGCTGGCTGACGCCATGACCGGTCCGCTGATCTATTCGATCTCGGACGACGCCGTTGCTGCCGCTAAAGTCATCGCTGACTTCGCGAAAACCAACGACAAGCTGGTCATGAAAGCCGGTAACTACGCAGGTAAGCAGCTCGACGTAGCTGGTGTTACCGCGTTGGCAAGCATTCCGTCGCGTGAAGTCCTCATCTCGCAGCTGTTGGGCGTGATGCTGGCTCCGGTGTCGGGCTTTGCACGTGGCTTGGCTGCCCTGGCAGCGAAAAAAGGCGAAGGTTCGGAAGCTGCTCCTGCAGCCGAAGAAACCGCTGCAGCGTAAGCGCGGCCCTTTTTTCTCAAGTAACTGATCTGTACTACAAACACACACACATCTGGAGTTTCAAATGGCAATTAGCAAAGACGATATCCTGAACGCAGTGAGCGAAATGTCCGTCATGGACCTGAACGAACTGGTCAAGGCATTCGAAGAGAAGTTCGGCGTGTCGGCCGCTGCAATGGCGGCACCGGCAGCTGGCGGCGGCGCTGCTGCTGCTGCTGTCGAAGAGCAGACCGAATTCAACGTCGTGCTGACCGAAATCGGCGCGAACAAGGTCGGCGTCATCAAGGCCGTCCGCGAAATCACCGGTCTGGGCCTGAAAGAAGCCAAGGACGTGGTTGACGGCGCACCGAAGACCGTCAAGGAAGCCATGCCGAAAGCTGACGCTGAAGCCGCCAAGAAGAAGCTGGAAGATGCCGGCGCCAAGGCAGAACTGAAGTAATCAAAAGCAATGGGCATCGCAAGGTGCCCAGCGCCGGAGTCAAAGCTTGCAAGCCCCGTCGGAAGGCGGTGCTGCGGCTTTGGCTCTTTTGTCGTCCCTGCGACATACGCAAGAGGCTCGACAGCACCGCGGTACGGCAGGAATCGTAGCACAGCATCAGCAGCACGCTAGTCCCTTTTCATTTGATGGAACAGTAAGAGACTTGAGGCCTTGTATGTGGTCGCCCCACCACTGGCAATCCCTGAATTCTCATCCTTTCTGTCACTCACGGAGTGTCCATGCACTACTCATTTACTGAGAAGAAACGCATTCGCAAGTCGTTCGCGAAGCGCGCCAACGTTCACAACGTTCCATATCTTCTTGCTACCCAGCTTGAATCCTACGAGAATTTCCTGCAGGCGGATGCCGGTCCTTCCGTTCGCAAGAACGAAGGCCTGCAGTCGGCTTTCAGCTCGATCTTCCCGATCGTGTCGCACAACGGCTTCGCTCGCCTCGAATTCCTGTCCTACGTGCTGGGCGACCCCGCGTTCGACGTCAAGGAATGCCAACAGCGCGGCCTGACCTTTGCCTCGCCACTGCGCGCCAAAGTGCGCCTGGTGATCCTGGACAAGGAATCGCCGACCAAGCCGGTCGTCAAGGAAATGAAGGAGCAGGAAGTGTACATGGGCGAATTGCCGCTCATGACCGCCAACGGTTCGTTCGTCATCAACGGCACCGAGCGCGTGATCGTTTCCCAGTTGCACCGTTCCCCGGGCGTGTTCTTCGAGCACGACCGCGGCAAGACGCACTCCTCGGGCAAGCTGCTGTTCTCGGCACGTATCATTCCCTACCGCGGTTCGTGGCTCGACTTCGAGTTCGACCCGAAGGACATCCTGTTCTTCCGCGTCGACCGCCGCCGCAAGATGCCGGTGACGATCCTGCTGAAGGCGATCGGCATGACGCCGGAACAGATCTTGGCGAACTTCTTCGTGTTCGACAACTTCACGCTGCGCTCCGAAGGCGGCGAAATCGAATTCGTGTCCGAGCGCCTGCGCGGCGAAGTCGCGCGCTTCGACATCGTCGATCCGAAGACCGGCAAGACCCTCGTGACCAAGGACAAGCGCATCAATGCCAAGCATGTGCGCGACATCGAAGCGGCCGGCATCAAGGCCATCTCGGTGCCTGAGGACTACCTGATCGGCCGCATCCTGGCCCGCAACATCGTCGACGCCGACACCGGCGAGATCATCGCCTCGGCCAACGACGAGCTGACCGACGAGCTGCTGGGCAAGCTGCGCGACGCCAACGTCGACGCGATCCAGACCCTGTATACGAACGACCTTGACCAGGGCGGCTACATCTCGCAAACCCTGCGCACCGACGACACCGCCGACCAGATGGCCGCGCGCGTGGCGATCTACCGCATGATGCGTCCGGGCGAGCCGCCGACCGAGGAATCGGTCGAGGCCCTGTTCAACGGCCTGTTCTACAGCCCCGAGCGCTACGACCTGTCGGCCGTCGGCCGCATGAAGTTCAACCGCCGCATCGGCCGCGACGAACTGACCGGCGCCATGACGCTGTCGAACGACGACATCCTGGCCGTGATCAAGATCCTCGTCGAGTTGCGCAATGGCCGCGGCGAAGTCGACGATATCGATCACCTGGGTAACCGCCGCGTGCGTTGCGTGGGCGAACTGGCCGAAAACCAGTTCCGCGCCGGCCTCGTGCGCGTCGAGCGCGCCGTCAAGGAACGCCTCGGCCAGGCCGAAGCGGACAACCTGATGCCGCACGACCTGATCAACAGCAAGCCGATCTCGGCCGCGATCCGCGAATTCTTCGGCTCGTCCCAGCTGTCGCAGTTCATGGACCAGACCAATCCGCTGTCGGAAATCACGCACAAGCGCCGTGTTTCCGCCCTCGGCCCGGGCGGCCTGACGCGCGAACGCGCCGGCTTCGAGGTGCGCGACGTGCACCCGACCCACTACGGCCGCGTCTGCCCGATCGAAACGCCTGAAGGCCCGAACATCGGCCTGATCAACTCGCTGGCCCTGTACGCCCGCCTGAACGAATACGGCTTCCTGGAAACCCCGTACCGCAAGGTCGAAGGCTCCAAGGTCACCGACAAGATCGACTACCTGTCGGCCATCGAAGAAGGCCGCTACATCATCGCCCAGGCGAACGCGACCATCAACGCCGAAGGCCAGCTCGACGACGAACTGGTGTCCGCGCGTGAAGCGGGCGAAACGATCCTGGTCTCGCCGGAGCGCATCCAGTACATGGACGTGGCCCCGGGCCAGATCGTCTCGGTCGCCGCGTCGCTGATCCCGTTCCTCGAGCACGACGACGCGAACCGTGCACTGATGGGCGCGAACATGCAGCGCCAGGCCGTGCCCTGCCTGCGTCCCGAAAAGGCGCTGGTCGGTACCGGCATCGAGCGCACCGTCGCGGTCGACTCGGGCACCACCGTGCAGGCCGTGCGTGGCGGCGTCGTCGACTACATCGACGCCGGCCGCGTGGTCATCCGCGTCAACGACGACGAGGCGCAAGCCGGTGAAGTCGGTGTCGACATCTACAACCTGATCAAGTACACCCGTTCGAACCAGAACACGAATATCAACCAGCGTCCGATCGTGCAGGTGGGCGACCGCGTTGCCCGTGGCGACGTGATTGCCGACGGCGCCTCGACCGACCTGGGCGAACTGGCCCTGGGCCAGAACATGCTCGTCGCGTTCATGCCGTGGAATGGCTTGAACTTCGAAGATTCGATCCTGATCTCGGAAAACGTCGTCAAGGACGACCGCTACACCTCGATCCACATCGAAGAGCTGTCGGTCGTTGCACGCGATACGAAACTGGGCGCGGAAGAAATCACCCGCGACATCTCGAACCTGGCGGAAAACCAGCTGGCGCGCCTGGATGAATCGGGCATCGTCTACATCGGCGCCGAAGTCACCGCCGGCGACGTGCTGGTCGGTAAAGTCACGCCGAAGGGCGAGACCCAGCTGACGCCGGAAGAAAAACTGCTGCGCGCGATCTTCGGCGAAAAAGCGTCGGACGTGAAAGACACCTCGCTGCGCGTGCCTTCGGGCATGGTCGGCACCGTCATCGACGTCCAAGTGTTCACCCGCGAAGGCATCGTGCGCGACAAGCGCGCCCAGCAGATCATCGACGATGAACTGAAACGTTTCCGCCTGGACTTGAACGACCAGATGCGCATCGTGGAGGGCGACGCCTTCCAGCGTCTGGAGCGTATGCTGGTGGGCAAAGTCGTCAACGGCGGCCCGAAGAAGATGGCCAAGGGTGCGGTCATCACCAGCGAATACCTGGCGGACCTGGACAAGTTCCACTGGTTCGACATCAGGCCAAGCGACGACGAATCGGCCAACGCGCTCGAAGCGATCAAGGAATCGATCAACGAGAAGCGCCACCAGTACGACCTGGCCTTCGAAGAAAAGCGCAAGAAGCTGACCCAGGGCGACGAGTTGCAGCCGGGCGTGCAAAAGATGGTCAAGGTGTACCTGGCAGTCAAGCGCCGCCTGCAGTCGGGCGACAAGATGGCGGGCCGCCACGGTAACAAGGGCGTGGTCTCGCGCATCGTGCCGGTGGAAGACATGCCGTTCATGGCCGACGGTACGCCTGCCGACGTCGTGCTCAACCCACTGGGCGTGCCGTCGCGCATGAACGTCGGCCAGATCCTCGAAACCCACCTCGGCTGGGCGGCGAAGGGCCTGGGCCTGCGGATCGGCGAAATGCTGCAAAAGCAGGCAGCGGTCGAAGAAGTGCGCGGTTTCCTGGGCCAGATCTATAACGAGACCGGCAAGAAGGAAGACCTCGACAGCTTCGACGACGACGAGATCATGAGCCTGGCCGGCAACCTGAAGAAGGGTGTGCCGTTCGCGACGCCGGTGTTCGACGGCGCGCACGAGAGCGAGATCCACCGCATGCTGGACCTGGCCTTCCCGGACCAGATCGCATCGCACCTGGGCATGACGCCGTCGAAGAACCAGGTCACGATGTACGACGGCCGCACCGGCGAAGCATTCGAGCGCAAGGTCACCGTCGGCTACATGCACATGCTGAAACTGCACCACCTGGTCGACGACAAGATGCACGCGCGTTCGACCGGTCCGTACTCGCTGGTGACGCAGCAGCCGCTGGGCGGCAAAGCCCAGTTCGGCGGCCAGCGCTTCGGCGAGATGGAGGTGTGGGCACTGGAAGCGTACGGCGCATCGTACGTGCTGCAGGAAATGCTGACCGTGAAGTCCGATGACGTGAATGGCCGTACCAAGGTGTACGAGAACCTGGTCAAGGGCGACCACGTGATCGACGCCGGCATGCCTGAATCGTTCAACGTGCTGGTCAAGGAAATCCGCTCGCTGGGTATCGATATCGACCTCGAGCGTAACTAAGAAGGTAAGGGGAGGGCAGCCTTTCCTTCCCCGCATTACCCGATTGGTTTGGGATGCACCGCATCCCGAAATAGAAATTTAGTCACCTCTGGAGTGATACATGAAAGCACTGCTCGATCTATTCAAGCAAGTACAGCAAAATGAAAGCTTCGACGCCATCAAGATTGGCCTGGCGTCGCCCGAGAAAATTCGTTCGTGGTCGTTCGGTGAAGTCAAGAAGCCCGAGACCATCAACTACCGTACCTTCAAGCCCGAGCGCGACGGCCTGTTCTGCGCCAAGATCTTCGGCCCGATCAAGGATTACGAGTGCCTGTGCGGCAAGTACAAGCGCCTCAAGCACCGCGGTGTCATCTGCGAAAAGTGCGGCGTCGAAGTCACGCTGGCCAAGGTGCGCCGCGAGCGCATGGGCCACATCGAACTGGCCTCGCCGACCGCGCACATCTGGTTCCTGAAGTCGCTGCCGTCGCGCCTGGGCATGGTCCTGGACATGACGCTGCGGGACATCGAACGCGTCCTGTACTTCGAAGCCTATGTCGTGACCGATCCCGGCATGACCCCGCTGAAGAAGTGCCAGATCATGTCGGAAGACGATTACGCCGCCAAGTACGAAGAGTACGGCGACGACTTCACCGCCTACATGGGCGCCGAAGGTATCCGTGAACTGCTGCGCTCGATCGACATCCACCGCGATGCCGAAGCCCTGCGCGTGGAACTGAAGGAATCGAAGTCCGAAGCGAAGATCAAGAAATACGCCAAGCGCCTGAAAGTGCTCGAGGCGTTCCAGCGTTCGGGCATCAAGCCGGACTGGATGATCATGGAAGTGCTCCCGGTGCTGCCGCCGGAGCTGCGTCCGCTCGTCCCCCTGGATGGCGGCCGTTTCGCGACCTCCGACCTGAACGACCTGTATCGCCGCGTCATCAACCGGAATAACCGCCTGAAGCGCCTGATGGAACTGCGCGCGCCGGAAATCATCACGCGTAACGAAAAGCGCATGCTGCAGGAAGCGGTCGACTCGCTGCTGGACAATGGCCGTCGCGGCAAGGCGATGACCGGTGCCAACAAGCGTCCGCTGAAGTCGCTGGCCGAGATGATCAAGGGCAAGGGCGGTCGTTTCCGCCAGAACTTGCTGGGCAAGCGCGTCGACTACTCGGGCCGTTCGGTCATCGTGGTCGGCCCGCAGCTGAAACTGCACCAGTGCGGCCTGCCGAAGCTGATGGCCCTGGAACTGTTCAAGCCGTTCATCTTCAACAAGCTCGAACTGATGGGTCTGGCAACGACCATCAAGGCGGCCAAGAAGCTGGTCGAGATCCAGGAACCGGTGGTCTGGGACATCCTCGAGGACGTCATCAAGGAACACCCGGTGATGCTGAACCGCGCACCGACCCTGCACCGTCTCGGTATCCAGGCCTTCGAGCCGGTCCTGATCGAAGGTAAGGCCATCCAGCTGCACCCGCTGGTCTGCGCGGCCTTCAACGCCGACTTCGACGGTGACCAGATGGCCGTGCACGTCCCGCTGTCGATCGAAGCGCAGATGGAAGCGCGTACGCTGATGCTGGCGTCGAACAACATCCTGTTCCCGTCGAACGGCGAGCCGTCGATCGTGCCGTCCCAGGATATCGTGCTGGGCCTGTACTACGCGACGCGCGAGGCGATCAACGCCAAGGGCGAGGGCATGCTGTTCCCGGACGTGTCGGAAGTCATCCGCGCCTACGACAACAAGGAAGTCGAACTGGCCACGCGCATCACCGTGCGTATCGTCGAATTCCCACGGGTTGTCGGCAGCGATGAATTCGAGCGCACCGTGACCCGCTACGAGACCACCGTCGGCCGCGCGATCCTGTCGGAGATCCTGCCGAAGGGCCTGCCGTTCTCGGTGCTGAACCGCGCCCTAAAGAAGAAGGAAATCTCGAAGCTGATCAACACGTCGTTCCGCAAGTGCGGCCTGCGTGCGACCGTCGTCTTCGCCGACAAGCTGATGCAGTCGGGCTTCCGCCTGGCGACGCGCGCCGGTATCTCGATCGCCGTCGACGACATGATGATCCCGGACGTCAAGAAGGGCATGATCGCGACCGCCGAAGCGGAAGTGAAGCAGATCGAGCAGCAGTACGCCTCGGGTCTGGTCACCGCCGGCGAGCGTTACAACAAGGTCGTCGACATCTGGGGCAAGACCTCCGATGAAGTCGGCAAGGCGATGATGGACCAGCTGAAAGTCGAACCGGTCACCAAGCGTGACGGCACCGAAGGCACCCAGGAATCGTTCAACGCCATTTACATGATGGCCGACTCGGGCGCGCGCGGTTCGGCAGCCCAGATTCGCCAGTTGGCGGGTATGCGGGGCCTGATGGCCAAGCCGGACGGTTCGATCATCGAAACGCCGATCACCGCGAACTTCCGCGAAGGCTTGAACGTGCTGCAGTACTTCATCTCGACGCACGGCGCCCGCAAGGGTCTGGCCGACACCGCGCTGAAGACGGCAAACTCGGGTTACCTGACCCGCCGCCTGGTCGACGTGACCCAGGACCTGGTGGTGATCGAGGACGATTGCGGCACCGCCAACGGCACGCACATGAAGGCGATGGTCGAAGGCGGTGAAGTCATCGAAGCGCTGCGCGACCGTATCCTCGGCCGCGTGACGGGCACCGACCTGGTCAATCCTGAAACCCAGGAAACCGTGTACCCGGCCGGCACCCTGCTCGACGAAGACATGGTCGAAGAGATCGAGCGCCTCGGCATCGATGAGGTGAAAGTGCGTACCCCGCTGAACTGCGACACGCGCTACGGCCTGTGCGCCATGTGCTACGGCCGCGATCTCGGCCGCGGTTCGATGGTCAACAGCGGCGAAGCAGTCGGCGTCGTGGCGGCCCAGTCGATCGGTGAGCCGGGTACCCAGCTGACCATGCGTACCTTCCACATCGGTGGTGCGGCATCGCGTGCGGCGGTGGCCTCGTCGGTCGAAGCGAAGTCGAACGGTACGGTGCGCTTCACGGCCACCATGCGTTACGTGACCAACGGCAAAGGCGCCCAGATCGTCATCTCGCGTTCGGGCGAAGTCCTGATCACGGACGACCACGGCCGCGAGCGCGAGCGTCACAAGGTGCCGTACGGCGCGACCCTGATGGTCAAGGACGGCATGGTCGTCAAGGCCGGTATCGCCCTGGCCACCTGGGATCCGCTGACCCGTCCGATCATCACCGAGTATGCCGGTACGATCCGCTTCGAGAACGTCGAAGAAGGCGTGACGGTCGCCCGCCAGGTCGACGAAGTGACCGGTCTGTCGACCCTGGTCGCGATCGATCCGAAGCGCCGCGGTTCGGCTGGCAAAGTGCTGCGTCCGCAGGTGAAACTGCTGAACGAAGAGAACCAGGAAGTCAAGATTGCCGGCACCGAACACGCCGTGGCCATCGGCTTCCAGATCGGCTCGCTGATCATGGTGAAGGACGGTCAGTCGGTCTCGGTGGGTGAAGTGCTGGCACGTATCCCGACCGAATCGCAGAAGACCCGCGACATTACCGGTGGTCTGCCGCGCGTGGCCGAACTGTTCGAAGCACGTTCGCCGAAAGACGCGGGCATGCTGGCCGAAGTCACGGGTACGGTTGCCTTCGGTAAGGAAACCAAAGGCAAGCAGCGCCTGGAAATCACGGACATGGACGGCAACAAGCACGAGTTCCTGATCACCAAGGACAAGCAGGTGCTGGTCCACGACGGTCAAGTCGTGAACAAGGGCGAGATGATCGTCGACGGTCCGGCCGATCCGCAGGACATCCTGCGCCTCTTGGGTATCGAAGCGCTGGCCCGCTACATCGTCGACGAAGTGCAGGACGTCTACCGTCTGCAGGGCGTGAAGATCAACGACAAGCACATCGAAGTGATCGTGCGCCAGATGCTGCGCCGCGTGGCCATCGTCGAAGCCGGCGACACCGACTACATCGTCGGCGAGCAGGTCGAGCGTTCGGAGCTGCTGGAAGAGAACGATCGCATGGAAGCGGCAGGCAAACTGCAGGCAACCTACGAAAACGTGCTGCTGGGTATTACCAAGGCATCGCTGTCGACCGATTCGTTCATCTCGGCCGCCTCGTTCCAGGAAACCACCCGCGTGCTGACCGAAGCGGCGATCATGGGCAAGCGCGACGGCCTGCGCGGCCTGAAGGAAAACGTCATCGTCGGCCGCCTGATCCCGGGCGGTACGGGCCTGGCCTTCCACCGCGCCCGCAAGGAGAAGGAAGTGTGGGAGGCGGAAGAGCGCCAGGCACTGCTGCAGCAGGAGAAGGCCAACATGGCTGCCGAACTGCAGGCGATGGAAGACCAGCAGAATGCGGCAGCGCCGGTGGAGCAGCATGGCGACGGCGAGTAATCGCTTGAGTTAGTCAGCTGGACAAGACGGCACCTTCGGGTGCCGTTTTTTTTGGCGCTGTCACCGTTACGTGTGGACGAGTCCCATTGCCGCTCGCAGGAAGCGCTCCGG
>NZ_JBHSMS010000026.1:55736-155555 GCF_042656795.1 Massilia jejuensis | reverse complement strand
TTGTTAAGCGCTCTTAAGACCTGCCCTCTGATCAATGGAGGTAAAACGGAGTAGCAAGAACCTAATATAGGTTAAACACACATCATGTAAAAATAATCTTTTTTTAAATATTTCTTTTAATCAACTAAAGCGGCAAGTCGATCCACTAGCTGGAGCCGCTGGGGATAAATAAACCAGAATTGTGAACGAGGTAATTCGGCGCATCCGGCGCTGTGTGAAGGACGATAGCACCGCTATTCAAGAG
The DNA here is from genome assembly GCF_042656795.1 of Massilia jejuensis. Taxonomy (NCBI): domain Bacteria; kingdom Pseudomonadati; phylum Pseudomonadota; class Betaproteobacteria; order Burkholderiales; family Oxalobacteraceae; genus Massilia; species Massilia jejuensis. Next base: position 155,311 of record NZ_JBHSMS010000026.1, on the reverse strand, counting down.
CACGCTGATCGAGCACCACCCATGCGTTGTAAATTGCGCCAGCTCGGGTAGCTGGCCCGGCGTGAAGAAACGGTTCGTAAGGTTGACGTAGAAGAGCAAGTTAGTCTTGCTCTGATCTGCTGACGCATACTTGGTATCCAACTTCTTAACTTGTTCAAGGACTAGGTAACAGACCTCAGCCAGCATGAGATCCTTTGGAATGAACGAAGAGAGAAGTTCATCCGCTCTTACTGCTACCCGCGCGTTAGCGAGCTGTTGCGCATACTCTCTCTGTCGGTGGCGGCCGGGATCGAGAATCTCTTTGCATTGAAATGCGGCGCCACCGAAGAATACGTCAGCAGGCTCCTGCTCGGGTGTCGCAGAACGAATGTCTCCGTCATTGAATGTCACTCCTAGCGTAGCAAGGAACGTTTCGACATCCCAACGCTCGCGCTCTGGTTTCTTCGGATTTGAAAAATATTCAACAGATTCTTCCAGCGCTTCAATGCGATCTTGGATGAATATTTTCTCGTCCATTCCGTTCATTTCGTCCATTTCGTTCATTTCGTTCACGACCTTATCCTTTCAAGTGCTTCATGGTGACGCTATTGCGCTGTCAACCGGTTGTTGGGTTGCGCAAACCAGTTGACAGCATAGTGAGCGACGTCTGGGTCTACTGTTGTCGGCGTAAAGACGATACCGCCTAACGGCTTGAACCATGTCATCTTGTTCGGTGACACAGCAATCTCATCAGCGCGGTACTCTTTGCTGATACCGTTGAGTGCCCCGTAGTTTACGCCAAGTAGAATCTCGCCGGATTCTCGGGCGCTTTTCAAGTTGACCCGCATCTCCTTTGTCTCCAGATGCCCATCCGCGGTGAGGAAGACACCGGGTTGGGTTCCAAGTATGCCGGGCTTGTAGTCTACAGATAACCGCACGCGGCCTTCTTTTTTGAGGCGCTTGAATAGGTTGAGCACTCGGTTACTGAATGTTGCTTCTGCCAGAGCCGAGCCGAAGCGGTGGATTGCTGAGTGTCGTTTATCTTGGAAGTAAGTTTTATTTTCGTTCAAATGAATGGTTGGCCGATTGACGAAGCTGACCGTGCAGTATGTCGACTTGCTCATACGAACAAGGTTGAGCGAGTTAGTACTGGCGCTGCATTTGACTGAGGATACATCTGATAGCTCGACATGCTCCTCGCCAATTCGCAGATGGTCGGAATAAAGCTGGAACTCATCTATAGCTGCAATCCCCACTGATCGAGCAACTGGCTTCCGCTCGACCGGAGGGTTGTATCTGCTCACGAACTCAGTCGGCGTAATAACTCCTCGCGCCAACGCATAGTCCAGCTCTTTGAGTTCCTGCTCGGAGAGCCTCGTGCTTTCCGACAAAGGCATGTCCGTAAAGGATTGTCTTTTTAGTAGCAGCGCCGACTGTATGAACTGAGCAGTCTTGATGACACCACTGGCTTTGCCAGCTTCCAATACTTGCATCGGTGTTTTTGCCGCGCCACCGGGGAGCTGACAAATCAAGTCTTCCAGCGATTTGAAGTCTCGCCCGAAATCATCAAGTTGTGCATCGCCACGTTTCTGATTGTCGCCCATTCTCTGGTCTCCCGTTTGAAATTGCTTTGTCTATATAGGCCAGTGAGTTTTCACCGTAAACACGGTTCACATTGCCGAAGATGATCGATGCCCGCTTTTGGCCGATTGCGGAAGTTGGTCGCTGCCAGTGTAACTCAGTAAAAAGGGGTGGACTTCGCTACTTCACGCAAGGTAGTCGCAGTAATTCTAAAACGTCGCATCTATTTCGGAGCGTTACAGTGCGCACGCGAGCTGCAACCACGCTCGGCGTCCTGCGGTAGCCTGCAGTTCTACTCATTCAGGAGCCAAGCCATGTTCGATAGCACCGTCACCCCTGCCGAATACCAGTACTTCACCGTAAGCCGCGCCAAGCTGGTTCGCCAGCTCCTGGTCGAGGCGCTGCAGGATCACGTGCCGCCGGGGTATACGCTGTCGACCGACCCGAAACTGATGTACGGAAACGCGCTGCTGGCAATGCGACCGGTGAACGCTACGCCTGGCACGAAGATGGTGTGCTTCATGCACGCAATCAACTACCGCTCGCAACGCGAAGGCGACAAGATCATATACCGGCTGACACTGGAGGAGGTACGGGCGTGCGGCGACGTCAAGGGTGTAACGATGTGGGGCTCCGACAAGACGTTTGGTACCGAAGGCCGGATTGCCGTAACCAGCGCCGACGCCGGCCACCTGGCTGCGATGGTTCGGAAAGTCGCGGCCGAGGTGTGCGCATCAGAGCCCATGACGACCTTCGAGTGGCGCCGGTGTGCGCACGATGATGGCGGGAAGTGGGAGCTTCTCAGCGGCGAGCGCCGCCTGCAGACGGTTTGGAAGTCTGGTAGCCGCTACGGCACCCTGATGAGCACCTGCCCGACATCGCTAGGCGCGGCGAAATCGGAGGCGGAAGCCGCTGCGCGCTTTACCCTCAACAGCGAACACCAGGAGCGCCTTGCTGGCTTGGGCGAGCCGCTGGCCCATACAAGCGCCGACGACGAAGGCGAGGAGTCGGACGCCCCCGCAATGTAATCGCGGTCGTGCCCTACTTCTCCTTGGGGGCCTCGGCTACCATCGTCAAGAACCCGCTGTTGTCGACATCCTGCCAGCGGGTCGACTGCTCCCAGATCTCCAGGTCGCTCAACCGACCCATCTCCTCGATCGCCGCCAGTTCGTCGATCCGTGGCGCTTGCAGCATCCCCTGTCGGGCCATATCCAGCAGCCGCGGCGGCAACCCGATGGTGCGCTGCGCCCGGATGATCTGGGTACCGGCGTCGACCAGCACCACGAGCGCGTCATTGGTCTCAACCTCCGCGTTCGCCCAGGCCCGCATTCGCGCCGCATCGTCGAGGAACGGCACGCCAATAGACCAAACCTCCGTCTCGCTGACCTTCAGCACCAGCAGCAGGGTGCCCGAAGGGAGAGCGGCCGAGCGGCGCAGCGCGACCGCGTGTGGCGGCGCCATGATGTTGGCGATGTCGTCGTCCGCCACCTCCGGCAGGCTGACGATGATGACGGGGATCGGATGGGCCAGCGACATCGCGACCGTCAGCTGGTCGGCTGGTAGCGGCGGGAATGGCGACATTTCGCCGACTGTAATCGCGAGAAAGCTCGTGGGCGTGGGAGGCATGTTCTCTCTAGTCCGTTCAGTTGTAGTCGTCATGACTACTGTTTCAGGCTCAAGAAGGACGCTGCGCAGTGCAGTGTCCTTCCTTGGTGTCGAACCGGTTACCGGCATACGGTCAGAAGATAGCGAATTCTACATCCTTGCTATAGAACATCACACCTTTCGTTGCGAGATCAGCGTGCCGATCCATACAATGGCCCATCGAAATCTTCGCTCCTTACCATGAATCAGCTCGACCTCTTCACCCACATTGCCGGCGCATATGCGAGCGCCCACGACGGCGAGCTCACGAACCAGTCGCTCTACCAGGACGTTGCCAACCGTGCTGGGCTCACGATCGATCAGCTAGACGCGACGGTGCCTATCGGGAAGGCCGGGACAAAACGCAGTCCAATCAAGCGCGCAATTCGCTGGTACCAGCAGGATCTCAAGGCCATGGGGGTGATCGAGAAGGCCTCCGACGCGCGCAGCGTGTGGCGCTTGACGGAGGAAGCCGGCCGCAAACTCAATCAGCCAAGCCAGTGTGAAGATGGTCGCCTTCTCGACAAAGCTGGGCGTCGCGATCTGGGGCTCGAACGAAGCCGTGTTCCCGCACCTGGGCGAACCGATCATGCTGGCGCTGACCAGCCCGCCCTACCCTCTACGCTGCGCTCGCGCATATGGGAACGTCGACGAGCAGGAATATGTGGACTTCGTGATCCGCTCCTTGGGGCCAATCGTCAAGAACCTGGCGCCCGAGGGCTCGGTCGTCCTCAACGTGAGCCAGGACATTTTTATGAATTGGAGCCCCGCCCGCTCGACCTACAACGAGCGCTTGGTGCTGGCCATCACCGATCGCCTGGGCCTGCACCTGATGGATCGTTTCGTCTGGTACAACGCCTCGAAGCCGCCCGGCCCGATCCAGTGGGCGAGCAAAAAGCGCGTCCAGCTCAATGTCGCCTACGAGCCGGTGTACTGGTTCGCGGCCGACCCGCTGCGTGTGAATGCCGATAACCGGCGCGTTCTGCAGCCGCACTCGGAAAGGCATGCAGCCCTGATCGCTCGCGGCGGCGAGCAGCGCCAGGCGGTGTTCGGCGATAGGGCGTATCGCATCAATCACGGCAGCTTCGGCAACCCGACTGCCGGCGCCATCCCGAGAAACGTGCTGGCCTATGGCCACCAATGCGCAGACTCGGCCGCGCACCGACGCCACGCCCGCGAGCTGGGCTTCACGACCCACGGGGCACCATTCCCGCACTCGATCCCGAGTTTCTTCATCCGCTTCCTTACCGAAGTGGGGCAGCTGGTCGTGGATCACTTCGGCGGCACGCTCAAGACCGCCCTGGCTGCCGAGCGTCTCGGCCGGCGCTGGCTTACGACCGAGAACATCCTCGACTACATCCGGCCCAGCGCGGAACTCTTCCGTGACGCCCCAGGCTTCGAGATCAGCCCAGGATTCGACGCGGTGCGCGGCCGCGCCTAACGTCGCACGATTCCCGCCGCCGGCATTCGCCCGCGGCCGCCGGATACGGGGTACCATTTCGCGACGCCCCTGTTGAGTGCAACAACCCCATCACCATGACCCCACAAGAGATCGAGCCCGCCCTCCTCGCCGACATCCTCGGCGGGGCTTATGTGCCTCCGGTACCGCCCGTCGATGCGCCTGCGCGCCTGGCGTGCGAGCTCGCTGGTGACGCCGCGCTTGTCCAGCGCCAGTATGAGGACGCCTTACAGGCATACAAGGCCGCCAGGGGCACCTCGTGGCGCGTGCGCAGCAAGATGGGCCTATGCTGCTACCAGCTCGATCAGTGGGCTGCGGCAGCACGCTACCTGGAGGACGCACCGCGGCGCGGGGAGGCGCCGGCGCTGGCTATGCTCATTCACAGCCTGGCCGAGCAAAACGGCCGAACGGGAGAGTACGACGAGCAGCTCGACGCTCATGTCCGGGCGCTGCTTGAACTACCCCACCCGCAGCCTTACTTCTACGAGCTGGCCGACAGCTACCTGATCGACCCCGAGCTGCGGCTGCGGGCCGTGCGTTCGGGGTATGAACGATTCCCCGGCCAGGCCGATCTGCGTCGACGGTACACCCGCGCGCTGTGGGCGGCCGAGCATCAGGAGGACGAACTGCTCGCCCTGGTGCGCGAGGCGGCCGACGCCGAGGGCGCGGCACCGGAAGACCTGTGGCAAGGCGCGGAGATCCTGCAGCACGCGTCCCGGCATGGCGAAGCGCTGGCGCTGGTGCGCCGCTTGGGCGCCGTGAGCAGCGTTGAGACGCAGCGCGCGCTCACCCTGGTCGAGGCGGACATGCAATTCCGGGCTGGTGAGCTCGACGCCGCTGCGTGCACGTTCAGGAAGTTGCTCGGCACGGTCGACCTGGATGACGGCGAGGCGCGCGAGCAGGCGCTGCACGCTGCGAAAGGGCTCCTACAGGTCACGCTGGCGCAGAACGATCCAGGAGCGATCGAAGCCGCGGCTGACTCGGTAGCGACCGTCCACTGCCACTACGGCATCATGGCCCTGGTCGACCAGTCGTCGCCCCTCGACCCGGATTGCTTCCGCTTCCACGTCGGCGCTCAAACCATTGCGTATAGCCCACTGGCCGACCTGACGGGGCTGCAGGAGCGGATCATCGGCGCCATCGCAGATCCGGACGTCCGCGCCCTGTTCCGGGTCTTCTACGGCACCCATGAAGGCCCCTACGCCACCATCTCCCCCGAAAATGCATCCGCTCAGATCATGACCGCCGGCCGCGAGAGCAAAAGCCCCTACATCCAGCACCATGTCGCCTGGGCGATGATGGAAGCGGGGGAGTTCGAGGAAGCGGGCCGGTCGTTCGCCCGCTTCGACCTGGCGCGAGCAATCGAGGCGCCTGCCACCTGGTCGGCCTATAGCGACGACACGATCTTCGACGACTCCCCTTTTAACGATGAGACGGTCGTTGACCAATTCGCGAGAGGCATGATCAACGAGCTTGTGACGGCAGCGCGCGGTAGCGAGGAAGAGATGGGCGACCACCTCTACGAGATTGGCGCCACGTACCTGCGCGCACCGCTGCTCCATTACCAGCTGCACACGCGCTTCCACTCGCTGATGAGCGGGATTGTCGATGTCTACCGCGCGGCCGGCTTCAGTCCGACCGAAACAGTCTGGTTCGATTACGGCCTTGCTTGCTATTACGCCTCCCGCCCGAACGAGGCGATCGCAGCATATAAGGCGTGTCTGGCCAAGAATCCAAAGCATTCGGCCGCGCGTTCCAACCTGCTGGCGCTGCTGCCGGCGCCAGAGCGCACGGCCGCCATCATTGGACAGGCGATTCAGGGCTTCGGCGGCGCGGAGCCACCCGCGTCGATCGGCGAGATCACGCTCAAGCAGGCGGTCTACCTGCTGGCGTTGTACAGAGCTTGTGGTGGCGCGGAGCAGGATCTGGTGCTGCTCCCCTTCGGACTGACGGAACAGCCGTTTGCGCCCACTCCCGAGCTGCTGCAGCCCTTGTTCTCGCTCTTGAGGGCGGGCTTGGTGCGGATCTCGCCGAGAAGCCCGGCGGAAGCGTTCACGATCGAGCAGGCGCCCGCGCGGGTGACGGCCTATTCGCCTCCCCTGCTGTACTGGGAGTTGCCGGCGCAGACCTTGGACAGGATTCGAGAGACCGAGGAGGCTTGCCTGACCGGGCGCTGGCCGGAAGCATGGCGCGAGCAGGCGCCCGACCTGGCACGCGAGATGGCGCGCCACGAGTGCCTGGCGTACCTGCGCTTCTTGGCGGAAGAGCGCGGCCTGCCGATGACCACCGGGGGGAAGACCTTCCTGATGATCGACAACGCCCTGACGACGTACTCGGTTGGCCAGACCTATGCGTTCTGCTGGCAAGGCGCCAAGGCCGCGGTGGATTTCCGGGCGCGCAAGAACGTCTCGGCCCTGCACGCGGCCAACACGATTGTGGGAAGCTGCCAGCGCAGCATCGACGTGGCCCGCACCAAGCAGTGGGCGGTGGAGAACTACACCCGCCCGAGCCAGGTGAGACGATCGCACCTAAGCTATGTGCTCTACGACGCGTTCCTGGGCTTTGGTGACCGCTCGTTCACGGTACCGCTGGCGCAGCTATTCGACGAGGCGCGGGAAAGCGGAAGCCTATGGGGCACTGGGGAGACCATTTAACACCAGCTCAAACGGCCCGCCACGCCACGCGCCCTCTTCTTCATATAGCTTGTCGACGGCGCCTAGAAATTGTTGAGAAGCAGGTGGCATCGATTCCCACCGCTCGTTATACATATCGCAAGAGAGTTCGACGCCTCGATGCTCACGATGCCTGCGGTAGCATGCATGGCGTAAAGGTCGACCTCCCGACCTTCGCTTCGATACATCAACGATTCAACGCAACGCTCAAGCTGTTTGAGCGCATGCACGCCCGCCGAGAATCCAGAGGGTAGCTCACCGATGCGTAGTGCAGTGTTCCGAATTGCAAATGTCAGGTCTTCCCTATAAGTCTGATCCTTCAGCGCAATAGCGGGGACGTTTAGAACCAGCGGCACACCTCTCATCGGGTGCAGCGCTTTTTTAGACCATGCACGTGCCAGGAAGCCGATCAGATCCTTTTCGCTATCCTGCTCGTGATACTCGCCGTAGACGGAACCGGTATCGACGTCGAGCACTGCCAATCGAGTGAGAATTCGTTTGGCCCCTGCTAGGCGAGCGTCGATCGCCTTTTCTTGCCGGCGCAAATAGCCGGCTTTTGTCAAATAGAGGTGCTTCGACTGGCTAATAAACAGGTTCTGCTCGCGTCCTGGCCCGCGCCCGTTTTGGTAGTGATTGAAAAACACGTTATTCATCGCGTCCTCAAAAAGCCGTCTGTGATTCCAGCATTGTAAGCTCGGCGAACGGGGTCACGGAAAAGCCCTTGATCGCTGCACGCGACAAACCTGGGATTCGGCGATGGCAGGAAAAGCTCTTGGCGCCGTCGACGATCAGGGGCGAACCAGACCGATCCATTCACGACGCCATTGGCGCAACTATTCGCGGAAGCACAGGCAGGTCAGCAGCCCGAGACGGCGCCCTGACCAGCTGGGTGGCACTTGGCCAGCGGCCGGGCATCACCGCCGGCCGCTGGCTGCGTCATGCCGCGATGGCCTGGAGGATGGTGGCCACCACCACGAACGCCAGCGCAGCCAAGCCTACCGTAGCAGCATCCTGGTCGAAACGCGAAGCCTCGTCCATAGCCTGTGTGGCCACGTCCCTCCGCTCGTCCAGGCGCGTCAGCTCGTCCGCAATCGCGGCCGTGCGCGGCCCGGCCGCAAGCCGGTTGGAGACTTCGGTGCAGGTCACAATCTCGCGCTGCGCCAGGAAGAGCTTTCGCCTGTTCTTTTTGCCCCAATTGATACTATAGGCGCCCAGCGCCACCGCTGAGAGAGCGACAGCTGCACTGGCGCGGACAATGATGCGCTTTGTTTCCGGCGACACCTTCAGCTCGGGGTTGATGATGCACAGGAAGGCAATGACCAGCAGCGTCAGGACGATGGCGTAGGCAATGTGCGAACCAGCTTTCGGGACTTTCGGATATTTCATTCGTGCTCCATGGGTAGGTTGAAATCGTGCTTTTAGTATAGGCACGCGTAGTGGCACATCAGGGCCGTAGGCAGGCCCGATACACCACTTATTTGAGGGTAGAAACGGAAAGTTATATTTCGGCGGCACCAGCGAGAAAAAATTCGCCAGGCGCGCTCTTACGGGGCTGGGTGCTGCGCTTCGTCGTCGACGAGCGAATCGGTAGAAGGCTGTGCATGTGGCCAGCCTGGTGTGTAAGAGGCGAGGCGCGCCTCCAGATAGCGCTCCATGGCAGCGCCGTGGTGCTGGCCACACTCCTGCCAGATGCCCAGGACGGTTTTGTGCCGGGTTGCCGACGCCGCGAGCTGGGCCGCTGCCTCCCCTGGCACGCCGATGGCCTGCATGTCGCGCACCATGTCGTCACGGAAGAGTCCTACTGCGTGGATCCATGCCAGCTGGCCAAGCGTGTATCGAGGAGCGTCTGGCCGGGCTGCACATGGCTGCAAGGCGATCACGGAATCGAGGTATCGCTCCAGCTGCGGGCCGTAGGCGCCACCATAGTCCCAGTACAGGCGAACGATGTCCCCGGCTCGGGTCGCCTCGGACGAGCAGAGGGCATAGATCGCATCCTCGCCGATTTCCAGGGCTCTCATGGCGCGGATCATCGGCAAGCGCTCAAGCCCATTCAGGACGACAGAAACCAGCTGGTCGAGGGTGTACGTGCGCATGGCCGTCGCAGAATCAGGCGCTGACCATGTCGGTCAGCTCGCGGGCAGCGTGCTCGGCTTCCACCTTCGCGGTGACGCCCAGCACGGCCGCGTAGCGAAATGCCGCGGCGTCGTCCTTATGCTCGGCCAGCGGCACCGCTATGCGCTCACCAAAGCCATCAGCAGCCGTCCAGCGCGCCACCATGACATCGGCGCCCTCGGACGTCACTTCGGCCGCCACAAAGCAGCGGTGGGCCAGCATCAGTTTCAAGCAGTCCTCGCTGCAGCGCGCCCAGGCGGGGATATGGGTGCGCTCGGTGCTGCCAGGCGCCACGCCCTGGGCACGCCCGCTGCGGGTGCCGTCCAGGCCAGAATAGTCGGTGCCCGTCCAGGTGAGCGCGATCGCCAGCTTGTGTTCGGCGTTGATATAGCGAGTGTCCATTTCAGTATCCCTTATGTGTGCCGGCGTGGGCCGGCAGGTCTGTTTTCAGTCTTGTGGGCCGGCTGGGGCCGCAATCGAGCCGCCGGCACCATCAGCGCCCGGCCCCGCCTGCGGGAGCTCCATCCAGTGTGTCACCGGCTTCGGTACCGGCTGGCCACCGTGCGTGTAGCGCCACACCCTCGCTTCATCCTCGGCAGTGGCGCCGGAGCGCCCGGCCATGAAGCCGCGACCGAAGAAGCAGTCGTTCCCGGTGTCGTTTCCACCAGTCGAGGCCCAGACGCGCTCACGGTCATCCGGCATCGCGCTGGCCACGCTTGTCCACCGGCCAGCAAACGCCGGCGCCGGCGGCAGGATCAGCGGGCCGAAGGCCACCAGCTGCTCCACGGCGCCCAGGAGCTTGCGCAGTTCCGCCTGCAGATCAGGATGGATTCCACCCCAGTGCGGCATCTCCGAAGCGACGACCTGGGCTTCCTGGGCGTCCAGCAGCGCCAGGCGCGCCTTCTCGACTGCCACGAGGCGCGCTCGCGCGCGCTCGACATCCGGCAGCCCGGCCGCAGCCCGAAAAGCGGCGTCGGCCTCGCGCAGGTGCTCGACCGTCAGCTCGTGTTCCACCATCTCGCCGTCGGCGCCCAGACGTGGCCAGGAGACGATCAGCCCCGTGGTCGGCACATTCGCGCGACGCTTCTCGGGCGCGAACAGGTGCGCCAGCTTGGCGAACGGCTCCAGGGCGGCCACGGCGCGCGAAACCGCCGCGGCGTCGGGGGACTCCATTGCGGAGAGGGCTTTTGCGAGCTGCCAGGCGAAGTCGCCAGCCAGTTCCTCGCGGATGTGGGCCGAGAACGTCCGGTCGGATGGGAAGTGCTCACGCATCCATTGCACGAGGTACTCGCGCGCGCTGTCGGTGTCGGTGATCACCACTGCTTTCTGGGTTTCCATCGCTGCTGGCTCGCTTCCTTGTTGGGTCATGGAAGCATTGTAGAGAGCCGCCCACCGCTCTCACAAGGAAACGGCGGGCTTTTTGAAGCAACCGGCGCCAGGCCGGCTGCTGGCGCTGCCTATCAGCCGCGTGGGGCCTCGTGCTCTTCTTCAGCGTCGACGTCGGCCTCGCCATGCGACGGTGCCAGGTACTTGCTGATGACCTCGGGCACGTCGCGGTTGGCTATCTCTTCCAGGTGCGCGCCCAGCTCCTCGAAGCCGGCCGCCTGGAAGGCCTGGGACACCTTCAGCGACGTCGGCTCAGCGCGCGGCAGGAAGATGGCCCGCTCGCCCCAGTATGGCTCGGGCAGGTCGCGCCAGAACCAGGTGGCGCCGTCGTCCTCCATTGCGGAGAAGAAGATGTTCGACACCTCGGCCTCGTGGCTGACGACGTAGATGTCGTATTCGGCGCGCAGCGCCGCTACAGCGTCAGGGTCGATCGAGTGGTAGTGCAGTGGCGCCATGAGCTCCACGGGCGCCTGGATGCGCGCGGCGATGTACTTGGCGGCGGCCAGGTGGTGCGAGCCGCCGTCGTTGACCAGGTACATGCGGCCGTCCCATTGATGCACGTGCAGCCAGTCGGAGCCGGCGCGCCAGCCGGTGACGCTGATCTGGTCGTGGGCCAGGTTCGTCTGCAGGCCGGCCAGCGAGACGTCCTCGATCATTTCCTGGGAGTTGGCCACGACCATGTCGTCGGTGCTGACGAAGGTGCGCAGGTCGGACTTCGAGTTGGAAAAGCCATGCAAGTCCTGCAGGTCGCATTTCCAGTCGTCGACGACGACCTTCTTCACCAGGTTGTTCAGGGCCGGGCCGGCGACGCGGTAGTCGCTGTAGCGGCCGTTTTGCAGGCGCCAGCCCATGAGGATGGCTTGGCGCGCCTTCGCGGGCCCGGTGCCGCCGCCCGTCTCGCCGAAGGTCTCCCACTTGGGCACGCTGTCGAAGTCGATGCTGTTGGAGCTGCGCACGGCAGGCACACGGAAGTCCGGCCGGCTGGCCAGGAAGCGTTCGACGTGGACGGGATGGCCAAGCGTGCTGCGCACGGTGTCGGTGATGGCTTGGATGATTTTGTTCATGGGTACGGAGGGGAGGAGAGATGTGGTTGTTGGTAGGAGACATGTTGCGGCAGGGCAACGCAAGAGTTATTTGCAACCACGCCTCCCCTGTATCCGTACCATCACACCAGCGCCAGAAAGCCGCGCGCCTTCTCTCTTGGACGTGCGAAGCACGTCCCCTCTTGCTGCCTTGGGTCTTCGATGACCACGCAAGGTGATAATGAAACTGCAATTAACGGTCGGATAAATACTGCTCAACAGGCAGTACGACTTGCCGAGGCCACGGATTCCTGCCGAGCCATGGGTTGGACGAATCCTGGCTCCCCACAAAACCATGGTTCCCTACAATCCAAAAGGCTCGCCGCACCCGGCCCAAGGATTGGCCCGATCATGGATTGGACAAAAACTGGTTCTCCCCAAAACCATGGTTTCCCCCGAATCCATCCTCCCCCCAAACCAGTTCCGGACAAGCCATGGCTCCGCAGGACACCAGGATCCCGGCGGAGGGCGGCCAGCAGGACGGCTACGGTAGAGCTCGCCACTGGTTGAGCTAGGTAGACCGACCGTTAATTGCAGTTTTACCGCTGTGCTGGCGCTGGTGGCGGCCATTAAGACCAGGTGCCGGCACAGCGCCGGCCGGCAGGACACAATCACCAACGTCGGCGCGAATTAAGGGCGGTTCAGCCCTGACGGCCGGCCCGGATCTTTCAACTGACCGTTAATTGCAGTTTCAAAGCTCTGCCTGCATCGCCCTGGGTTGGTGCTTCATAGCGTTACCGCACGACGGCGTGGTGCTCTTTACGACCAAGCGATCTCTAGCGCTTCGCTCCCACCCCGTCCCTGAGTTGTGAGAAAGTACGTTCTGTGGCGACAATTCAAGGAAAAGAAAATGGTGCGCATGAAATATTCAGGTGATCTGTCGAGGGACGCATCGAGCCTGTTGAACGAGCTGGAGCCAACCGTCCGCGTTGCGTTCAACGGCCTGGGCAGAGGACCGGTAACGCCACAGGTGGTGCGGTTCTTTCGAGCGTTTGACGAGATGACTGCGCTGTCACCGGGGGCCACGAGTTGCCAGGCGGGATGCACGTATTGCTGCCATTACCACGTGATGGTCTCTGCTACTGAAGTTTTCGGTGTCGCCGAAGCGATTGGTAAGCTGCCTCCGGCAACACGCGCTGTCATCGCAGCACGCGTTCATGAAACAGCTGCTCGTACAAAGAGCATGGGCCGCGAAGTCTATATCCGTACGAATGTCGAATGCGCGATGCTGCTCGATGGGAAATGCTCTGTGTATGCAGCGCGACCAATCGCGTGCAGAGGCCACCATTCAGCCGATGTCGCAGTGTGCAAGGAAACCCACGACAATGTCCATTCCAATGCCCTGGCTCCCAAAGACTATCAGCGTGAGGTTACGTTTCGAGCATTCGACAACGCGCAATTGGGCGCTAACTATCAGGCTGGCGTCGACGCCACTAAGTATGAGCTTCACGCGGCACTGGCCACTGCTATGAGCAACCCAACAGCCTTCAAGCGGTGGAAGGCAGGCAAAAGCGCCTTCCCGGATGTCGCTGACAAAGTGACGCTTGCCGAAATGATGCAGTCGGGTTGAGGCAAAATCCCCCATCAAGGGCTAGACGGTGCCTCGAAACAACTGAATCTGCCGGCCTACTCGCTGCAGCGAGCGGGCGGCAGTGCTCGCACCGATGCAAGGGTCATGCATATGATGCAAAAAGTCAGATAATTCACCCAAGAAACTTTGTAATCGTTTTTCTTTGTGCGACACTTCTTTTTAAGTGAAAAAAAAGAGGGTTAAATCGAAAAAATGACGGATTACATCGGTTTTAAGTGGCTTGCGCAGCACTTGGACATCAGACCTGTCCAGCCCCTCGTCGTGGAAAGCCGCGTTGGTTCTGCGCGCCGAACGGTCATCAATCCGACCAGGGAAGAGACCTACCCCATGGCCGCCCGGCCGGAGCCGACGATCGTCGGCCACCTCATGTTCGGGCTCCGGCACGAGCTGATCAACCTGGAGTTCCTTGCGCGCCTCTTTAGCGTGATCGATGCGCGCGTGCTTGAAGAATGGATCCGCAGCGAGCCGACGGGCGCCTACGCGCGCCGGGCCGGCTTCTTCTTTGAGTGGCTGACCGGCCGCCGCCTTGATGTCGCCGACACCCTGACCGGAAACTACGTCGACGCGCTCGACCCCGAGCAGTACCTGGTGGCGCCTCGGCCGCCCAACGTCCAGCGCTGGCGCGTGCGCGACAACCTGCCGGGGACACGCGATTTCTGCCCGACCATCCGACGCACCGACGCCGTGCGTGCTATCGAGCGCTATGACTGCGCGGCCGCGCTGGAATCCCTTGAGGTCGAGTTCGGCGCCGACGTGCTCATGCGCAGCGCCGTCTGGCTCTCGATCAAGGAAAGCCGGGCCTCGTTCGCGATCGAGCACGAAGAGAAGCAGGTCGACCGCGTCAAGCGCTTCGCTGCCGTCATGGAGCGCAGGTGCGGGCATAACGCCGATCCGCTGGCGCTGACCGCCCTGAACGAGCTACAGGCCGAAATTCTGGGCACGGCGACCCGCTACGGCATCAGGAAGTCCCCCGTCATCGTCGGGCATACCCATGGGTTCGACAACGCCGTCGACTACATCGGCCCGCCCTGGGAGCGCGCCGGCGAGCTGCTCGATGGGCTGCGGGGAAGCATGGCACGGACTGTCGGCGCCGCGCCGATTCTGCGCGCCTCGCTCGCCTCCTTCGGCTTCGTCTACATTCACCCGATGAGCGACGGCAACGGCCGGATCTCGCGCTTCCTGGTGAACGACGTGCTGCGCCGGGATGGCGCCGTGCCGGCGCCTTTCATCCTGCCGATCTCGGCCACGATCACGAACAAGGCAAAGGAGCGGGCCGGTTACGACCGCGCCCTGGAGGTGCTGTCGCGGCCCCTGATGGACAAGTACAAGGACGATTACAACTTCGGCATGCAATACCTGTGCGACGACGGTGTACGCTCGAACTTCTTCTTTGTCTCGTACGACGACGCCCTGCTCGCCTGGCGCTACCCTGACCTGACACAGCAGAGCGAGTACATCGGAGACGTGGTGCGCCTGACCATCGAGGTCGAAATGAGCAAGGAAGCGAGCGTGCTGCGCGACATGGAGCTCGCCCGCGAGGCCGTCAAGAACCACCTGGAAGGCCCCAATTCCGACATCGACCAGATCATCCGATCGGTGCGCGAAAGCGGCTGGCGAGTATCCAACAAACTCGTAAAGGCCTTCCCGCCTCTCGCCGACGCGAGCCTGGCCGCCGCGGTGGTATCGGCCGTGCGTGACGTGTTCGAGCCGCCGCAGGAATGGGTTCCCGACGAGGACACGCTTGAACCCGACACGCCGACCGGATAGCAGTGCGCACGCGCTGCGCGAGTAAAATATCTTACTCGGCCCAGTGAGATTTCTTACTCGCGGCATGCGCCGTCCTCGCCCAGAATTTCACCGATCGGAAGGCTCGACCCATGACCGACACACCAAAGTACCCCGACCGCTGGGAGTGCGTGCACCTGGCAAAGGTCATGGAAGGTCGCGCCGACTGCCAGGTGTCCGGCCGCTGGCTGCAGTTCCCCGAGGCTGCCTTGGAGAACCCGAACGGCGCCGGCACGCACGCGCTGATGACCGTCGACGTCATGACGGCCGACATCGACGGCAAGGTGCGCAAGCTCTGCGAGCTGGTGCTGGCGCGCGAGGATCTGCTGCTGATCCTGAACCGCATGCCCGTAGTGCCGCTGGGCTCCCCCTAACCCCCAAAAACAAGACCACCACATGAGTAAGAACGTCATTTTTATTTATTCCGGCATCTCCGGCCTGTTCTGCCAATGCGGCAATGCCGAAGTCATCGTCATGAACAACCCGCTGTATCACCGCTATCGCCACTTCTCGACCGGCCGTGATACCTCTGGCGGGCCTGGCCAGATGCTGGCGGCTTGCCAGAAATGCGACAGCAACATGCACAATCCCGAAGTGCGGCCGCAACCGGCTGACCTCCGAGAGCGTCTGCAGGCAGCCTACCCCGGCGTGGACGTCGACGATCTGCTGGCCCAGTGCAGGTACGACCAGGCGCCGGGCACGGCCACCCCGGCTTAGGCAACGACGATGACAAGCAAGCTCGACCCCAAGGAAATCGACGCGCTGCGCGCCGCTGGCTATCACGTGGAGGCTGTTGCCGGCCAGGGCGATGAACGGTACGCCTGGGGCAATTCCCAGTCCGGAGCGAGCCAAAAGGACACCCAGCAACCTCCACGCCGCAGCAGGGATCAGGCCTGGCGCGACTGCCAGGATTACGTCGACGGCGAAGGCGCAGCGCCAGCGCAGCCGGACTGGCTGGACAAGTGAGCACTGGGCACGCACCTGGCCTGGCCGCGCCGCGCGCCGGGGGCGACATGCCCGAGCTCGACATCGACGAGCTGGCGCTAACGCCCGAGCACCGCGCCGACCCGCTGGTCGTTCGATTCGCCCAGCTGTGCGATCGCACCACGCGCGCCGAGAAGGTCAGCGACCCGAAGGAGTGGACGCCGGCCGAGCGCGCCGCTGACCAGAGCGAAGACTGGGAGACGTTCTCGCGCCTGCGCGGCTATTCCAAAGAGGATATTGCGGACTTCCGGGCGTACTTGGAGGCGGCCGCCGACGTCGCGACCAAGTACGGCATCGACGTCGCCTGCTCGATCGACTACTTGGTGCACCGACACTTCGGATCGTCCTAAGCGTCCGGCCCGGCTGCGGTACCACGGCCAGGCAGCCTCAACAGCGCCTAGCGCCCACAAACCGTGGCAGAAGCACAACCGAAGCACCCTTGCTACGTTGGCTACGATAGGATACTGTACATATATACAGTACACTATCGGCCCCATGCCACACGACAACAAACCGGCGCTTGAAGAGCTCCATCCCTCACTTTGGCGCGCCTCCCAGCTGGCCCGCGGCAGCTCGCGCTGCATCGACAGCGGACATCCCGTGTTGGCCAGCCAACTGCCGGGCGGCGGCTGGCCGGTAGGAGAGTTGACGGAGCTGCTCGTCAGCCAGCCGGGTCTCGGCGAGATCCGACTTTTAGGCCCGGCGCTGGTCGCTGTAGCCTCACGCGGGATCATGCTAGTGCAGCCGCCCCACCCGCCCCAGGCCATCGCTTTTGCAGCCCTCGGGGTCGCGCCATCACAGCTCACCTGGGTGTGCCCGACCAAGACCGCCGATGCCCTCTGGGCTACGGAGCAAATCTTGAAATCCGGCTCCGCGGGGTGTGTTCTATTTTGGGCGGCACATTGCCGAAATGACAGCCTCAGGCGTCTCCATCTCGCGGCGCAAAGTAGCGAGACGCTTTTCTTCTTGCTCCGTCCCCTGCAGTCAGCCCAGGACTCTTCGCCCGCGCCGCTGCGCCTCTCGCTTCAGCCTGCAGCCGATGGCATCAATATCGGGTTCGTAAAAAGGCGCGGCCCAGCGCGTGAGGCACCCCTGTTTTTGCCGCTCACCTTACCTGGGATCATCAAGCGCCCTACTACGCCCGGCCGCGTGCCAGCGCCAGCACCAGTTATCGAGGCACCGCGCGCCTGGGAAAGCTATGCGGAGCTTCCGTGAGTCCGCCGGTCACGCTGGCGTGGTTGCTCGGCTGGCGCTTGACGATGCCCGTTGTCACGTGGAAACTCTGTGTGCTGCCAATCCTGCCGCGCCCCCTCACCCTATGATCGAGAGGAATTCATTGTGCTGAAGTCGTCACTCAAGTATGCCAAACGCGTGATCCGAATGACGTCCATGCTTCGCAGCGGTACCGTGCGGTGGTCGAGCTACAAGATGGGCCTTCGGCCGGGCCAGATGGCCGTCTTGGCTGCCGGTGGTGGCTTCGTCTTTTGCGACGAGGCGACGGAAGACATGGCGTTCCCGGAATAACCTCTGCACTCAACACCGATGACCACAAGCCCTACCTTCCCTATCGTCCGATCGCCGATCAAGTCGCTGCCGCACGTGCTGGCGAGTAGGCAGGCGAGACCGAGGAGCAACGCCTTCAGCGCTGCATTCCTTCTAATCACGCACCCGCGGTGCGCGCGGTCCGGTAGCCGGCGACTTCGATACCTCGGCCCTGCGCGACACGATGCCATTCCCGCCCCATTGGTGTGATCAACAGCAGCATCCCGTCGAGTCGGGTTTTCGTGATCGAGACTAGTTCAATCTCGACGGCGGGGAACGTCGTACGGAGCACTTCGCCCAGCTGCTCCAGCGTCGCACCATGGCGGCCGTGACCGAACCACGGGCTGGCCAGGGTCAAGGTGGAGACCTGCGTCGGCAGCTGCCGGGACAACTCTAGCGCGCGACGAATCTCCTGCATCCCTTGGCGAACAAGGCGCGCTCGCCGCCGCTTGCCAGTAAACAGGTGCGAAAACATCACCGGGCCGCGCACGTTCACATGCAGGCTAACCTCGCCCGCGCGCTCCCATCGGAAGACGAACGTGAAGTTCTGGGTGAGGAACGAGACGCAGCGCTGGGAAATGAGCCAGATCAGGGCGAAGACGATGGCGAAAAGGACAGCCGTTGCTGCGGCCCATGGGCCGCCCGAGTTTTGGCTTCCGGCCATCACGAAACTCGTCACAAGCAAGGCGGTTGCCGACCAGATAAAGCTCCACATGCGCCCGAAAGACAGACTGCTGAGAATCGGCCGCCGGCCGATCATGCGGTGGCTCATCAGGCGGTGGCGCAGGGTGGCGCCGACGAAAAACATGGAGATGGCGGCGCCAGCGAATAAGATATGGGGAAGCAGGTCGTACATGTGAAGCCTTAGAGTGGTGGAGACTTCATCATACGAAGTGCAGACCAAGTCTCGCAATAGTAGGGCCAGGCGGCGGCGCTCAGCGGTAATTTACTGCTTTCTCATTGCGTCGGAACGACCAGGGTGGCGTCGGGTTGGAATCCGACCACAGCCCCAGGCGCTGCTGTCGCGCGGCGCTTTCGGCCTGGCTGTACGCAGCATCATGCGAATAGCGTTTGTAGTGCCATGCCATGCCTCGCTGCAGCTGCAGCTTATTGATGTCGACGCCGTTCAGGAAAATGCGGCAGACTGACCGACCATGTTGATCCTGGTCGAGAATGTCCACGCTCACCATTTTCTGGAAGATCGCGTCGGACAGTGCGGCTTTCGACCGTTGGCCATAATCTTGGCTCGATTCCGGGGCGTCAATTCCAAACATGCGGCACTTGATCTGTTGGCGATCGCCGCTCGAGACGCGGATCGTGTCGCCGTCACTTACCCCGACCACGCGGTACTGCTGTGACTGCGCGTGCACCGTGCCCAAGGCCAGGGCCAACGTAAAAGCGAGTTTAATGTTCTTCATGTAATTAGCCCGCCGGCTGCGGCTGCCCTGCGCGCACCGCATCTTGATCCGCCTCGTAGAAGCGCAGCATAAGATGGCAGGCGACGTCATTGATGAGCTCAATGATCGGACGAGGCCCGTCCGGCTCCTTGTCCGGCATGTGCCCGACGTTCTGGAGGTACCAACGGTTTAGCCCCTCGCGGCCGTCGACCTCGATCGAGCCGAGCGTTTCCTCGATCGCCTCGTCGAAAATGGCGATCGTCAGATCGTCGGTCTCGGGCGCCGGGGGAATCGTCAGGCCTTGGCCATCGGAGATCAGTGCGAACAGGCCGGGCGCATCGGGCTCGGTCACGCGCCAGGCGCTGGTGGTTTCGCTGGGTCTGTAGACCGAAAGCTGCGCTGCTTCGCGCGGGTGCTGCGGCGTATTGCCGTCATTCGTCAGGGGCATTCTGCCTCGCCTTTTTTATCGTTGACCGGCTCGGTGCTTAGGCCGGTACCGCAGCCGCCGCATTCATTGCGCTGGCCACTTTATCCGCACTGACCGTTGCCAGCGTTTCGGAGCATTCATCGCAGCCGAGGAAGAAAATGCACTCGACATCGTTGGTGTTGAGCCGGCCTTGTACGACGTTCGAGCGGTTGATGATGGAGGTCTGCCACGTCAGGGCCGTGCTGCCGCATTCTTTGCAGGACGTGATTGGTGATGCGGTAATGTTCATGTTTTTTCTCGACTGTTAGCCGGACTGGGGTGAGACCGGCACCGCGCCGACCTGCTGAAATCATGATACAAAGCGACAGCCCGGTCTCGCAACGAAAAACGTGAACTTCACGCGCGCCGTCCTTACCCGCCAGGAGCCGGCGAGAGCGGCTCTTCCTCGTCCTCGTCTGCCACGACTTCACCCTCACCCTGCAGATCACCAAGCTGCGATAGGTTCATGGCTGGAGTCCACACCCCGGCATAGGGCCGACCACGGCAAGCCGCCAGCTCGGTCAGGTTGCGCACGATCGGATCCTCGCGGTCGCCCATGCGCCCTGGGCACAGCCGATCGAGCGCGTACACGACAGCATTGCCGTTGGCGATGTCGCGCGTCAGCAAGTGCCAACCAGACGCGGTGCTGTAGCTGATATTTTTCAGCGTGTGGCCGGCGCGTACGCGCAGCTCGTAGTTGGACAGCTCGCGGACTTCCCAGTCGATCTCGTTCGTCGTGAGCTTAACCACGCCCAGCCGGCGCGCCAGCTCAGGCACGATTCCCCAGATGAGGCGGGCGTCGTACGTGCATTCGCCGGGCGCGCGCTCGGGCGTGGCTGCTTGCGCCTCCCTCGCCGCGGCCAGCAGCGCCGCCGCCAGCCAGGCATTACCAAGGCCATACAGGCGCAGCGCCTCGCGACGATCATGCTCCATGCGCGCCCGCGCCTCGGCCGAGAACGGGAAGACGAAGCCCTTCCTGGTCGGGCGGACGCCCGGCCCGGCCCCGGCGCCGCGCGAGACGATGTCAATTTCTTCTTCAGTGAGTTCGTGCATCGCTCCGCTCCTCAGCAGCCGGCCATGCCGACAGCTTCTTCCTCGGTCTCGTCGTCCTGTGCCGGCTCATAGTCGGGACCAAGGGCGATTGCTTCGAGCGGCAGGCAGGCGTCGGCCGACTTGTACTTTAGCTGCGAGACCACGCAGTGCTCCAGCTGGCGATCGTTGCGAACGCCCTTGTACCGCGGCTGGGCCAGGCCGCCGGTTGCATGGGCGTACAGGTACTCGACGTCGACGATGGCGCCCACCGGCGGGATGTCGTAGTTCGCAGGGATCGTGACCTTCTTCAAGGGCATCGACTTTCCATCGGCATCCAGCACCGCGATATGTACGCTTCGCTTCGAGCCGTCGTGGCTTTCGACATACACGGTCGCGCGTTCGAGGTACGGGAACTTGAACTGGTCTTCGCTGACACCTGGCGTGTACGGCGCGTCCTTCCGCTTCCCGACCAGGCCTTCGCCGCCGGCGTGAAAGACAGCCTTGTTCATCGCCTTCGCGGCCGCCGGCGTGAATGCCGTCGCGACCGCAACCCAATACGGCGACGGAGCCGCGCGCAGCAGCGAATGCAGCGCCAGGTAGCGATCCTCGCAGCGACGCTGGCCGGCCGGGTCATCGGGCGTGGCCACCAGGTCGAAAGCGGCATAGCGCCCTTGCCCCATGTCCTCGCCATCGAGTACACAGAACGGCAACGGCAGCGCCGCTACAGCGTCGGCCAGCTCTTTCGGGATTGGCACGATCAGGCCATCCCGGTTGGTGCCGATCACCGTCACCTTGGCGGCGGCGCCCTCGCCTTCGGTCGTCTTACGGATCATGCGGCGCTCGCCGTCTTTTTTCTCCTGCCACATCCAGGCGGAATCGGCCATGCGCTGGTGCACCAGGTCAGTCGAGATGGTCTTGAGCAGCTGTGGCTCGATGCCCGAGACGCGATCGGCCGGCACCACATCCTGGTATGCCACGCCGGCGCCCTGGGGCATGTATCCGCCCGATTTCATCTTGTCCTTTACCGACGCATCGAAAGCGGCCTTCGCCTGCTCGTAAGGCACGGAGCCCTCGATCTTCTCCTTGCGCTTGAGCGCGGCGCCATGTTTGCCGTTCTCGTAGATGAGGCGCCACTGCCCTTGGCCATCCGGCTCCAGGTGCAGGTTGTAATCTTTGTCAGCACCGTTTTTCGTCGAGTGCATGTACACGTGTTCTTCGCGCGGGTCGGCCATGATTAAATCCGTTAGGTAGGTAAAGACCCAATGGTATTGACCCGGCCCGCACGTGGTTGCAGAACATCGAGGCTACCCATCAGCTTGCAACCACGGGACAAAGGCGGCTATACACTCGGCGCTTCATCGACAACGGAGGAACCATGCAACCTGCTGTATTTGACCCAGAGCACGCCACAGGCACGCTTAAATTCGCCGATCGTGCCCGCCTGACAGCGGTGATCAAGGCCCTCTTGGGCGCGCTGGCATACGATGCGGCTGGCATCTCGGACGCGAGCCCAAACCTTGCGTTCTCGGGCGAACGCAGCGCTACCTGGGGCGACGTCCTCAAGCACCTGACGGAGCAGGGCCGCGAGCTGGGCGTCACGCTGCCGGCTGGCGCGCAACAGGACGAGCTCCTGTTCGAGTGGATCTACGCGCTCGCAGACCATATCGGCAAACACGACTTCGACATCGTGCCCGTGCTCGCCCTGGGCAACTTCGCCCTGGCGGAGCGCGCGCCGGTCGACGTCCTCGTGACCCTGGCCAAGCTGCTCGACGATGACCACGGCTTGAGTTCGTACAGGGTCGAGGAATACAGCGTCAACGTAACCGTCGGCGAGTGCTGGCCCTGGAACCCCTTCGAGGCGAATTTCCCATCGCACGCGGCTGCGCAGGAAGCCGGCGAGCAGTACCTGCAGGAGAACCTGGACTGCACGGAAGCGATCATCGGTCGCGTGGTCATCGAAGACAACCAGATCTGCAGCGAAGACGCCGACGACGAGCTGGAGCGGATTCGTCGCGACGAAATCGAACCGCAAGACGCCCCGGCGGCCGGCGCCTGACTTCTCGGTCCACCTGATGTGTGCTGATCACGTCAGGTGTCTTTTTGACGGCGAACCGTGTTGCGCTCAACACTCCGATGCTTATAATGATCAGGTTCGCCCGACGTAGGCCGCCCAGTGTCCATCCAGCCCCTCCCCACCCTTCCCCAGCCCTGCCCCTCGTGCCCATGGCGCGTGTCGACCGCCGCTACCGATATTCCCCACTTCGACATCGAGCTGGCCGAAGACCTGGCCGAATGCTGCCCCGACGAGGATGGGCATGGTCCGGATCTGGACGCCTCCATGTTCGCCTGCCACCAGTCTCGCCCTGGAGGTGAGTTTGCGTGCGCGGGCTGGCTCGCAGTTGTCGGGCACAAGCATCCGCTCGTCCGCCTGGCGGTAAGGGATAAGCGACTGCCGGCGACGGCACTGCTGCCGGGCCGGGACTGGCCGCCGCTGCATGCGACCTACCCGGAAGTGATCGACAAGCTGCATGCAACCCTGCCCGCAGACGCCGACTGATCAGAGAAACCATGAAACAAGAAGAACATACGTGGGATGGCGCCAGCGCCAGCGGCGAGGATCCGTCCGGCGACGCACCAGAGGTCCGTAGAGGCCGCAAGGATGCTGGCGCCGCCAAGTCCTCAACGGAGCGCGGCGCAGCCGCTGACAAGGCCCTGATCGACGCTGGTGGCACCATCGTGAGCCGGCTGCGTCTTCGCCCAATCGCAGCACGCGCGCTGGCGCTGCTGATAGAGCGAGAAGACCAGACACACGGAAAACAGCGCGCGGCGATCGAGCGCGCGCTGATCGAGGCTGCCGGCGGCGTGGAGGCACTGGAGCAGATGGCTGCGGCCGAGGAAGCAGCTGCGCAAGCGGCGGCAGAAGCAGGTGCTCTGGCCCAGGCCAAAGCCCAGGCGGCAGCGCTGGCACAGGCCCAACGCCCGCGGCTTTCGGCTATCGAAACAGAATTGGTGGCGCTGCTGGAAGTGAAGGGGCCAATACACGGCACCGCGCAGGTCGGGTATGCGCTGTGGCCCGATCGCGAAATGCAGCCGCAGGGCGCCGCCATCGCGGCCGGCGGCATCCTTCGCCGCCTGCTCGACCGTGCCTATATCGCATCCGCACTGGCGGACAATCGTCGCTCGTATAGCGTTACCGCGAGCGGAATCGAGGCGCGTGAGCAGGATCGGATCGATGCCATTGATCCACGACAGCTGACACTACTACCCGCGCCTTAACAACTGGAGAGCTAAAAATGAACAGACAGCGGGAAAAGAAGAAGCGGAAGAAAGAGCAGGCAAAAGAGCAGCAGGTTGACTCGCGTCTCAGAAAAGCGGGAAGGCACGCCGAAGCGCAAGCGCGCAAGCTGGAGCGGGCTATGCGGCCTGGCATTGCGGGCGGGTGGAACGCTCCGTGAGGACAACTTAGGAAATACTTGTGGCCTGCGGCCCTGCCGCTGGCGTGAGGCCCCGGACAGGTTACCGCGGGGCCCCGTGCGGATCTAATTCATCATCTGGATCGTGCCGTTCTCCGCTGGCTTCGGAATCGCAGTCAGCCACCGCCGCCTGCCCCAGCCTCCCTGGACGCTCGACCACACGGCAACCGGCGCGGCGCCCCTCGCCATATGTGTGCACGAGCTGCGTCCCATCTCCTGTCGTACCTGTCGAGAGCGTAAAGTGGTCGGCACCAGTCTCCATGAAAGCGAAATCGAGCAGCTGACTGGCCACCGCTCGGCCCCGGTAGATGTCTTGCACGCCGATCCCCGAAATATCGAACCGGCCGTCGACCTCGCGATAGAGAAGCAGCCGGCCGATCTGCCGACCATCAACGTGCGCAGTGAATTCCTTCTTTACCGTGCCTGGAGGCCCGACAGCTGACACCCACTCAGGCGAGATGATCGCCACCTCCAGTCGCGGGCGCCGCGGCGTGCCGTCTGGCCGGCGGTGGTCAACCACGTGGGCAAGAGCTGTCATCGTCGCTTTCCGTATCGGCGGCATCGTCATGCTGGCCAGGCTCGCTGGCCACGCAGAATATGCTGTGCATGCGCTCCTCAGACGGCTGCTTCATACGGCTGCCATCGGCAAGCGTGACGTCGTGAAAGGTGAGGGGAAATCGTGCGAAAAGCTTTCCGCGTGTGCTGTTCGCGTAGACCACGTTGTTATCGACCAGGAATCGGGAGCCGTCGCTGAACTCGATTGCGAGCATCCCGCTCAGGCGCCCGACCTGAATCGTGTTGCCGATCTCGCGCATGCCGGCCAAGTTGCCCTTTGCCTCGACGATCGGCGCGAGCTTGCTAACGACCTTGTAAATGAAGCTGTCGCGCAGCTCGATCGCATCCTTCTGCGCCAGGGCGACAAGCGCATCCTCGAAGTCGGTGCGCAGAATGTATTCCTCGTGCGGGGACGTGCGCGGCACCGTCGCGGCGTCGACCGCGGCGCGGTTCTCGTAGTGGCGGAGCAGCTTTTGACGCGATGCTGGGCCAAACGACATAAACAGGTCGACCCGCTTGGCGTGCTCGCGGGTCAGGTGCTCGACCAGCTGCTGGTGGTTGCGCTCGGTGACCTTGGTGAGCACTTCCCACACGTGCCTGGTAGCGGCCGGCGTCGCCCGTGTAGGCACGAAGCGCTGTTCGGCCTCCCGCTCCTCTGGGGATTTCACGACTCGCTTGACGATACATTCCTTCAGGTGCGTGACGCGCTGCGCCACCGGCACGAATTCGGCTAGCACCCGCCGCATCGCGTCGACCGCCGGGTGCTCGACCTTACAGGCGCTCACCTTGCGCAAGTTGCCTTCGACTCGGTGAAGTGCTGCCATGCTGCCGTAGTAGAAGTCCCATAGCTCTTCGGGTATGTCGGCGCTGCCGCCCTGGCCATGGAAGAATGGTGCCGCAACGTGTTTGTCCCATAGGCGTTCGAGCAGTCGATTGGAGTGCTGCTTGATCTCACCGTGATCCACGTTCGCCAGGGCGCCCTTGGCAACGCTTTCGTTGAGCAGATGCAGGAAGCGCGGGTAGGCGACCGAGGTGGCGGCCATCGCGGAGGTGAGGGGAAGGTCTGCGGCCGTCAAGACCGGATAGGCTGGAGTAGTCATGCGGCGATGCTACCTGGAGGCCACAGGCGTGGTAGCAAAGCGCTGTCGTGATCTGTATAGGGATCACGGGTGAGCTAAGAGGGATCACAGGTTGAGCTACGAGGGATCATCTGTGATCCCTATACAGATCATTTGGCACGCGGCGCACCCTCTACCAGGCCGAGCGGCAAGTACTCCAGTCCTTCGCCCACTTCCGCAGGTTTTCCCGTATTTTCTGCTCAGTTATGTCAACGGTCGCTGCTTCAGCAATAGCTCGATCCACGACGGGAAGCGAAGTCTCATCAAGCAACACCATCAGGTGTGCATGAAATTGCTCAGGCGCTTCTCCGGAACGAAGCATTGCCGCTAACAGTTCCGCGGTGACCACGTTCCTATAGCTCGTGCTGATACTGCGCGCGGCCAATGCCAAGGCACTCATTCTCATGTTTGACGGGCCTTCCAAGGGTGGTCTTCTTCGGCCTCCGCGCAGGCCTGCTGGGGTGTGAACGCATACCGCTCCCAGGCACCCCACAGATTCACAATCTCGACCTGGCGCGTGCGCGCGTACTCAATGCAGTTGCCAGTACCGCCGCCGCTGCCGTTCCAGAGCGCCAGCACGCCCGTCGCGCGGTCGATCATCCACTCGTTCCGAGTCTGCATCTTCCAGACCGCATACCCGCCTGGGCTGACGATGGCGACGGTAGTGGCCAGCGCCAGGATTGCCCGGAACTGCTCCTGCTGCTCCGGCCGCCACTTGCGCTCCTGCCCCTCGAAGGGCACGGCGGCGGTCAGCGGGATGCCAAGCTCGATAGCGGCCAGCGCCAGCGCGGTATCCCAGCCCAGGGCCATGCCCGAAATGACCTCGTCCGGCTGATGCTTCACCAAGGCCGCGCGCGCCAGGTCGACCAGGCGGGCAGAAACCCCAGCGCCGTAGCCCCCGAGCTTGTCAGGGCGGTGGCCGGTACCGGCCAGAACTTTGCGTGCCGGCGCGGCCGGCGGCGAATGACTCATGGATTAACCCCAAATCGGCGCGTGCGCGCCCCGTAAACTATGGCAATACCGTGGATGCAGCGACACGAGGCTGCTCAAACGCCCAGCTTCGACTGGATCTCTTTACCCTGCATGCACCAGGACTTCGGCGGCTCCGCCTTCGAGGCCGGGTGGACCGCCTTCAGGCTGAACTCCCCGACGTCGCGCTCGCACACGGATTTCGATTCGCTCCAGATCACCAGTGGCTTCGCACTGCCTGGCGCGCTCACAACCATATACCAATCGCTTTTCTTGATCGCACCGAGCACGGTGGCGTTCGTGTTCTTCGGCGGAGCGTAGGCCTCGATCACTGGTGCGGCCTGCGGGGCGGGAGCCGCCGCCTGCTTCCCGCAACCCGACATCGAAGCGCCTAGCGCCAGCACCGCAGGGACAATGAATTTTCCGTAATGCTTCATGCTCTTTCCTATCGAGCCGCCTGTCGCGCCCTCTTGCGCGGCCGTGCGGCCCTTGTTTGTTATCAGGTCTCAGCTGGCGCTGCTTGTGCCGTGTGCAGCTGCGCGGCTCGCTGGCCAAGGTAGCGCTCCACCGAGCGGCGCTCGTGCAGCCCGAGATACTCGCCGAGCTCATCCAGCGACGTGCCTGCCTCCAGCTCGCGCTGGGCGAAGGTATTGCGCAGCGTCCGGCCGCCCTCGCGATTCAGGGTGATCTTCGCGGCGGCGAATGTGGCGCGCACCTGGCGATACAGCGTGGCCGCTGCTACCTTGCCGCCGGTGCGCGTGGCCGGGAACAGAAGGTCGCCTTTCACTACCATCGTTGCCCGTTCCTCCAGCCAGCGGGTAACTTCTGGCACGGCGAAAGGGCGTAGCATCGTCACGTGCTTCCGGCTGAACTCACCACCTGGTGTCGGCCAGATCGTGACCGGTACCGACCCCGACTCGGCCGCCTCGCCGATGTTCTCGATGTAGAGCTCGATCACCTCGGTCACCGTCAGGCCGGCGCCGATCATCAGGGCCATCATGGCGCGATCGCGCCGGCGGCGCCATGCTTTGGCAGATTCCTCGGCCGCTGCCGACTCGCGCGCCGGCAGCGCTTCCATGAAGGCAGCCTGTTGCTCGACGGTTAGCCACTCTTTCGGCAGATCGCGGCCGCGGCCGCCCGGTACCGACGTCAGCGAATAGGCAGCCAGGCGGGCCGGATTCGGGTTGGCGCGCAGGTGGTCGTAGACCCGCTCCAGCAAACGCACGTAGCGCGCGCGGATCTCGCTGTTGAGATCCTTCGCGCGCCCTTTCTTCTGCGGCTCCATAGCCGCGTCCAGGAAGCGAAGTACGTGCTCGTGGGTGACGCGCGCCATGTCCAGGTTCTCGTCCTTCATCCACCGGACAAATTTCGAGAACATCGCGGTGTAGCCCTGAACCGAGCGGCGCCCGAGGGGCTGCGGCTCGGAAACAGCGCCATCGGCTGTGATGCGTTTCGGACGCTTGCCCAGCTCAACGAACTGCAGGCTCGTGACGAAGCCGCCGAACGCCGTCATCGGCTGAATGATCCAGTCGGGCTTCTTGTCAAACAAGTGGGTTTCAGCAGTGGTCATGGGTGCGCTACCTCTCGGCCTTGAACTAACTTCAATGGGGCCATCATATCCGCGGCCACGTGCAAAAACGGCCCTGGTGTTACCGCGATCGTGTTCGCATGGCGATGCGTCAATTCCCACTCGGGCGTGTAGCAGCTGAACACGTGATCCACGCCTTCGACCTCGATGTCGCCGCCCGTGCCGCGCAAGGCGGCCAGAAGGCAGCTTTCGTCACCGCGCTGCAGGCCGCGCAGGAACTCGCCCCAGGTCGTCGTGCCAGGCAGCCCGCCGTGGACATAGCCAACGCTCGGCCCGCCGTCGCCGACTGAGATCGCCACCGGCAGCATCCGCATGGCGGTAACGAGCTGCATTCGCTGCTGGTGCCCGCAGCTCGCGAGCCATGCCATCCCATGAAAGTCCATGCCGGCCAGCGCCTCGATGCTCTCGTCGTCGGGCACGCCGTCGGCGAACAGGTCTATGAGGTCTTGCTCGCTGTTGCTGATGACCGCGAATACTGAAGGGGTGCGGAGGAAGCGGATGCAGTTGGTCAGGGAGTGCTCGCCAGCCAGCAAGTGGCCTACGGAGAGAAGCCGGTCGCGGCTCGGGTCGAAGCCGGCGTCGCGCATCGCCTCGAATACCTGGTCGAACGCGCCGCCCAGGTCGCCCACGATGAAGTCGCGGCCGACCCGATTGCGAGGCAGGCACAGGACGTTCTTGCTGCCCGTGCTCACGCTATTCCCTCGGCCGATCGCGCCGTTCTCTGCCGCTGGACGACCATTTGCAATCACGCCTTTATCCGCTGGTTGTTCTATTTTATGCTTATTCTACGTCAATCATACAGAAAGTCAGATCGTTATGGAACCAGCAGCCGTTGCAACCGGGAAACAACTAGACCCTCTGGTCGGCGTCGCTTCCGTGATCGATACGGAGACCACAGGCCTCGACCCGCGCACCGACCGGATCATCTCGTTCGGCCATGTCCGCCTGCAGGATGGGAAGATCGGCGAATCGATCGAATGGTTCTTCAATCCAGGAGATGTTGAGATCCACCCCGAGGCCCTGAAGGTGCACGGCATCACCAGGGAATTCCTCGCCGACAAGCCACCGATCAAGGGCTACCTGGCGCGCATCGTCGAGCTGATGGTCGAGGCAATCGTCTGTGGCCACAACGTCAAGTTCGACATCGACATGCTTAACGCCGAACTGGCGCGCCACCGCTTTCCACCTCTGGAAACATTCATCCAGGGCGTATTCGACACCATGCACGAAAGCCGCAAGCGCTGGCCAGGCAAGCCGGCCAAGCTGGACGCCGTGTGCGAGCGCGTCGGCGTATCGACGGCCCATCGGGTAAAGCATGGCGCCCTGGTCGACGCGCAGCTGTGCGCCGAAGCGCTGCTGGCTATGCATCGAGAACAGCGCAGCTTCCTTGATATGTTCGTAGAGACGGGGCCGGCTGTTGCACTCAACGAGGAGGCGGCCGAACTGCCACCGGTGCTGGTGCTGGCAGCGTCCGCCGAGGAGCTGGTTGCGCACACGTCCTACCTAGCCGGCATGTCCGGAGACACCCCGATATGGCACACCTACACCGCGGCGCCGGCGGAAGCAGCCGAACACCAGGAAGACCAGGCCGACGAGATGGAGGCGGCCGAAAGCGCCGTGGCGCCGTGCTGAACAACACCGAACCGGCCGCCCGAGCACTATTTTCGCCCGTAATTTGACAGACTCGACATCAGATTGATTTAATGATTGTACGGGCAGTGACCTTCGCTGCCGAGATAACAGTGAGGTAGCAAAATGAGTATCTGGGAATCCTTCAGGAACACCGAAACCATGGGCCTGGTTGATAACGGGGTCGCCATCGGCGCAGCGATGCGTGAACGCAAGGCAATCGCCCAGGACGAGCGCAAATTCCGTGAGGGGTATGCCACGGCGCTCGCAAATGCTAAGCAGACCGGCGTGATGCCGACCGAATATCAGCGTACCGTGCCGGTTGATGAGATGGGGCGCCAGATCGGTGTGAAAGTCGTGGCGTTGCGTGAGCTCGGTAAGTTGAACGCCAGCCACCCGCTGGTAGCGTCAGCTCAAGTGCGCGCAAACATAGGCACCCAGACGCTCGTCAACTACAACAAAGCGGAGCGGCCGGATGGCGTCGACCTGAACGATTACGCTCCAAGCGACACGGCGGCCCAGAAGATCTATGCCTTCACACTAAAGGGATAACGGGACACCGGCCGGAAAGAAAAAGCCCCCAGTTGCTGCTGGGGGCTTTTTTTATACCGACTGGCTTCCTTGCTGCTTGCCAGTCTGTGCGCTCACCGCAGAGGCAAGCCCTCCTGCTGCCAGGCGTTTCTTATTCGCCAAGTCCATTGCCGAAGTCACTGCACCGCTACCGCCACGAGCCGCGCTGATGAACACGCCTGCGACCTTGTTCTCGACCTCATGGCCGATGGCCGAGTTCTGGTTGTTACCGATCCAACCGATCATGCGATCAGGGAGCTGCAGCATCATCGCGAAGGTCGAATTAACCAGGGTGGTGCCCAGCACCGTGAAGATCACCAGGTACGCCACGATCGACATCAGGCCCGTCAGGCTATTGCCTTGGGCGCTGCCGACAGCGGCGCCAAAGTAACGGAACAGATAGGTACCCATGACCGTCACGGCCGCTGATGCGATGAAGAAGGCGAAGGTCATGATGATCGGCCGGGCAAAATTGTTGAGCATATACGTGTAGCCGTAGCTCGTACGCTGGCCCATGCCTTCGCCGTCAGAATCGAAGTGCGCCATCGCCCAGAGCGAGGAGCCGATCAGCGACTCGATCACGGTCGTGAACCACTGGATCAGGGCCGCAAACCACTGGATGAACGGAACCATCGGAATGTAGAACGCCATAACCGCCGCGGTGATGAAAAGCAGAAGGACGACTGGAACCAGAAGAGCGCCAGCATCGGATGCGATAGAGCTCAGTGTGCTGGCAATGCCGCCAACGACCGGAACATTTGAGAGGCCCGACCCAACTTTACTGACCACGCCACCAACAGCGCGCCCGACGGCGGTGTCTGCAACTGCATCAATGGCCTTATACGCGAAATAGAGAGACTGGGCAGCCGTCAAGGCATTGTCACCCATGTTCTTGAAGGCGATGATCGGGTTGATCGTATTGCTGGCACCAGTCGAGTTCGCGCCCATGGTCATGTTCATCACGCCTCCCATGATCCACTGCCCGAGCGACGTGTTGCCTGTCGAAGTGGCCAGCGCACTCTGGCTCTTCGCCGCGGCCATGCGTATCGCAGCCTCCAGGCCAGCGAGTAGGTCGCTTTTCGTGGAAGACTCGCCGTCGCCTTCTGGTATAGCCTGGAACGTCACCACCGGGTCGAGCATTTCGTTCATCGCTTCACCAACCTCGGCAAACACGCTGTACCAGATCCCCAGCGTCGCCCACCCACCATCCTTCATTCGCCCCACGAGCTGATCGGAGATGGCGCCCGCATTACTGACGCCATTCGCCTCGGCCGCGAGCGCACCGAGCTTGCCCTGGAACGTATTGGTGTAGAGGCCGAAGTAGCCATCTCCGATTGCTCTGACCGAAGCATCTAACTGGGCCGGCGTGCTGCTCGGGGAGAGGCCCTGGATCATCGCCTGTGCTGCAGCATACGTCGTGTTCAAGGTGCTCGCGTGCGCTTCCATCGCGCGGGTGCGAATACCCGTGTAGTTGACGTCGGCAATGCGGAAGCCAAACACGCTGGCCACGCCGGTGTTCGAGCGCGGCGAGAACTTCAGCTTGATCTCGCCGCACGTCGCGGCGCCGTACTGACCACTGGCCTGACGACCTGCGAACTTCATCACGATCGCAGTGCCGGCGTCGGCCGCTGCGTTGAGCGTGACGGGGAAGTCCGTGGGCGTCGCCTGGCTGCCGGCCTGCATCGCAGCAGCCATATCGTAGGATGCGCGCTGGCACGCGGCGGCCTTCGCCATGTAGAGCTCGATGTTCTTGATCTGCGCCGCCTGCTTGATGTTGCCCATCGGGTTGACCGTGGTCTGAAAGGCTGCGGTGCTCTCGATCGCGGTGGTCGCCACCCGGTTCGCGCCAGCGATACCCAGCAAACTTGCGATAACCATCAGCGCCTGACAGAACGCCCATCCTCCAAACACGGGCATCAGGCTGACGGTACCGAAGGCGACGCGCACTGGCACCCAGACGGTTGACATGCGCTTACCGAGCACCACCCCTTCGTGCATCGTCTGCGCCAGGCCGGCAATCATGTTGTAGGCCATCCAGATACAGGCGGCCGAAAAGATAAACATGTTGAATTCTTTGAACATCGAGGCCATGAGCGACCCCGTCGACCCATCCGAGGTGCGGAACGGATCGAGCGCGAAATCGCCGAGAACCGACCGAAGCATACCGAAGGACTCATCGGTTTCCCGGTTGATGGTCGTGAGAAGGCCTGCCACATCGTCCATGAGGCCAGCATGGGCAACGGCCGGCGCCATAAGGAAGACCATGGCCATCAGACCGGTACGAATGGAGATCGGGTTCTTTTGCTTACGCATGAAATGTCCTGTGAATACTTGTTACGCGGCAACATCATAAAACAGAAAATCCGAGATGTCGCGATGCATCTCGGAAATGATCTATTTCTGCTCAGTTACTGCGCTTTATGCTGCAGGCGCGTGCACTGGTGTTGTTTCTTCGTCCATCCGGCGTGCGACCGGGATCGGCTGGAGGCGCGGGCCGCTTTGGGCGAGCTCGGCGCGCACCTGCTCGTAAGCGACACGCATCTCGGCCGCGATACGGTCGACGTTCGCACCGATCTCGGTGGCGCGCAGCGATGCCTGGGCCAGCTGGTTGCTCAACGGCGGGTACCGGCCGGCAAGCAACGTCGCCATGGTGCCGATGTTGTGGCTCATCGCCTCGACGTTTTCCGCCACCAGGGCGGTCGTCTCGCGCACGTCGGTCGATTCGAGGACACGGATGCACGACTCCAGTGCGCGCCCGACCTCGGCTACTAAGGCGCGCCGCTGGCTTTCTTTTTCCAGCGGCAGGCGTTGCTCGGCAACCGCAAGCATGCGCTGCTGCATTTGCTGGCGCGAGCTGCTCATGCGCGAGGAGCGCAGCGCCAGGAGCCGGTACGACGCCGGGTCGTCCGATTCTGCGCGCACGCGGTTCACCGCTGGCGACATTTCCATCTCGCGGAACACGCTTCTGGCATCGTCACGCAGCTGCTCGTTCAGCACTTCTTGCAGGGCGCCCAGATCCTGGCCGTAGTCGTTTTCAATCATCATTTCAGCGCACTCCTGGTGCTGTAGGTTGATCCGATGGCGGCTGGAGAGAGTCGAGCTCGCTCATTCGGTCGGAAAGCGAACGGAGCACACGTGCCTGCAGGGCCACGCGCGCCCCGCCTTGGCGCTGCAACTCGGGGAGAAGCTCCTGGGCCTTCTCTGCCGCGGCGATCAACAGCATCGCCTTCGCGCCGACCGGCGTGGCGCCGGCTACCTGCGCGATCGGGCCGAGGGAGCCCATCGTCTTTTTCAGGAACGCCGCTTCGCTGAACTTGCCATCTTCCGTGAATTCGGCCGCGACCTTGCCGCCATCGGGCACGAGGTTCGACGCCTTCACCATGGAATGCGATGTCCGGCTGCCGTCCTTCATGTGGCCCAGGAAAGCACCGTTCGAGCTCTGCATGGCAGCGGTCAGAACCGCGCGCATGCGCACAGGATCGAGCGAGGCAATCGACTGGCCTGGGGCAATCACATCGGCGGCCCCGGACAGGTTGCGGAATACCGTCACATCGAAGCTGCCGCCGGTGGCTGCGCGGTCGACCTGGTCGCCGTAGGCCACGCCGACCACCAGCGCAGTCAGGGCCATTAGCTCGGTCGTCCGGTCAGGCATGACGCCTTCGGCCTGTTCGAGCACTGGCGCGCTACGCCCAGCCTCCGCCGGCCGGGCCGCTTCGAGCTGCTCGACGGCAGTGCGCGGGCGCGAGGTCGATGTGCCCTCTCCCAGCAGTCGCTTGTACAGGTCGGCGATGGGGCTGGTAGGCGTGCGCATGGCCAGCGCCACTGGCGCCGGTGCGGCCGCCGGAGCTGCCGTGCGCCGGGAGCGCGCCGCTTTCACGGCGCCTTCAGCCTGCTCACCCCAGCGCGCCAGAGGATTCGACGGCGACAGGACAAGAGAGGCCGCAGGCGAAGCGCCAGCCCGGTGTGGCGTGGCCATCAGGGGTATACCACTGTGGTGCGACGCCATCAGCATCGCCGCCAGGCGCGGCGAGGTTTTTACTGCCAGGCGACCGAGCACGTTCGCATCGGCCGTGAGTGGTACAGGCATATGCCCTCCGAAAATCTAATGAAATTGCTGACCAGCATCTGTTCTACTCGAACGGGCCTGGCGTGGTTGCAGGTTCTTACAATATATACATAAAACAGAACAAACGTCGTCAAAAAAAAGCGCGTGAAATAAAGGCTTGTTTTGGCGGAACAATCGTGTCGACATGCCACCCCTGGAGCAGCTCGAATCCAACACGCTGCGCGAAGGCCAGAAGCTCGGCCGATTCGACGCCCTCGGCCACCGTCGTAATGCCTGCGCTCTTCCAGCTCGCGACCGATGCTTCCAGCATCCGGGCGGCCTGTGGACGGTCGGCCGCGCTCATCAGTAGCCCACGGTCTACCTTGATCGCAGCGACGCTGTCGAGCGCGTACAGGCGGCGACTACCGTCCAGCCCGGCACCGAAGTCATCGATAGCGAACTGCATGCCCAGGCTGCTCAGGCGGTTCACCTTCTCGCAGACCTGGTCGAACAGGAGCTTTTCGGCAGCCGCCTCGCTCATCTCGAACCGAATGTCATTACGGGCGCAGGCCGCTGCAAAAGCCGTTTCCTCGGTCGTTAGAACTGATTCATGCGACAGGTTGATAAAGCACGGCTTCCCGCCGCCCTCATCGACCTGGGCCAGATAACGCAGTACCGCACGGTCTACGGCCATCCATTCAGCAACCGAGCCTGGCCAAACCTTGCCGCGATAGAGGAATTCGTACCCATAGACCGAGAGGTTATCGGCACGCGCGATTGCTTGCAGTTCAAAGCGGATGCCGGCATCCGCATTCGATGCATCGTTGATAATTCCGTTTTCACGCATCCCCATAAATACAACTCCTCTGCACGTCACATTTTGGCAGCACTATATCTGCCTTATTCGATCACCTCGAATTGTTACGCAAAACTTAGATTAACTTTAACATCCGGCTTAAACCGGACATCGGCTTCAGCGTTTTTCTGTGCGCTTGCTTTCGGAGCCACCCCAACCCAGCAAACGTCGGCCCCTGGAGGCATTGGCCTCATACGCATTGGCATGAGCATGCAGTGCAGGGCTGGCAGCCGCTTAAATATCTCGTTGGCCACCTCCGGGAACTCCAGCATGTACGATCCAGGCTGCGACCAATTTACGTTGGACGCTTTAATTTTCCGGGTGCCGACGATCTGGCGCGCTTCTTCCAGCCATATCTGGCCGAGATCGTGAGCACTCTCTGTCGAAAGCCGCCGAGAAACAATAAACGGGGTTTTATCCAGCAGGTGCGGCGGCAATTGGCCGTACAGCAGACTTTGAGACTCCGCTGGATCAGGCGCGCGGTATGTCAGGTCGACCAGGTAGAACGTCTGCTCTCGCTTTGTAAGTGCCCCTTTCTTGTCGGCCGCATCGTATGCGGTTGTCAGAAAGGGCTGCTTGGTAGAGGTACTCCCATGAAAACCGTAGAGGAGATCCGGATGCGCTCCGACCAACTGCATCCAGTCAGCCACCGGCGCCAAGGTGGTGGCATCGTTCGCCGCGACGACCGGCGTCGTCAAGACCATGGATTTAGTCAATTTTCACTCCATTCTCACGAAGGAAAGTCAAAATTTCGTCCATGTCAAAGCCCCGGCCCATGGCCATAGCCTGGGCAGCCCGCCAAAAATCAGCACGTGCAGTTTCCGGATTCATGGAGAACACTTTTGCGGACAAGCGCCTGGTTGGAGTAGCAACCGAATTTTCGGCATTCTCGGCCGCACGCAACCAGCGGTATCCTGACCCGCGATTCTTTCCTAAAAGCTTGGCCAGCAGCGATGCGCACTTTTTCCGACGCTCTGCAGCGTAGGTCGAATCATGGATCTGCAAACCGAAAAGGAAGTCGACCAAGTCCTGCATGTTAGGCGGCCGGAAATGCGCGGGGAAAGTAGGTTCGAGCATATACAGACGAACCAACAATTCCCGAGATTCGTCGACCGGGCTAGTTTGATTCGACTTTAGGAATGTGAGCAGCGCCTGGTAGGAAGTAAATCCCAAGGCAAACGTGGCGTCCCAATTAGTGAGGTTTTCCCTCATTTGCCAGGTAGAGACATCATATCCCGTTAATGCGCGCTTCTCGAACGCCGGGTGCTTTGCAGAGGCACGTGGCGCCGCTGGCTCTGAAATTGCTCTGACCATTCCATCCCTATTTATTGTAATTGGTATCCGGGTTATTCTAACTAACCCGGACGCCCTTGTATTAACCGCCGACGAGAGTTTCGCCTTCTTCTACATCAAACGCCGGATCTACAACATTCACATCGTCCATTTCTGCAGCGGTACGGCTGACAACCGCGGTGCCGCCGAACATACCGGCAGCAACGACAGACTTCACGGCCACCGCGGCAGCCTTAACCGTCGTGGCCGATGGCGCCAGCGCCGGCGCCGGCGCTGGCGCTGCTGCCGCCGGCTCCGCCACCTTGGCCAACGACACCGCCTCGGGTGCGACCTGGACTTCTGCCACCGCAGTTGGTGCTGCCTCGCCGTCAGCCTGCGCGGCCGGAGCGGCACTGGCTACCACCGGCTCCGTCGCCTCACCTGCCAGCTCTGCGGCTTCCAGCACAGCTGCTTCCGCTGCGCGCTTCTCGTTCATAGCGCTGGCCACATGGCCGATCGCCTCGCCGAGAGCATCGCCCACCTCTGGCAGCGTCTCCGGCAACACTTTGCCGCTGCCGTGCGCTGCGTGGCGTACGCGCAGCTTGTTCCTTGCCGCATCGGCCGCCTGCATCACTCTGTTCAACAGCTCCTTCCCGCGACCTTCCATTTCGGCTGCAGACTTAGCCGTCCCGATCACCGGCGCCAGCGCAACAGCCATCTGGCGCATCTGCAGCGAGAAGTCGGCCTCGATCTTGTCGCGCGATGTCAGGCGCGCCAAGAGTCGCTGCTCGGCTGAACCATCGCCGAACGCTGCAGCCGCTTCAGGCGACTGCGCCGCCGCGCGCACCATGTACTCAATCGTTCCCGCGCTCAGCCCGAGATACTTCGGGTCGGCGACAACCGCTTTCATTGCGCTATCGACCTCACGCGAAACCATGCGGTGCGCATAACGCGAGTGCTCAGCCGTGTCCGCCAGGGCGACCAGGTGCGCAGCTACATGCGCTTCTGGAGCATCCGACGGCAAATGCGTTTTCAGTATTTGGTCGATGTGACGTAACAACATCGGCAACACCGCGTCCAGATCCTCGGCCTTTCCCGTGACCTCGACGTCGAGCCCCCCATCAGGGTTTTCCGTAATCTGCTTCATCAAGCCGCCGAGCTCGCGCTCGTCACCCTGTGGCCCACTCTCGGGCGACAAAGCGCTGAGCGACATGTCGTCGTCCTTAGAAGCGTTTGCAGGAGCGGCCGCTCGATCAGCTGGGCCGGTCAAGTCGGCCGCGGGCAATACGCCGGCGACCTCCTTTGGCTTGAATAATACCCGAGCCACCAGACGAAATGGCGACAACAGCCAATTCATCATGCGGCGCACTGCCGCCAGCAGGCTGGACAAGCCTTCGCGGCCGCTGATTTCCTGCTGCTCGCGCAGCTGCTCGGCGCTCAAAAGTTGGGCCCGACGGGTTTGGGTGGCGGTGGACATCGTTTTCTCCGTTAATTGTTATCGACCAGATTGGCCAATTCTGAAAATAGGATCTCGATGTCGGCTGAAGACGTTTGCGTCTTGTTGTTGTCCAGCAGTGACAAGCCTTTGGCAACGGCTTTTTCCGTCCGCTGCGCCGCATCCGCGGCCTGCTCTGGCGTGGAACCCAGGGAAACCTCCAGATTGACCAGTTCATCCTTGGTCGCATCCTTCAGCCCGACAACTTCTGGCCCCATACGCTCGATCAATGCGGCCTCAACCTTCGTTCGAGATAGTGCTTCCAGCCCCGCGCGCATCTGCTCGGAGCCCTCG
Source organism: Massilia jejuensis (assembly GCF_042656795.1). Lineage (NCBI taxonomy): Bacteria > Pseudomonadati > Pseudomonadota > Betaproteobacteria > Burkholderiales > Oxalobacteraceae > Massilia > Massilia jejuensis. The sequence goes on along the minus strand of NZ_JBHSMS010000026.1, from coordinate 116,735 downwards.
TTCGGAAGTGTAGAACCACTGGCCCCTGCAGTAGAAGGCGTGGTTGCAATAAGGGCCGCATCGAGCTCCGCCGCCTCGCCAAGCGCCTCCTCATCACCACCAATATCCATCACCATGTTCGCGTCGTCGTCCAGGTCGCCCAGGCCTGCATCGAGAAGCGCGTCGCCTTCCATGCCGTCGCCGTCGCCGTCGATGACACCTTGCGCAAGAACCGGCGCGGGCTGCTCGGCGACATCGTCTCCAGACAAGCCCATTTCGTCGCCGAACACGTCCTCTTTCGGGCGGCGGATGATCGGCGGCGAGACACGCATCACCTCGTCGAATGGGTCAAAGCCCATCAAGGTCTCCTCGCCTACTGCGTCATCACCAGCGTCGCCGCCCGCGGTGTCGGCTGCCAGCTCGGCGGTGAGTTCCGCCGACAGGTCAGCTGCGCTCGCATCGTCGCCCAAGGCAATACCGCTGATCGCGTCGAGCTCGGCCGCGACAGCTGCGGCTGGGTCTACAGCACCACCACCGAACATTCCTGCCGAACCGGCAGATGGCCCCGCGGCAGCAACTGCCACTGCCATCGCGGCGGCGGCACCTGCTGGCGCTGCTGGTGCTGCTGGTGCTGCTGGTGCTGCTGCTGGCGCCACGGCCGGCCGGACACTACCAGCACCATTGCCGCCGCCCAGGAGCGAAGCCCCTGCACGTGCGTTGTGCAGCGCCTGCACGCCAGCCTGGTAAAGGACAATCCCGCGCTCGATCGCCGGCGTGTGTGGGTTCATGGCCGTGGCAGCCCGCGAGATGCTCTGGATGATGTCGCTGGTCACCTGCTCTGGATAGGAAGGCGTTGCGCCGGTCTCCAGGATGCCGCGAATTTTCTCCATCACCCACTTATCGGCGTTCGGCGCCAGCTCGACCGTGCTGGTGAGCATGGTGGTCTCGCCAAGGTCGTGGATCTGCAGGAAGCGATTCAGCCGTGGGTACCGCACGCGGGGCACTTCCGGGGATGGATAGAACGTGCGCATCACGTGGGCGCGCTCGCGGTAGGCGAAGGTCGCGAAACCGGAGGCCAGCTCTTCCAGGGTCTTGCGGCCGATGCGCGGGCGCTTCTCGATCTTGTAGTTGATGTCGCGGCGAATCCCGCCAAACAGCGAATCCGTGTTCGTCTCGAAACCGGAAACCACTGCAACATCGGCTTCGCCCAGGGTTTTCTGCGCCAGGTCGTGGGTCTTGTCTGAGCCGACGATCTTCATGAAGAATTTCGTGGCCTGGTTCGCCATCATGGCGCCGGCTTCCGCTGCGCGATCGCCCTCGGTCAGCTTCTCCAAGTCCTGGGCCAATGCGCAAAGGAAGAAATTCAGGCTTCGTGCCTGGGCCGCGGTCAGGGCGATGCCCTCGGCGAACTGGTACGCGAATTCATCAAGGAACAGCGCGAACGGCGTGGCCGAGGCGGTGATCTTGGCGTCGACGTTCTGGTGGACGTCGCCTTCGATCGAGGAGCCCAGGGCGCGCGCCATCATGACGCGCAGAAGCGCCAGGTTCAGCTTACCCAGGCTCTCCTGCTCCTGCGCACCCTTTTCGAGGGACGGGATGAGGGAGATACAGATACGGTTGTTGACGACCACATCCTGCATGTCCACCTCTGGATGCTTGCGCTTGAAGATGTGGCCGTAGGTGTCGATCAGCAGCGAAAGGGCCGGATACACCTGGTCGGCGCGGTAGCCGTGCTGGTTATAGCACTCATTCGTCTGGTTGGTCGGCGGCTTCTTGGCCGGTGCAGCTGGACGGACGAATGCCTGGTTGAGCGCTTGCGCTTCGTCCTCGGCCTCCTCTTTCAGGCAGCCGTGCTTGCGCAGCATGTTCTGCAGCTGGAAGCCAGGCAGGCCCACTTCCAGGTAGGACTTCACGCCCAGGTATGGGGTCGGCCAGGCGCCGCCGTTGGCCAGCTTCCAGCCCTCGACGTAGAGCTCCTCGATCTTGTCCAGTGCAAGGTACTCGCGCATCGTCTCGATCGACAGGGTCAGCTCGCCCAGGTCACGCTTGTGGGTCAGCGCGCGGCAGATACCGCGGAAGAGGTTCAGGCCTCGATCCTGCCAGGTCTTCGAGTCGCCCGATGCCTTCACCATGATGTTCGACGTCATCTGCACGAGCGTGTCGGCGTCGGCCGCCGTCGCCGGCTGCAGGCCATTCGACAGGCGCTCACGCATGTTAGCGATCTGGGTCGGCGACAGGCCGCCGAGCAGGTAGTTCACGACCAGGTAGTCGTAGTCGCGCGCAAACATGCGAACCTGCGAGTACATGTCGGTTGGCAGCTTGTTGTCGGCCTTCGCATCAGCTACGAAGAACCCGCTGGCCCAGCAAAGCACGCAGAAAGTCATGCCTTTGAGGAATTCTGACTTCCCGCTACCGGTAGTACCCAATACAAGCATGTGCCGGGTCAGGTCATCAGCTGAGAGGAAAACCTGCTTGCCGCGCTCGTAGGGATCTTGCGCATCAATGACGCCGAAATACATGATGCCCGTCGCCTCCATCGGCTTGTCGGTACCAGGGTGCAGAAGACCTGGGTCTTTCACCTTGCACCAGGCCGGGTAGCGCATCGGCGCGTACTGGGCTGCCTTCTGGTACTCGTCCAGGAAGGCAAGGAGAACGAAGAGCAGGATCGGCAGCGCAAACGGGAAGATCACGCACAGCAGCGCCAGGCCGACCATCACCTTGCTGAAGTTCGTCGGGTACACCATCCAGTCTTTGAAGAGCTGACCGTTGGAGCGGACGTCGACGATGATCCGGCGAGACGATACCTCCTGGCCGCCTTCGATAGTCGTATAGCGACCGTGCTTCATTTCGTTTCCTTCTGCTCGGGTTCTTGTCCGGACATGTCCACCTTCACGCCGGCCGCAGCCTGCCGGGCTCCCACGTACTGGCCCAGCGGCAGGATGACCGGCTCGATGACGCTAGAGAGCAGCTTCATGTGGTCTAGGCCGTGCTGCTTCGCCGCATCCGTCAACAGCTCGTAGGTTCTGGCCGGGTGCGCGCTGATGAACTTGGTGTCGCTCGACGCATGCGCTTCCTTCGCAGCGGGCGTGGTGCCGCCCTCCAGCCACTGCGCGGCGATCTCGACCAGGCCCTGCAGCGCGATCGAGCGGCCGTGCTTCTCGCGCATGACCACCTCCGGCGCCAGCAGGGCCGACCAGACCGTGGCCACGCGCCGCTGGTTGTCCAGCTCATTCATGTGGGGCACGCCAACGCAAAAGAGCCGGATCAGCTCGCTCGCGATCCCATCCGGATCCAGTGTCGACGCCGCCTTGGCAAACTGGACGCTGACGGCGTTGACGTTTCCCGCGATGTCCCGGCTGGCCAAGGCATGCTTTTCACCCTTTTTCGGCCGCTTCTCCATCAGCTGGCGCGTGGCCTGGTAGCCCTCGATCACCGCGCGCTGATAGGCCAGCTTTAGCTCGGCCGCGAGCTGTGCGCCAGCAGGGGAGCACGTCGCCGGCAGGTATGCCGGACGAAGCACGCGCGCCGCGGCACAAGCCATGAGGCCGGCGACAGCGCTGAACATGGTTCTGGCGCTCATTTGCCGAGCCAGCTGGTGATCGCTTCGGCCGAGTGAAGATCGCCTTCGTACATCTGGCCGTCTGGCTTCATCAGGGTCGGCGTGGCGCGCAGGCCGGCGCGGGCGAAAAGCGAGGTGTTTGCGTCGGCGACCGCAGGGCCGGTCTCGCACTGCTGGGTGACGTCGATACCTTTCGGCTCTTCCGACATCAGGTTCTTCCAGCGCGCGGCGCGGTCGGCGGGCGAGCTCGCGCAGGCGGCGTACGAAACCAACGGGCGCGAACCGTGCTTGAACGAGACGGGGATCACAGTCACACCCAGGTTGGCCGGCAGCTTCGCGAGCATCTTCTGGTCGAAATCACGGCAATTCGGGCACAGGGGATCAGACCAGACGATCAAGGTCTTGCCGCCGGCGCCGGCGGCGCGCACCGCGATGTAGGACGCCTTCGCGAGCGCTTCCTTGACCGGCATTGGGCTGGCCTGGGCGTCGGCGGCAGCCTGCGCAACCGCGGCCGACGACATCCCGGATGCTTCGGTCGGCGTCAGCTGCGGCGCGGCCGGCGCCTGGAGAGCCGTCACGTCGGCCTGCTGCGGCGCCACGCCCGGCGCAGTTGGAAGCCGCTGGTTGCTACCCGAGAGCGAGGTCACCAGTGCGTACACGGCAAAAGCCACTATCGCGGTGCTGGTGCGGCTCTTGAGCTGCAGGGAGATACCGCGGGAGGTGCGGTGCAGCGAAGAGTCGACTTCGGCGCGCACCGCCTCGCGCATCGCCACTGGCCATTCCGGGCCGAGGAGGCTCACTTTTTCAATTGCCGAGTTGTCGCAACGAACAGTGCACACCAGGCCTTCCGCGTCGTTCGTCAGCGTGGTCTCGCGCACATCCACACCTGCCATGCGCACCATCTTCGTCCGGATCACGCGGCCGAAAAGCGCCAGCGGCAGCCAAGGACGCTCCACGTAGCGCAGCGACAACGCCACCATGCCATCCTGGTACGACACCGAAGACGCGTACTTGCCGTGACCATCCGGATGCGCATGGGTAGATGCGTGCACCGGCGCGACTGGATGTCCTACTGGTTTAGTCATGTCGTTCATTGGTTGTCCTCTTCTTTCGGGAAGGCTGCTTTCGAGCCGGCCATCAGTTTTGTCATCTGTGCATCCTCGAACTCGCGGCGGGCGATCGCCTCGGTAGCATCGAAATCCGAATCCGCACCGGGCTTCGGCACGCTGTTCATGCCAGCGCCCAGAAGACCCACCACGTGCTCGCGGAAGAGATCGGAGTCCAGTCGAGCTTGCTCTTGCGTCATCCGGCCCCAGAGCGACTCCTCCGTCTCCCCAGCATTGGCGGTGCGCCAGAAGTTGTATTCGTCCTCCAAGCTCTTGAGCGCCGCCACGACGACCGGCAGGATTGGAATGCGGTTCAGGCGCTGGCACTTCTGCTCGTGCTCCCAGTGCTCGTGCGCGCCGGCGGCTTCGGCAAAAGCCGTGCGTTGACGGCCGACACTGTTGAGCGCGGCATACAGCGAGTTCGCATTCGGGCGCAGCCAGCCGACGAATTCAGCCGTCGTGACCTTGCCGGCGCGCTTGCACAGCTTGTAGACCTGCATGAGATACGTGACCGAGAAGTGGTGCGAGCGCCAGAGGTTATTGAGCAGCGGGTGAGCCCGGTACTTCTGGTACTGCTCGTTAGCCAGGCGCAGGTCTGGGGTTTGCGTTTCGTTCACAGCCGAGTAGTTCAGCTTGTCGAGCAGATCACGGAATTCCCCAAGTCCATCCTTGCCGTGGATGGCGGCCGGTGCCAACAGAGCGAAGATTGCCTTCTCCCAGTCATTCAGGCGATCAGCGAAGATGGTGTCGGATTTATCGATCCCTGGACGATAGACGCGCGTGCCGAGCTGGGAGAGCAGGTAGTGTTCGGCCTTCTCGTGATCGAGGTCGCCGTTTGCCTTGGCCAGGCCGAAGTGCTCGACCACCTCATGCGGGTGCCAGGGTGCGTGCCAGCGTGGATCTTCGTTCTTGTACAGGTGCTTTGCGATCGGCACGATCGGTGCGATCGCCGAGTGGATCTGCGCCTGGTAGCGCAGCAGCGCGTCGACGCTCAGACGCCCTCGCAGGCCGCCTTTTTCCTTGCCCATCGGGTGCTGCCAGGCCGTCCAACCGAGGCGAAGCGCCAGGCCGGCGACAATCAATGCCGGCAGGCGCCAGGCGTCGCTCGTCCATTCGTAGAACTTGCCGACGGTCGGCGGCTTCACGACATCCTGGGCGATCTCCATGCGGTACGCGTGCACGGAGTCGATCAGGTCAAAAGGCCACAGCATGTAATAGGCCATCTTGCCCGAGCCATAAAACAGCCCCTGGCCCATCGCGAACCACAGGATGGCAAACAGGACGACGATCAGCATCGGGATAACGAAAATGCCGGAGACGTCCGCGTTTGGTGTTTGCGAGTTGCGCGCCATCAGAATTTGCCTTTCGAGGTCATCTGCTTGTAGGCGCCATACACCAGGCGCACGTACTTGACGTGGTGCTTTGGCGTGCGCGAGTGGTAGTTTCCGATGCCCTTCCAGAGGTCGCCGCCGGCACCATTGATCTCGGTGCGGATCGCAAACCCCATCCCACGCACCGCCTGGCACATGTCATTGATCAGCGCCTCGCGAGGAATCTTGTATTTTTCGATCAGGAGCTTTGCCCACGTTCCAGTATTGAATTGACCAGGGCCGAGGTCGTCGGTGCCGTTGGTGTTGCGGGAGACGAGGCCCATCCTGCCGCCGCTTTCCACCTTCATGACCGACAGGATGATGAGCGGATTGAGGTTGTAGGCGCTCGCGCTCGAATGAATGCAATGTGGCGGGATGTGCTGGGGCACCAAGACATCGTATCGACCGGCATGGCTCGCCGCCGGCGCTTCACTGCGGGCCGGCGCTGGGCGCGGCGGCGCAACAAGGTACCGGGCAACACGCTCGTCTGCACTCTCGGGGTAGCCGGCGCCAGCTGGAGCAGGCGCGATCATGGCCGGCAGCGGCGGCTGCGGCGGGGTGTTTTCGATGGTGACCATAAATTAGTCCAGGAACCAGAAGGCGCGCCGCCAGATCCAGGCATTCGGCCGAGCGATAAGCTGGGTCAGGCTCCACAGGGCGCGCTCCTGCAGCTGGGTATAGAGGCAGGTGGTTTTGATGCAGGTGGCGGTCAGGTAGAGAGCCGCGGCACTGCCATAGATGATCGGCCTGATGCCAAACATGATGGCCAGCCCGACGGTAATGATGACGGTGAAGATAAGGAGGCAGAAGCGGATCGCATGGCCCCGTGACAGCGCGCGCATCTTCTCGATCAGGGCTTCCTCAGTCCACCCGAGCTGCTCGGCCATGTAATCAAAGCGATCATGCTCCTCCAGGCTCAGAACGATTTCGCGGCCTTCCATTTCCAGCTCATGGCGCTTGAGCTGGATGTCGTCCATTTCCTCCGGCCGGACAGTCTTGCCGCGGCGCGCCATCTCCCTGATCCTGGTGATCGATTCCTTGGTGCTGACGAGGTTGCGCCAGGCGGCGACCGGGAAGACGGCCCACAGAACGCCCCTGCCGACTTTGCGTGCGGTTTCGCGGATCTTCATTCGAGACCGCCTCCAAATTGTGACTGGTATTGCAGGACGTCCTGCGTGATGCGGCGGATCTTCGCCGGCGCCAGCAGGTTTGACAGGCCGACAGCGCGTAGCACGCGCGCCAGCATCGCCTTGGTGCACGGCATGTGGTTGAGCAGGCGGATGTCCTTCTGGACGATCGTTTTGATCAGGGTGCGAACTTCCTGGGCATGCAGGTTATCGATCAGGCAGGCGTCGATAACGCCGACGGCGAGCGTCAGCCGATCATTCACCTCGGCCGCGCCCAGCTGTTGAATAAGCGCGTCGCAGAGGTTGAGCATGTTCTGCACTTCCTCGTCCGTACCGCGATAGGGCTCTTGGTAGATCACCTCGAACTGCCGGGACGACAAAAGGGCGATCACGTGCGCATCGGACATGCTGTTGATCACATTCATGACCGGATCGGGCCGGGCCACGACAGCTTCGGACATCGGCGGGGGGTTTTGAGTCATGAGGGCGGTCGTCCAGGGGTTGCTTAGAGGCTTACGGTATTTTCTAGGAACAACCTTTGTGCTACATTGTAGCTATAAAACGTGACAAAATACAAGAATTGCCACGTGGCAATCACTTGTTTTCGTGCCTTCTTCCCATGACAGCAACGCAAATAACCCCGCAGCCGAGTGTCGCCCCGAGCTTTGAGCTGGTTTGCCGCCCGCTTGTCTCTATGGCCGCGCGGGGATTCGATAAGGCGTGCCTGTTGCAAATGCAGGACGCAGCCTTCCGATACGCTGCACAGTCGCTCCAAAACAACAAACCGGGTACCGCTGAATACGGTATTTCGCTCTGGGAGATCGTCGACCAGCGCCTGGGCGGCGCCGGCCACGCGCACGCCGACGTATCACCGGGCCATATCGCGGCCTACATGGGAGCGAAAGCCCTTCTCAGCCAGTTCGTACAGCGGGACGCGATGTTCGACGTCACCGTGCTGCTGGCGGCCGCGCCACACTCAGCAGCTGGGGCCGGGCCGCGCAACCGCTGGCTTGCCCGCACCCTGGTCGACCTGCAGCGCGATGCCGATCGGCTCTCCGCGACCACGCCTATGTTCGCGTCGGAGATCTCGACGCTCGTGGGGCAGTTCACGTCGAACCGGGATCTGACGCTGGCCATGCGCGCCGTCATGGAGAGAACCGAGGAAGCGGCGGCCGATGAGCAGTCCGGCGCCGACGAGCACCACCGCCCTACCTATTGCTGACCTATGACGATCCACAATTCCACCTTCGGCTTCATCGACTATTTCATCGCCGACTCCCGGCAGCGCGTTCCCTGCCAGTTCTTCCGCGTTGGGAAGGAGATGCTCGCCCGCCTCGATGCCGGTGGCGCCGCACCAGTGCTGACGGCCGTGTCGCCGCTGATGCAGGCAGAGGTCTTGAGCTCGTTCCCGACCGTATTGGCACGCTACAAGGCCGAGAGCTGCGTGGTGCTGACGGCAGAGAACTTCTGGCACGAGTGCGAGGCAGGCGGTGCGGGAGCGCTCAAATTCTTCCAGGTCGTGCACCACATGCGGCTTTTCGGCGCGAGCGTTTCCCAGGCTATCGACGCGACCATCGCGCATGCTCGGAAGCTGCGCGCCAGCGAAACCAGCGCTGCTCGCGCGATCTACGACATCTTTTCAGCCGACCTGGCGCGCTTGGGGATCGATGCGCTACCAGGCACCCATGCTCCGATAGCGCCGCGAGCTGCAGCCTATTCAAGCCTCTCCTAAGTGAACGTCATGAGTACCACTGAAAGCATGCAAGCCGGGCCGGAGGGCCTGCCACCGATGGAGGAGAAGCGGTTCCGGAGCATGTGGGGCCAGCTGTTCGGCGACGCCTCGGTTCAGGTCTACTTTGCCGACAGCGAGCTAAATGCGCGCGTCTATACGCTTGACGGCGAATCTGGCTATAAGGTGCAGCACAAGAAAGTAGGCGGTACGCATCCTGTTGACGAACCGGAAGACTTGGCGAGCCAGCGCCTGGCCTTCCCGAAGAAAGCGCGCCGTGGCGAAAAACACGGACGGGCGCAGCTCGACGAACATGACGTGCGCGCGATCCGTGCCTGGGCGGCCGAGCTGGCAGCCAGGAAGGCCACGCCGACGTGGACGGCAAAGGCTAGAGAACTCAACGTCAGCGAGGGCACCCTGCGCGACATCGTGAGCCGTCGCACGTGGACGCACCTGTCGAGTGACCCAGTTACGCTGCCGCCGAGGGTTCGACTTGAAGATCATGAGGTGATCGCACTTCGTGATTGGGCAGCAGAGGAAGAGATGAAGGGAACCCCGGACTGGGCTGGCAAAGCGAAGGAACTCAACGTCAGCGAGGAAACCGTGCGCAGCATCGCCACTCGGCGAACCTGGACGCGCTTACCAGGTGGGGAGCCAGCCGCTCCAAGGGCCAAACTGGACGAAAGTGATGTGCGAGCGATCCGGCAGTGGGCCGCCGCCCTGGAGCAGAACGGCGGAACTCCAAACTGGGAGGAAAAGGCGAAGGAGTTCAATGTCAGCGAAAGCGCCCTCCGCCATATCGTCACTCGCCGAAGCTGGTCACACCTGGATTGACGGACGCCGGCTGACTCTCCGCGCGCGCGGCTTCCTCCGCAACCCTACGAAACAACACGCGCCTGGCTGCGCAGGCCCTCGCCACACTCAGTCCGAACGCCACTTCCGCATACCGCAGCAGCATCCCGCGAGGGATGTCCCCGCGCGGAGTACGCACCATCTCCGCCGGTGATCGGCCGGCTGCCAGCTCGTTGCGGAGCTGACGCATCGAGCGCCTCAGTTGAAGCAAGTTCCTTATCTCTACCGCGATGGTGCGCCGGTTCGCGGCGAAAGGCTTCTGGGTCATAAATCTCATTCCTGATGCTGTAAAAATGGCGCTGGCTGGGTGCCCAGGGCTCCCGCGCTTGACGCACGGGCGCTCTACCGGAGCGATCGACTGCGCGCTGGCAGCCGGTGACCGGTCAAAGCCCAGATGATGTAAAACGCGACCCCGGCGCTTACCGCGCGAGCGAGCGCAGGCGGGACGGCCAGGTACAAGCCCTTAGCGCAAGCTACGGCTCCCACCACAGCCCCGATCAACACTCTCCCCAGCAGGTGCGTCGCCTTCCATCGCGGCGCTCCAGGCGCGCATCTCGGGCAGTCGCAGCGGTCGATGTCGACAGCAGGAGCAGTTGAAGGGGTCGGGCTTTTCATGTCACGTATTATGACGATCCCACGCCACATCTAACAAGAGTTGAGTGCAACCACGGGCGCGAATGCGAGAAATAATTCGGCACCTCCATTACCTTTAAAAGAACCGATATGTCCCGAATTGCGATCATGGTGCGTCTGGCCGGCGGCGGCACCGACCATAGCAGTCATGAAGAAGGCACCGACCAGCCGCAGCTCTACCCTCTCTTGAGCGAGGCGAGGGCCGAGCTGCAGACCACTCTCCAGGACGTCGCCGAAGCTGTGCGGGCCGGCCATATGGATGACGACTATCCCGTGACGGACTACTTCCTCCACGATACCCAGACCGGCCGCTCCTACGACGTAGCCTGGGCGCCGGACAAGAGCAGCGTCCTGTTGCGCATCTCTCATGAAGAAGCGCTCGCCCAGCTCGTGAAGCTCCTGGCCGAGCAAACGTGCCCGGCCGAGGAACGGGCCTTCCAGCTCGATGTAGCCAAGACCGCCCTCGATTTCGGCCTGGCAGATCACCGTGATACCGTGGCTATCCTCCTCCCATCGCAGGACGGGCCGAACTGGGATAAATACGCGACCGCGCCAAGCAGCATGGCTGGCGCCGTGGCGCTTTCTTTCGTCGACCAAGCATCTCTGCGCGCGAACGACCTGCAGGCTGCGATCGACGTGGATGGGTTTGACGACGACGAATTGACCGTGGCCGATCGCATCGATGTTTATCTGGAGGAGGCCGGTTTTACTGTGCTATCAAACGATGAAGGGAACCTTCGTATTGCGACGCCCTGGGACGCGGAGCCCGAGGTTGCCGATGAGCCCTCGTCTTCCCCTACTCCATAATTTCCCTCTCCCTCTAATTCAACCGAGGCGCGCTCCCCCTGGCTCCCTGGTTTTCCCCGGCGTTTTACGGCTGGTGTTGTTGCGATCCACCCTCCCAAAAATAAATTGAAATCTTTCGTCCCTTTCGTTGTGAGAGTGAAAGGTCGATTGCTAAAATGTGTGCATAGGGCAAAACAAGTTGTCCAAATTAACGGCTCACAATGGAGATTTAAATGCAAAACAAATTCGCTCTGACCACCATCGCTGCAACCCTGTCGATCGCTCTCGCAGGCTGCGGTGGCGGCGGCAGTGATTCGCCAGCAAGCACCCCTGTAGCGAACACCCCGGCTCCAGTTGTGCCGACCCCAATGCCGACTCCTACCCCTCTCGTCCTTACTGCTACCACCCAAGCTGCTGTGGCGCCGACCTACATGGTAAACTCGCAGGAGCGCCGCGCTTTCGACGCCCTGGCGACCTTCCGCAACGCCTTGAACCTCGGCCCTGTGAATCAGAACGCCAAGGTCGATCTGGCAGCCAAGGCGCACTCGGACTACGTGGCCACGAACAACGGCGGCGCAACCCCCCACGATGAAGTCGTCGGCAAGCCTGGCTTCACTGGCGTGACTGTGAAGGATCGCCTCGTGACCGCTGGCTACGCTGCGACCGACGCAGCCGAAGTGATGGGCTGGACTAGCGCCAACGCCGACGCTGCCGAAGTGATCGAAGGTCTGGCCGCTACGGTGTACCATCGCGTAATTATGATGAACCAGGGCTGGACCGATCTGGGTATCGCCCCACCAGTTGTCTCGGCCGACATCAATGCCACCCGCCCGTCATTTATCGACTTCGGGACGCTGACGTTGAGGCAGAACGTCGCTGGCAATTACGTGGGCGTCTACCCAGCGAATAATCAGACCGCAATCGGCCTGACTCACGCGCCAGAAGCGCCGAACCCGTTTGTTGACGTTGACGGCACTGCTGGCTCGTTCTGTGCTAAGACGAGCTACCCGATCAGTCTGATGGTCCAGCAAAGCACTAAGCTGGCGGTGACTTCGTTCACCGTGACCGAGGAAGGTCAGATTACGCCAGTTGAGGTGCGCCTGTTGACCAGCGAAACTGACAAGACTGGCTTACTGCCGCAGTACGTTGCCTTTATCGTCGGCAAGCTGCCATTTAAGGCAAGCACCAGATACAATGTCAAATTCACCGGTACTGCAACTGGCTCGGCGACAGGTGCTACAAACGGCGTCATGAGCATTGACAAGTCGTGGAGCTTCACCACCGCCGCCAAGGACTACCGCTGCCAAGGTTAAATAGTGATTTACCCTGTAGCGTTTTTTCTCGCATCCCTTGTCCCGTAAAATAGGGCAAGGGATTTTTTTTCGACCCGACTAATGTTCTTGTCAGGTTAAAAAGGGTCGAAACCATCCATGGCTTCGACCCTTTTTCAAAATCGACGAAGTGCTCAATAATACAAAGAAGTAAAAGCGACAGTTTACTTCAACGTCGTGTAGCCGGTCCGGCAGTTCCTGATGCCTGAATCTATCGCACCCGACTTGGTACGCGAGGTTGACCCGTCGGAATATGTGCAAACATCGTACTCAGTAAAAGTCACTGTTTCCTGGAAGTAACCGGATGCGCAGTTACGCGGTGAACCAGAGGTGATTGTTTCTTCCCATTCGACGGTACAAGAAGGGGCGGTACTCACACACGATGAACCGTTCCAAGCGGAGCCAGCAGGACAGGTCGGAGTATAGGTGCAGTTTCCAGTATTCCAGGTACCGTATGTGACCGCGCCAGTGCAGTCGTTTCGAGTCACTGTACGGTACGCAGAGCCGGAATAGTTAGCGGGACATGCCCCCGTTTCATTCCATGATGAGCTACCACACGACTGGGTACAGTTCGCGTATGACCAGGCGCCATAGGACGTCCCGCTGCACGAATTCGTGGTCACGTTGCGATAGGCAGTGCCGGTATAACCAGCCTGACAAGAGCCCGACTCAGTCGACGTGCTCTCGGTACAGGCGACAGTGCAGTTCGAGTAGTCCCACGAGCCATAGCTCGTGGAGCCGGCGCAGGAATTTGTCGTCACCGTCCGGTAAGCCGTGCCGTTGTAGCCGGCCTGGCACGAGCCGCTACTGGTGGACGTAGTGGTGCACGGGCTGCACGACGCCCCGTTCCAGTATTCACCGGCCGAGCAGCGCGCGACACACGATGGGTTGCCCAGATAGTCATACGTGACCTTCTCCGATGAGAGGCAGACTGGATCCACATTCACGCAGTGGGCGATCCCACTGCCGGCCGTCGACCATTTCTTCCCGACCGGGCAGGACTTTGCAATCGGCGCCGTCAGGCATGCTTCCGGGTTGGTGAGGCACTTGACTACATCCTGGGCATTTGCCGAGAGTGCTGTGAGCGCAAGCCAGAGGCCCACGAGTAGTTTTTTCATTGCGTTTTCTCCTTTTCTTGTTGATCCTGGAGGCGTGCTGTACTGCCCCCCTCTTCCCTAATTACGCCCTCGCCTGCAGCCTTTTCATCAGCGCAGACCAGATTGTCGTACTCGTCGCGCTGGGCGGGCTTTCCGTCCGCGCAGTTCCTGTCGTCCTCCACGCAGTGAGCAAAGCCGCTGCCCGCTGACGACCAGTGGCGCCCTTCCCCGCAGCCTCGTGCGACCGGATCGGTCATGCAGAGGTCAGGCGAGATCGAGCAGTCGACCTGGTACTTGCTGGCCGGCGCCGCCGCCGGCTTTGGCCGTACCGGCTTCGGCTGGGCGGCGGGACGGCTGCCGCCGCGCTCGACGGGCACGGCCGGGCCAACCAGAGCGACCAGCAGCACTACGGCGATAAATTTCGGTGTGGCGCGCATGCCGCTCTCTCTTATGGGTATTTGCATTCCAGGTACATGAGTGCCTGGAGGTTGTAGACGTTTGCCGAGGTCTGGTTGCCCATGTCATCACGCAGCTTGTAGGAGACCGTCCAACTGTTGGCGTTCGCGATCGCCGTGAGATTGGTGACTTGCTTCGGGGGAGCCGAGCTGACGTCCACGGCGGTCTGCACCATGCCGAAACGGAAGGTAGGGGTGCCGCCGACGTCGCATGTTGCGTGAGGCACTACTGAGCCGTCCACAACGCTCTGGCGGCTAATCTCGACGTACTTGCCAATCTGGTTTGCCAGCGAGACGTAGGTGGTGCCGCGACACATCACAGCTTCATCTGTCGTCCAGGTCGTTGCGAGCTGGCCTGGTCGCGTACACGCATCACCTTTCTCGGCGAATGGCCCGACGTTCGCACGCCAGGCGTTGCCGCGGCATACGAGCACGGCTCCATTCGCGGCCGTGCCGATGGCGCGCAGGTCGGTGCAAGAAGCGCCAGGTGTCTGAACGCCTGGGGCGAAATATGTGCCCGACACCTTCCCGTTGGTGGCGGTGATGTTGCCGCTTGCGGTCGTGATCGAGCCCGAGCTAGTCGTGATCGAGCCCGAGGTCGTGGTGATCGACCCCGTGTTGGTGGTGATATTGCCGCCGGTGGTCGAAATGTGGCTCGTCGCAGCGATGGTCGACGCGTCCGCGATCGGATTGCCGCCCAGGCGAAGTGTCCCCGCCATTGGCCGGGAGCCGTCACGCGGCAGCAGGTGATCCAGTCCATTGGAAGCGACTGACCCGTATCCGACCCGCATGGCCAGGATGCCAGGGACGTTACCGCGGGGGTTAGTCAGCGCCCAATCGCCGGCCGGCCCGGTAAGAAGCGTACCGGCGCCGACCTTGGAGCTCGCGGCATCGATTCCGATCTTGTTCGCGATATTGCCGACTCGCTTACCGTCGGCCATTGCAGGATTCGTTGTCGGGTCAAGGAGCGGAGCGACGGAAACCACGGTGCCGGTGACGTCAGTGCAGTTTACGTTCGGTGTGCAGCCTGCCGGCAGCAGCGACAGGTTAACCGTATAGGTCATGCCGAGCTGGTTGGCGAGGTTGTAGCCAGACGGGATGTATGGATTATCTGCGGGGCTTGCCTGCAGCTCCCGCATAGTCGGGGCGAAAGGGGCTGAGAATCCAGTGATCGCCGGCGCGGCGCTGTTAAGGAAGGTCAACCGGTTGTCGTTGATGTACTTATTGACACCAGCCTGGATTAGGACGCCGTGTTTCGCTACACTCGTATCGGTTTCGTCCATGGAACGCGCAACCTGAACCCGGTTCCACACTAGGAGCATCGCACCTGTAGCCGCGACCAGTACCAAGACCTCGATCAAGCCGAATCCTGACTGTCGAGGCGTGCGCCCAGAGCGCGCAACCTGCTTTTTGCTATACCAATTGATCACTTCAGCTCTCTCGCCTTGAATGAAAGAAAGCGATGGGGCCGCAAGGCCCGGCATCGCTTTCGCTGCTACCAGAAAAACAGGTTTATTGCGGCGGCAGCGATCGAGTGAACGTCGCAACGATCGTCTGGTTGTCGTTCGTTGCTGTTGCATTGCACTGTGCACCCTTAGTGTCGGTGTTCAGCTCTTGACGCAGGGCCTTGACGTTGGTGCCATTGACCGTCATCAACCAGGCGCTCGTGTTGAGCTTGTCGGCCACTGCGTTGCACATCTCGTTCGACAGCGCTGGGAAGGTCAGCGTGTAGCCGTCGTTCTGGCCGGCGACGACAACCGACGCTGGTGCGCAAGTAATCTGGCTGTTCGGCTCGGCGCTATAGAAGACCGTAGGCGTTGCCGGGTTGGTGCGATCAACGCGGAACGACGTGCTGGAAAACACGCTGTTGTTGGCCAAGGTGGCGCAGGTCAGGCCGGTGAACACGCCTGGGTACACCTTCGGCGCTTCGTTCTGGACGGCAGCGACGCTGTTATAGAGCGCCTGGGCGTTCGTGGTGACCTCGGCACCCCGTTTCGCCCGCATGATGGCAAACGTCGCGATCCCGATCAGAGCCATGACACCGATGAGCTCGAACAGGGTGAAGCCACCCTGGCGCGAGCGACGGCCGAAGACTTTACGAATAGTAGTTTTCATTACAACAAAATCCTTGGAGGAGTGGTTTAGATTGAAATATTCGGCGGCGTTTTTCGCCTGTTAATTCTTGTTACGTTTCATTAGCACAAAATAACACACGGAAATTGTTGATGCAAACCAAAATTGAGACAAAACGTCAATTTTTTGGGTGTGGTCAGCGCCGTTGGCTCGTATCGCTCGACATTGCCTGGGACGCTTCCGAAAAGCCGACATTGCCGAGCATGAGGATGCCGACAAAACCCAGCAGCACCAGTACCGAGAGCATGGTCACGAACTTGGCCGTGACCTGCATGCGCTCAACCATGCTTTCGGTTTCGTCCATGCAGCTCTTGATCACCAGCTCAGGCAGCGCGTCGGCCAGCTTTTCCTCACCAGCCAGCACAACGATCCGCGCTGCCAGCATTTTGGGGAGCGGCAGCTCGCGCAGCGATGTCAAGACGGGCCTGCCCCTTCCGGTGTGGACGCGAATCTTGTCCATCTGGTAGGTCATCCACGCAGAGCCATTCGACGCGACCTTGTTGAGCGCAACCGTGTCAGCGATGTTCGCCTGGATCATCGAGCAGATCGCTGTTACGCTTGAGATCAGATCCATCTGCGCAAAGAGCGTGTACGGCGGCATTTTCCTGTCTAGCCAATCGCGGCCGGGGCCGGTGTAGTTGGGAAGACTCCAAGCGACCCAGGCAGCTAGGCCGACCACCGCCGCCAGCACGCATGCTCCGCCGAAGCCAGTCGAAAATTCCAGTACGGAGTATGCGAACTGCCCGTAGCTCGGCCAGTATTTCAAGGGCACACCCTTGAGCATGTCTGCGTAGATCACATTCTTGAAGAAGAAAAGGATGCCGATTAGCACCAGACCTGTAACCGCCGGCATGATCAGGGGCAGGGTTACGGCCCGGATCATCGAAGCTCGCTGCGCGAGATTGGCCGCATACATCTGGTAGAGCTTGCCCGCGCCCGACGGATTCATTTCCGCGGCCGATATGATGACGGTGTCGCCCTCGGAAACCAGGCCGCTGGTGGCCCGCGCCAGGGAGTCAGGATGCGCAAGCATTCCGTCGCCCCAGAGCGTCATCATCGGCCCGATGCCAGGCACATCATGTTTCGCGTATTCACTGATTAGGCTGTTCAGCGGCGCTCCGGCCGTCAGCGACGCCCCGAGGTCTCGGTAAAACGCTGGCCGCTGCTTGTTGAAGGCGCGACGCGCGCTCCAGACCTGCATAGCTTCGGAGATAGAGCTCATTCCGCTTCCTTATTTATTGCGCGCTCACACGCTGGGGTTCGGGCAAGGCCATGACGGTGCTCACGCTTGGCGCCGGGCGAGTGGCGGGCACGAAACCAGCTGGATTGACCACCGCCGCGTCCTCGAAACGGCCGCAGAGACGTTCGACCGAGCGCAGATCTACCCCGCCCTGCAGCGCGGCTTTCAAGCCGACTTCAAGGGCAGTGTTGCCGCGTGTGCTGGTCATATCGTCAAAGCGCGAATGAGACTCGCGCCATTTCCGCTCCAGCGAAACGAAATCGCGCTTGCTGATCAGGAGCCTATCGTCGCTGTCCGGCTCGAAATACTCGGATAGAATCCGGCGACCCTGGTATCCGATGCGCGATACGTGGCCTTGAGCCCGGCATACCTCGCAGCCGTCTGGGTTATGTGCGTCAAGGCTGTCAACGTTCACCTGGTAGTTCTTGTCGATGTGGCGCAGCAGCTGCAGCCCGAGCGCTTCTTTCGCTTTGCCGCCGCGCAGGGCGCACGTGCAAAGCTTTCGCACCAGCACCTGGTGCAGGTTCAGGCCCAGAACAGCGGAGTGCGACAGCAAATCGGCTTCCAGCCCCATCTTCGAGCTAAGGAAGTACGGGATCTGGCCGAGCACAGAATCGGAGTGCGTCGTCGTGTAGACTGGGTGCCCCGACAGAACGATGTTCATGACCATCTCCAGCGTCTCGCGCGAGCGCACCTCGCCCACCAGCAGGGCGTTCAAGTCTCCTCGCTTCAGCCGCTGAAGGAACAAGTCGATCGCGGCTGCAGTCGAGACGTTGATCTGGGCCGTGTCGGGGTGCGTGTTTTCGATCGGATCTTCACCGGCGTATTTCGCCTGATTATCGGGGACGAGCGCGAAAACCGAGCGCAGCGTCGTCGACTTACCCATGTTCATCGAGCCGGAAATGCACAACATGCGCTTGTGGTTCGCATTGAAGCGATGCACGGCGTCGATCACGTCCGGGAAAAAACCAAGGGCTTCCAACGTCGGGATTTCCACGCGGTCGACGTAAATTAAGCGCAGGACGAGTTTGAACGGTTTATCGCCGTTCGCCGCTACGGCGTCGCCCAGATCGAAGGTGGTAAACCGGCCCCTGATGGTCTCGGCGCGGGCGCCGACGACACGATCATTGAGCGTGGCTTCCAGGAAGTTGCCAGGGTTAAACTGCGTATCGGAGCGGTTCGAGCACAGCTCGTTGTACATGTAACCGATCATCCCGCGCAGCTCGGCCGGATCCTTCATTGCCGGCGGCAGGTCTTCAACGGTCACAATCTCGCCGTCGACCCTGAACTGGATCAGGGAGCGATTGCGCTTCGTTTTTTTGTCTTGGTCATACCGGACGAAGATGTGGATATCGGCCGTGCCCAGCTTGACGGCTTGCGTCAGTAGCTCGTTGATCATTCCATTAAAGCGGTTGCCGGACTGTGCCTGACGCTGCTCATGGTCGCGGCGAATGATCTTCGCCTCGTGCTTCGACACCCCTTCACCGGCTTGATGCACGTTCGCGTCGACACCATTGATTTCGGCGATCAGGTTGCGTGAGGCTTCCAACGGTTGCGCTGGATCGAGCAGCACACTTTTCTGCTCGGCGATCGCGCCTAGCTCGCGGTTAATCGCCAAGCCGTGGCGCATGTTCTCCGGGCTTTCCGACCAACCGGCCACCGACAGGCGCACAGTACCGAAGCGCTTCGTGCCAATTGAAGGAACGGGGAAGGCAATAACCGCAACGGTGTGCAGCAGGGAGTCGGTCACGCCCAGGCGACCGGAAGGCGCCTTGTTCCCGCTCAGGGGAAACCAGCCTGCGGGCAACTGGTCAGCGCTGTCAAATACGGTGCCCGGTGCGATGTGCAGCTCACTTTCCGGCATGTAGCCAGCAGTCGCAACGACGCCAGGCGCGATTACGCCCTTTTCCGTGTCGCCTTTAGCCGAGCCTTTCAAAAATCCGAAGAGTGTGGAAAGCATGTTCTTCTTTCTTTAGCGATCGCCGCTGGCCAGCTTCGGGCTCGGGAGCGCACCGGCCTGCACGATGTTCCGTGCGCCAGGGGTTGGCTCACTCGCCGCAGCTGCGGCAGCTGGCTCGACGACGATGGAGCGAACCTGCAGGGCCAGCGGATAGGTGACGGCGCCTTTACGCAGGGTTACCCACTCGTCCTTTACGTCAACGACATTCCAGCCTTGGACGGTCTCGCCGATCCGGCGATCCTCGAACTGGCCGCTGGCCGTATAGAAGCGGATAGTCGTGTCGGGATTAACACCGAAGATGGCGCGCACCTGCAGGCCCTCGGGAACGACCGGCTTCGGTACCGCCTTCACTTTTTTCTTCACTGGCGCCGCCACAACTGGCTTATCCTCGATGCCCTTCGCCTCGCGCAGCGCGCGGCGCTGCTTCTCGAATTCGACATCGCGCTGCATGTCCGCGAGCTGGCCGAGCGTGTACGTCTGCACTGGAGCTGCCGGCGCGGCCACGGCCGCCGGCGTTGCGCTCGCCATTGCGGCAGGCGTGGCTACCTGGGCGCTCGCCGCACACGGGAGCACCAGCGCGATCGAGGTCAGAAAGGCCTCAAGGATTCGTTTTTTTTGCATACAATTCTCCTGCCAGGGTGACTGCGCCGCTGCCGGCGGTGAGCGTTTTCCAATTGATGGCGTTGGTGAATACCCCACCAGCTGTCGGGATCTCAACCAGATCCCACAGGGGATAGGTCACGGCGACGCCAGTCGAACGCACGATCATGGGCACGGCGGCCTCGTTGATGCCCAGGTTCTGTGGGAAAACCTTGTATTCCTTGGTCAACGTGCCAGACACCTTCTGCGTCAGCACGAGCTTCTGGATTCGCGGCCAGAAAAGGAGCGGCGATTCGGTCTCATTGGCCAGGCCGTCGAGGCTCGGCACCGTCGCCGCCGGCAGATTCTGGAGCGTCATACTCACTTCCACAGTCTGTCCGTCCTGCCCGAAGGAAGTGACCACGAACTGGCGGCGCACATCCGCGATGAAGTCGTTGAACGTGGCCGAGCTGTCGGCATCCTTCTTGTAGCTGAAGGTGCAGGTGCCGCTGATAATGTCGCACGTGACCGGCGTCGAAATCTTGAAGCCGCCCACGTATTCCCTGACCTGACGAATGTGCTGCTGCATGGCGCGCGCGCGGCCCAGGCTACCCCATGGCTGGGTCGACCACTGGGCGTTCAGAGCGTTCTGATAGACGACACTTGGGGCCTGCTGCTGCGCCAGCGCCTGTGCATTCTTGGCACTTTGCGCGAGCTGATAGTCTTCCCAGGCCAGGTAACCCAGGAAACCGGCGCCGGCAATTACGATAGCCGTCGCGAGCTGGCGCACATCGGTGCCCACCGCGCGTACCGCAGGCACGGCTGCAGCATTCAGAGCCAGCTTTTCGAGGGTCAGGCTGTGCGCCACAGCACCCCAAGTGCCGTACAGAGCCGGCTCGCCAGTCGTTCCCAGCAGACGCAGCTGCTTTTCCCAGTGCTGTAGCGTCGATTCAACGGCTGAGGCTGGAACAACGACATCGAAGTCGCCTGGTGCGGGGTGGCCGTTGATGGACGTGCACATGGCGAAATCGGTTTCGCCTGGGATCTGCGCGATTAAAATCGCGCAGACGGGAAGGCTCGGCTGTGCGCTGAAGAGTTCTGCCAGCGAGTACACCTTGGCGAAGCGCGGCGCCTTGCTCAAGGCCCGCTTTTCCGAAGCAGTCAGGTATCCCCAAGCATTGCGCGTGCTGCCCGCTGCATGGGTCGCCTTCTTTGCGGAGATAAGCGCACTTTCGCTGACGGCACCGATGCCCTTCGCGGGCTTGGCGAATTTCGACAGGAACGACTTGCTCTTTTTCGCGCTTTGCTTTTCCGACTCTGGATAGAGCCAGTGCATCCCAGCAAGCAGGAGCACTCCGTCGGCTTTGATAATCTGCGCCATTGAATACCCTGTGCTATCAACGCAACCGCATCGTGACGACCAAGTAATACTGGTCGTCCGCGCTATTGCCACCGATGTTGCCCCCGAAAATGGCCGACACGTGCTTATCCAGGGTCTGATCAGTGCCTTCATTGGTGCGACCACTGATGGATGCCACGACGCGCGATTCCCCGTTGGCCAGCGTGACGCGTTGACGCGCCAGCTCGGTGTCTTTGTCCAGCAGCTGAACCGTGGTTTGGCTGTCGCCTTTGCCACTAGTGTTGGTGCCGAACGGGTTCTTGACCGATTCGCGGATCGAGATGTCGACGGTCGCTTCCGACTCGCCAGTGAGGGCCGGTACCAGCATCAGGGTGCGACCGGCGTTCTCTGTTTTCGTTTTTTGGCCAGAAGACACGCCAGACAGCGATGACGCTGCCGATACCTCGTTCACGTAGTCGAAGGTCTTGTTAGCGGCATGCATCACACCGATACGGTTCTGGGTTTCCAGCATAAAGCGGCGTACGACGGTCGCCTGCCCGGTCTCGTTGAGAGCCGAAATCAGCGCCTGCGAACCTGCGAAACGGTTTTGCCCATCCTCGCCGCCCATCAGGGTAGTGCCGAGGATGCCGGCGCCCTGCTGGATCGCCTGCACCGGAGCCAGGTAATTCGTGCTGACATCCTTCAAGGCCTTTGCGCGCTGATACACGACTTGCCAGTTGAGTCCGGTCTTGCCCGCGTTCTTGCTGGAGTAGCGAACGACTTCGACGTCGAAGATCACGCCGCGGTTCATCAGGCGCTTCTCGCTGTCGATGTATTCGCCGATCTTGTCCAGTGCTTCGGGCGTATCGGTGACGGTCAGGGAGCCAGTTGCCGGGTTGTAGGTTGGCTCGGGCGCGCCCTTGCTCATCCACTGCTTGATGCCGGGAATGAGGGATTTCGGCGCATCTATCTCCTGGAAGGTCGACTTCATGCTGGAAGTGGCGCTGAAACCGCCTTCACCACCACCACTGTCTACGCTCATCGTGCCGCCGGCCGTTGCCGCTGCCACACCGATCACGTAGCGGCGAGTGGTCGTGCGGAAGAATTCCAACTGGCCGTTCTCGAACTCGGTATGCACGCGATAGCGCGCCGCGAGCTGCTCGAACAGCGGCACCAAGCTACCTTTCGACGCCACCGGGATTGTGACGGACACGACTTTTCCAGCTTCATCGAGCAAGGCGTCGGGCTTCACGCGCACCGGGATGCCGGTAGCGACATTGATCTTCTGTGCGAAGTCGGCCAGCGGGATGATGGTATTTCCGTTCGTGTCGAGCACGTTATCGGCGAAGCGGAGATTGACTTGGGCTTCGCGACGCAGCGCGGCCGGCCACTGGGTCGACTTGTGTGGCGTGATCTGACGGCTGCCGGTGTACGGTGTGTCGACGTCCTCGACCATACCGCGCACAGCCGCTTCCTTGCGCTGCTTGTCCAGGCGCCACTCGGCGATCGTGCCTTCGTTCGATTTCACGGTCGAGTGCGCCTTGACCGAATCATTGTGCGCCGAGAAGCCAGCGCAGCCTGCTAGGGCGAGGGAGGCGGCGATAACGGTCAGCCGCAATGTGAAGGTCGTGGCCATCAGATGTTTCCTTTGCAGCGCTCGTCGAACTTGATGATGCGCAGAACATTTTTCGGTTTGTTAGGGTGAATGCAGGCGCGCACGCGCGTGCTGCCGGCCTGTTCGGTCTGGCTGGTCTGCACGGAGGTCAGCAGGTCGCGCACGGCGACGCGCATGTCGGTGCCCCAGTCGTTCTCAGCACTGATCTGGTATTCCACGCCGCTCGGCTCCCACACGTACTGCATGTTTGCCTGTGCGGCCCAGCGCTGGAGCACGGCCGAGACCTGGTAATCGGAGCCCGTCGTGGTAAAAGAGGCTGGTGCCGCCGGCGCCGGCACTGCTGCGCCACGTGGCGCCGCTGCGCCCAGGCCATCAGTCGCCTGAGCGCCAGGTGCGCGCACTGGCGCGACAGGACGGTCGCTGATCGTCACCCGTTTGTTCGCCTGGTCGACGCCGATGCGCACTTGAGCGCCGACTGCCGCCTGGCCCAGCAGCTGAGCCCAGGTACCCGAGCCGCTGATCTTGACGTGTTTCTTGCGCAGCTCGGGAGCCGCGTAATCGATCTTCACGTCACCAGGGACGATGTCCGCAATCAGGTCTTCAACCGAGATCGACTTGTAGTTGACTTCGATAACCGCGTCGCTTTTGCGGTTGTCGACAAAGGCTGCGTACGACGAACCGGCGCCCATCATGAGGGCCATCAGAAGTGCTAATTTTGTGATTTTCATTTGCTTTACTCTCAATATTTTCCGGTTCGTACATATCGCCAATACCGCGGCGTGCGGGCCAAAATCACTCCTCGGCGGAGCCAGTAGCGCGCCCTGCGCCACAACCACTGCATCGAGCGTCCACGGAACGACATGTAGAAACTGACCCCGGCGTAACACATCAAGAACACGATCGTCGCGTAGTGGAAGACGACCGCCGCCAGCAGGATCGGGAACACGACGGAGCCGTCGATCTTCCCGATCTTTGTTCGGTACCCTGCGTTTCGCCAGTCCATCAGCCCCTCGCCTTGTCGAAGTAGAGTTGCGCCTCCTGGCGACCCATCTGGGTGATCTCGCGGAACTGCCGAAGGCTCATCTCACCGCTGCGGATATATGGAACGCACTGCGAGGCGAAGTCCTGTCCGTGCTCGATCAGATAGTTGCGCACGAAGCGCGACCAGCGCGCGTACGGCCACTCCTCGCTCTGCAGCGCATCCTTGATGTCGGAATCGAAGGCGATCCACGAGGTCAGAGGAACCACCGGGCCGTTGTCCAGCTTGATAATCTTGCGCGAGCAGATCATGCGCAGCGCGCCGAGCATCTTGGAAGCCGCGGCTGAGCGCACCTCGGGCGGGAACATCTCGACCAGGCGGAACACCGTCTCGTTCGGGGTATCCGCGTGGATGGTGGCCAGCACCGCGTGGCCGGTGATCGCCATCTCGACGGTCTTGTCGGCCGTCTCCTGATCGCGAACCTCGCCCATGAGGAGAATGTCGGGCTTGGAGCGCATCGCCGCCGGCGCCGCGCGGTGCCAGCCATGCAGGTGCTTACCGATCGCCGCCTGGGCGACCAAGGGGCCGCGGCCCAGACCGGCCATGCCGTAGCTGATTTCGATCGGCTCCTCGAATGTCTGGATGCTGGGTGCAGGCGATTCTTTGGTGCGCTCATGTAGAACAGAAGCGATCAAGGTCGTCTTGCCCGAGCCGGTGGCGCCGCTGACCAGTACCAGGCCTTTATCGACCAGCATGTCGTCGGCGACGCCTTCAGGCAGCCCTTGCTTATGCAGTTCCGGAAGGTTTTCCGTGATGGTACGCATGGTGATCGACACACCATTTTTCTCGCCGCCGACGCGAGCAGCGATTGCATGCAGTCGCAGACGGACGAGAGCACGGTCGGCGCCTGGGCGGAAGAATTCTGGATCCTCGTCGACCTCGTCGCCCTTACCGAGCTTCGGGATCGCAGCCGGGCCGCAAAGGGTAGACAGGATCTTCTTGGCCTCAGTGTCTTCGAGGGTGCGGGTCGTCAGCGGGTACCAGCTGCGGCGCCAGTACACGGTGACGTAATCGTTGCTCTGGACTTTGATGTCGGAGCAGCCCTGGTCGAGGGCGGCTGTGATCATCTGATGCGTCTCACGCTCACCGAATCCAGCATGCAAGGTGAACGGAGTGAGCCCCTCGACAGTCGCCGGCGTCATTTCGTGGCCTTCCAGTCGGTACCGTTGCCGTTGAATTCAGGCTGCGCGGTGATGAGGAAAACCGAGTCGCCGATGATGATCGTGTTCGGATCCGGGCGGCTGACGCTATCGGTGGCCGCGGCGAACTTCGGCGCGCTCACCAGGCCACGGCCGTACAGCGTGTAGAACAGGCGCATGCCGTTGAAATCGCGCTCCAGGCGCGCCAGGTTGAGCTCGAAGATCTTGCGCGATTGCTGGCGCCCTTCCGCGTGCGCGGCCCGCACGATCGACTCCCAGTACGCCTTCTCGACGTCGTCCTTCGGCAGGATGTTGCGCTGCGCGTCGCCGACGATCTGGTCGTCGTTGTCGGTGAGGCCGAGGTAGAGGTAATTGCGCCAGTTGTTCTGGTTGAAGGTCGACGGCGAGACGATGCGGTACATGCGTCCTTGGACGCGCATCGAGTATTCGGTGATGGCGATGACGTCGCGGGCTTCCTCGATCACTGGTGGCAATGCGCCCGAAGGAAACGTCAGCGATCCGAAGTTGAACTTCGTGTCTAGGATGGTCTTTTCCTTCGCGATCTCCGCGACGATCAAGCGGCTTTCGTCTGCCAGTCCCGCGCGCATACCGAGGCCCACTCCCAGCTGCTTGAGAGCTGCGGCGCGCACTTCGGAGATGCCGGAAGGGATGGTGGAAACGCGATTCGACGCAGACAGAACCTTTTCCAGGTTCGACTGCGTCGAGGAGGGAGCGGCGGTCGCCAGTGGAGCTAGGGCGGCACAGGCGCACAGCACCGCGGCCCGGATAAGATGTCTCGCCATGTCAGTACAGCTTCGAGCGGAGTTCGATGGAGGAATCGTTCAGGATCACGTCGGCACGGCCTCCGCACTGTTCGCCAATCGCGGCCAGAGCGTCGGTCAGCGTGACGTCCCGCAGCTTGATGAAAACAGGCAGCGCCAGGCGAGGTTGCGGCCCGGTGTGCTTGAAATTCAGCTTCTGGGCAGCAGCGATGCGCGCCAGGATTTCTGCTGCGTCGCCTTCCCAGATCACCGACATTGTGTTGCCGGCCAAGCTCGCGGGCGTCGCTGCATCGGCCATCTCTGCTTTCTTCGCATCAGCCCGCACTGCGGCTTGGACGATTGAAACCCGGACACCAGGAGTGTCGTCTGGTTTTGCAGGAGGCGGCGGCGACGCGCAAGCACCGAGCATACCAACGACGACCAGCGCGATCGCCGAGCGGGTTTTCGTGGAAGTGGTGCGCGTCATTTGTTCTGTCCTGTAGCCATAAAATGAATCAAGTCCGTAATTTAACCTGTCACGTGCCATAGCGCAAGAAAAAGGATGCATTCAGGCAATTCGTGTAGCTGGCAGAGAACGCAGAGAAGGCGCGCACGGCCGTGGAGCAAGCGCGTGCAGATCGTGGCCACGGCGATTGGCCTGGCAAAGCTAAGGCTTCCATGTGCACAGCTGCTGGCCGGCGACAGTTCGTTTTTGCTTTTCGCTTTTGACGTTGGGTTTTAAAGTTTTTTCTTCAAAAAAAAGCAACAACGACGACAGGCCGACGACAGGCGGCTTGTTGTTGTTAACTTTAAAAAACAACACCTTTAAAATCGTTTACGTTCCCCAGAGCTACAGCCAGTGCGGGTTACAGAAGAGTTTCGCCATAGTTTACGGGGCGTCATGCCATAGTTTCCGGGGCGAAGCGCCATAGTCCTCGGGGTATCGCCATAGTTTACGGGGCGTATTGCCATAGTTTTCGGGGCGGTTTTCGAGGGAATCCAGGCTATTGCCATACTCTTCGGGGCAGACAAAAATGCATCATTGCCATCTTTGTAATGGTGGTTGTCATCTCAACCAGTTGCTTTATAGCAATAACGTCTTGCCAGTCACAAAATACGTGCAAAACGTGCAATCTTGCGGATATTTACTTGCTCCTGATCCAAGGAATTAACAAAAGTTGCATAGGATTTAACAAAACGGGTTGACAGCTACCATTTTCAATGATCGTGCTATGTGGATGCCACATAGGGAAAATTCCCATTTTCGCCAGCTGTGGTCGTGTCATATGGTTGCCTTCTGCAGCGGTAGTTGTGCATTGCACCACTCAAGGGTCGCGCTAATGCCATAGTTTTCGGGGCGTGGTTGCACAAAAGCACCTAGAACATCCCGTAATGCCATAGTTTTCGGGGCGGATCACCACGTTTTTTAGGGGGCAAATGCCATGAGTGCATTTTTTGGCATTCAATTGCCATAGTCTTCGGGGCCAATGCCATAGTTTTCGGGGCGTGGTTGCACGGCCGGACGTTTCAACGTGCTTTACCATCCGCCTGCCCGTGTCGCTGGAACCCATCACACCCTGGAGCACGGGAAGCTAAATGCATCGAATTGCCATACTCACTGTTGTGAGACTATGGCTTCAACTGATAGCATTTCAGCAGTCCGAGAAATCCTGGAGTCGTTATGCCCCGCAAAACAGCAGCAAGCCCCGCAGATCAGCCATCTGGTGTGGCCAGTGAACTAGCCGAAGGCACGCCTTCGGCCGAGAGTGGTTCTCTCACCACAGTAGTCGTACGCTCAGCCATCCGTCGCGGTGAGATCGTAGGAGGGAAGCAGGAGGTGAAGAAACACGTCGCTGCCATCCACACCTCGGGTGAGCTGGGACTCGTCGAGCGCAAGCTGGTGAACATCCTCCTGCTCAACGCGTACGACGAGCTTGCGACGGCGCGGCAGCACCGGCTGCCCACGAAGATGCTGATGGCAATGCTTGGGTGGACTGAGAGTGACGATACTGTCGGCCTGAAAAAATCCTTGCTGCAAATTGTCACCACCCCAGTGGAGTTCGATCTGATGGAGACAGGGGACTCGCCGACGAAAAAACCTCGTTGGACAGCGACTGCGCTTCTCGCATCAGCTGACCTGGAAGACGGCTTCTGTGTGTATGAGTATTCGACACGCCTGGCAGAGGAGCTGGCCGATCCTGACGTCTACGCAATCATCAACGTAGGCATCCAGCGGCAGTTCAAGTCGGGCTACGCCCTTACGCTCTACGAAAATTGCGTCCGCTTCCGGCGCACGGAATCGACTGGTTGGATGACCGTCGAGATCTTCCGTAAGCTCATGGGCGCCACCTCCCCTACTTACGACGATTTCCGC
This sequence comes from Massilia jejuensis, assembly GCF_042656795.1. Lineage (NCBI taxonomy): Bacteria > Pseudomonadati > Pseudomonadota > Betaproteobacteria > Burkholderiales > Oxalobacteraceae > Massilia > Massilia jejuensis. Next base: position 88,532 of record NZ_JBHSMS010000026.1, on the reverse strand, counting down.
CGTTTGTCGGAGCTCGTGATCAGCAAGGCCGTCAAGGAAGTCAACAAGGTCTCCGACATCGAGATCGCGGTCGAATACGAGCGCAAGGGGCGCAAGGTGACACGCCTTCGTTTCGCAGTCGCGGAGAAGGCCCAGGCGACGATCTTTACCGAAAACGAAAATGCGGTCGAAGAGGTCAAAGCCGGCGAGACGTTCAAGCGGTTGCGCGCGCACGGCATCGGGGAGAAGCTGGCGATCGCCTGGGTGCTCACCGACGAGCAGCGGGCGAAGGCGGCGCTGGACATTACGGAACAGCGCGCGCGCGGTGGCCAGATCAAGTCCAATACCGGCGGCTACGTGCGTCGGCTTATCGAGGACATGACCATCGACCTGTCCGGTACCGCTTTCGAGCAGCAGCTGGAAGCCGAAGCTGCCGCGCAACGCGCAGCCGCTGCAACGGCCGCGGCGCAGAAACAGCAGGGCGATGCGGCGCGCCAGGCCCGCAGCGATCAGATTCGCGCACTCGTCGAAGGTCTATCGGTCGAGGAAATGAAAGCGTACGCGAACGAATATATTGCCTTGGCCGGCGCTGACAAGGCGACCAGCTACGACGCGAGCACAGGTGTGTTCAAGAAGGCCATGGAGAAGGTTCCCTTCATGGCCTGGCTGCGTCCTAAGGTCGCGGAAAAGAATGGTCTCGGTTCTGATCCTGAAACAACGCTTGTCAGTTAACGCCGAAACTGAGAAATAATACCGATTCGTTGAGTTTTCATCGAATCGGTTGTATGCTCCACGGAATGTTGTTTACTTGCCACTGGCTACCGCAGTGGCTAACTTCCCTGGAGCCTCGATGGAACCCGGTAACGCCCCCCTGCCGCAGAATGTAATTCCTCTCTTCCCAAGAGTCACCGCTGACGATCTGAATAATGTGGCCGAGCGATCGGCCAGAATGCTGCAGCGTATCCGCGACTCCATGCTTCAGCCGCATCCGCGGAAGGAGCCCCCCGTCTTTCCAAGCAACAAGGTTCAGGCGCTATGCGGAATCGACAAGACGAAGATGTCGAATCTGCTCAAGGCGGGCAAGCTGCCGCAGGGAACGCAGGACGGCAAGGGGAAGATGCGCCGTTTCACTCTGGCCGAGACGATCGAGTGGGTAGCAGCTACGCTCAAGCCGAAGAAACGTGCGAAGGGCCAGAAGGGCAAAATCATCACCGTCGGCAACTTCAAGGGCGGTGTCACCAAGACCACCACTGGCATGAATCTGGCCCAGGGGTTGGCGCTTCGCCGCTGCCGACGCGTGCTACTCATTGATCTTGACCCTCAAGGGTCGTCGACGACCCTCTACGGTATCAACCCCAATGCGGAGGTCGACCACGCCCAGACCGTCTTGCCCTTGATCGAGGGCACAGAGAAGGATCTGCGCTATGCCCCGATGAAAACGTACTGGGAAAATCTGGATCTCATCCCAGCTTCGGCCGACCTCTTCAATGCGGAGTTCATCCTGCCAGCCCAGGTTCACCAAGGCGACGTTGGGTTCGAGTTTTGGCAGGTCTTGCGCAAGGGTATTGAGCCGCTCCTGGACGAATACGACTACATCATCATCGACACCGCGCCGACCCTGTCTTACCTGACGATCAATGCCCTTTTCGCGGCTGACTCGATGATCATTCCCGTTGTCCCCGACGTCCTTTCCTACTCTTCCATGGTGCAGTTCTGGTCGTTGTTTGCCGACCTGGTGAACGGCATGAAGCGCTTCAGGAGCAAAGGCCCCACGAAGTCGTTCGATTCGATTGAAATCCTCATTTCGCGAATGCCAAACAAACAGACGGCGCAGGTTGTACGCGACTGGATCAGGAAGACCTACGGCGACTACGTGTGCCCGGTCGAGATTCCAGAAACCGAGCTGGCCCGCACGTCGAGTACCGAGTTCAAGACCATCTACGACATGCCGAATTACGACGGAGCAGAGGCGTATCGCAGAATCCGCGAGCCATACGACAACCTGGTCGACCTGGTGGACGATCGCACGTGTCGGATGTGGGAACACGAAGAACAGCAAGCAGTAGCATAGGACGGACAGCAATGACAATGCTCAAAGATCAGGCCGCACGTGCGGCCAGCGTAAATCTTGACGATGACGGGCCGATCGTGCGAGGAGCACCTGTGGCCGAACGCGAACCGAAAACGGCGCCTGGCCAGCTCATGAGCCTCCAGGGAAAATACAGGGACGCGCTAGAGAAAATCGAGCAGCTGCAGAAAGGCGGCGTTGCGATGGATCTCGATCTGTCGCGCATCATCAAAGTGCCCGGCCGGCAGCGTCCACTGACCCCTGATGAACGCGCCGAGCTCAAGGCCAATCTCAAGAAAAACCCGCTTGCGCACCCTGTAACAGTGTTGCCAGAGACAGAGGCAGGTTTCGAGCTGCTCTCCGGCTATAACCGCGTCGACATCTACGAGGAGCTCGATCGGAAAACGATCAAGGCATTCGTGATCGACGTGGAGCCGGAGAAGGTCAAAGTGTTGGCCTTCTATGCCAACTTGCTCGCCCCTTCCCTGCCCGACTTCAAGAAGTATCAGGGGCTCAAGGAACGCCAGGAGGAGACCGGCTTCACCTATGAACAGCTGGAGGAAGAATCAGGCATGAGCCTGTCGACGATCTCTCGACTATTCCAGTTCGATAGCCTGCCGGCAGCGGTTCACCAGGTACTTGAGCGGAACCCATTCGTCCTGGGCGCCACGGCCGCGGTGGGCTTGGCCAGGGCAGCGGAGGCCGGCCGCGGTGACCTGGTACTCGAAGCCGTGAACAAACTGGTCGAGGCAGCCGGTAACAAGGAGATCAAGTTCACCGAAGAGAACGCCGTCGCTTACGCCAATGGATCGAAGCCTGCAGCCGCCAAGCCGCCGGCGCGCCCTGAGCTGGTGGTCAAGCAGGGCAAACGCAACTTCGCCAAGCTCTCCGTGCGCGGCGACCAGGTAACGATCAAATTCGCTGATCCGGCAGCTCTGCCCGACGACTGGGCCGAGCGGTTCAAGCGGTTCATCGAACAGGAAATCGGCAAGGACGTCGGCTGATGGCGCCCTGCCCTGTGGAAAAGGAAGAATCATGAACTAGATCTCGCTGCGGTAAAACACGAGTCCAGAAAAGACAAAAGCCCAGGTCGCCAAACCTGGGCCTTGCTTTTGAGAAGACTTTGACCTGCTCCGTCCCCCAACTACACACCGACGCCAATCGGTCTATAGGTGCTTGATAAGCCTGCAGTGTAGCAAAGAGACGGTCGCTGTCAAGTCTCGGGGACTCTTTTTCTCTACGAAAAGGAGCTTTCATGCTGCACTACCAGTTAATGGCAGGCCGCGCCGTCGCGCTTGCCCGCCCTCTCCCGCTTCCATTGATCGAAGCGCGAGCCCACGTATTCCACGATCTTGCATGCCTCGACCTGAACCAGACGGCCCGCCGCGTGCTGTTCGGGATCCTCACGTTTGTCCGGGTGAACGCGCCCACCAAAGAGATCTTCCCCCGGCGAGACACGCTTCGTGCTGAAGCTCTGCTCCACTCCGATTCGACGCTCTATCGCGGCCTGGCTTTGCTCGAACAAAAGGGCTACATCACACGTGCGCAGTCCCGCAAAATACGTGACGGAAGGTTCTATCTCTCACCGATCCATCTCACCGTGAAAGCTCTGGTAATGCTCGGCCTGGGGGACGTTATCCACAGCGCTCCGTCTACCAAAGTGGGAGACGGCCATAAAGAGAAGGAACTTACCAAAAAGAGTCAGTCTATTCAGAAAACAACCGGTAGCCCAGATTCGGTGAAGAGTAACGAAATTGACCGCGAAACACGGCTTCCAATCGAGCTGGTGCCGTTGCTTGCCCAGGGCGTAAAGCGCTCGGCCGTGTGCTGGCTGATGGCCAAAGCCAAGGCCGCCGGCGTTCGCCTGGGCCACGTCCTTCAGGTCGTGTCCGGAAACATCGCGGCACTGCGCGGCCGAGAGGTTGTCGGGTACCTCTCCTCCATGCTTCGCAAGAACGTGGACTTCGCCTGGGTTGCGGGACAAGCGCGGGAAGCGAACGCAGCAGCGCGCACAAACAAGGTCGCGCAGGAGAAGCTGGCCACGCTCGACGCTCGGTACGACGGGTACAGCGTTTGGGCCGAGGATGGGTCACTGCTCGGCGTGTTCGAGGCCGCGAGTTCGCCTTGCCAGCTCGCGCTCATCCGATCGCCAAACGGTTCGGCTCCGGTCAACCTGCGTTTCGCTAGGGCCTGGGTCGACGGCAAGGTGCGCCTGGCGCCTTCACGGCACGCACCAGGTGGAGAGGGCGCCGGCGAGTCCGATGAATGGTAAGGCGTCGATGCGTGCCTGCTGCTGGAGTGCCAGGCGCAGGCCCTTCCGGGCGAACCCGGCCCCGCTTAACCGGCGTGGTGCCGCTGGCACCTATGACGGCACCGCGCCAGCCGCGTACACTGCAGCGCTAAACGCACGTAGGGCTGGACGAGCTGCATCCTGCCCTGCCCTTGCCCATCAACCATATGAGATGACCTCCTCATGGCGATACCGAACCTGAACCTGGCTGAATTTGAATCGATCGAAATGGACTTCACCGGCACTGCTTGTTGGGCAAGTGTTCCGGCCGTGCCAGGATGGTATGCAATCGAAACGGACGCGCCGCTTGACGTGCTGGCCAAGTGCCCAGTGCCAGCCGCCGGCGGCCGTCACTATCTGATCGCCAAGCGTCTGCAGGATGCACAGTTCCTGATGGAACAGGGAGCTGTGATCGTTCCCGCTAGTGAAGGGGCGTTGTACATCGTGTACTCGGGCGAGCACGGCGATCTGAAGGCGAGAGCTCGCGAGCACATTCGGGGAAGTAAGGGAACCGGCTGCCTGTCGCTTTCGCAGTACGAAGTGGCCGCCGCCTATCGATGGACTTTCTATTACCGGCCGTGCGAAGTACACGTCCCCGGCAGCGCCGGCAACAAGACGCTCCGTAATTATCTGGAGCAGAAATGGCGGGCGGAGAACGGTTGGCCGATTCTGTGCTCCAGATAGGCGTTGCCAACGCTCTTTCGGCCGGATTGCAGCGGCGCAGGATGGCCGCAAGAGTTCGCGACGTTTCCCAAGTTGGGAAGTCTTTAAAATCAATGACTTACCAAAAACTCAAAATTACGGAGAGTCGTGCGGTGAAAATGGGAGCTAGGCAGGGAAGGGCGGAGCAGCTTTTCCCAAGTTGGGATTCCTTAAAAATCAAGAACTTACGAAAAGTCCAAGATTTTCAAGGAAGGGCAATTCAGTGTGCGAGGTTGCGGAGGTTGCCAAGCAGTTGGCTATCAAGCTGATTCGCTGGAGCGGGGGTGGTTGCCACGGGCGCGCCAGCGGTCGACGGCTCGAAAGCTGCGGCCGCGACCGCAGACGGCAAGGGTGTCTCAATCGCGACTGGGCGCGGTGACGGTGCCAGGGCGGCACTAACCGATGGGGCTGGCTGCGATGTCGAAGGCTGTGCTACAGGAAGGCTTGCCTCTGGAGCGGTTGCAGCTGAGACTGGCACGGAATGAACCGCGAGCTGCGCAGTAGCCGACGTTTCTGTACCAGCCGGCCGTCCCGCCTGGAACAGCGTGTTGCCGTCCAGGCGAAAGCCTGCTTGCTCGCACATGTAACCCAGCTCAATCCACCGCCGCGCCTCGGCTTGGCGATCCGCGCCCTCCGCAGTTAGCCGATCGATGATGATCCTGCCGACGAGCGTGGGCCGGAGAAATAAGCGGAAGTTGAAGTGTGCCATTGCAGTTCGCCGTTAAGCCGCTTTTTTACGGGCGCCAGCTGCGATGGTCGGGACTTCCTCGACAGCCGGAACGTCAACCGTCCGGTCTTCGGCCGAGAGCAGGAAATTCGCGAACTTCCACATGCCGCGCGCATTGGCGAACTCTGGATCATCTGCGACCAGGCATTTGCCCTGGAAGATGCTGGCAAAAGCAGTATCGCCGAGAGCGCTGCGAATAAGTGCGGTGCCCCCGCCAACGAAGATCACCGCGCCCAGATCGGAGCCGTCGCCTGTCTTAGCAACAAAGAACTGCGCGACCTCGCCAACATACTCCTGGACTGCCTGCTCGACGATCTGGGAGACGTCGTGCGATTCGCCGAAGAATTCGTATTGCTTGGTGCGCAGGGCTTCCTCGACGTATTTGGCTGGTGGATCGTTGCTCAGATTGAACTGGGACTTCAGGCGAGCACCGACCTTGGTGATCAGGTTCAGGACGCCAATGTTCTCCGTGCCGCTACGGTGGCCATACACACCGCCCACGTTCTCGATCACGACAGCGATGTCGAGCGTCTTGCCGCCCATATCCACAACCGCCACAGGGCGACGGGCGATGATCTGCTGGATGCTCGCGTTTTGGGTGCCGTCGTGATTGATCAGTGCATCGTAGAACGCGGCGATGGCTTCGCTGACCACCTTCTGGCGCACTATCTTGGCCAGTGGTGCGCCGGCTCCGATACGGGTAACAGGCTTAGCCAGGCTCTGCATCTTGTTCTCGATCAGCTCGACGTTCGGCTTGCTGTCCTTGTAATACTGGTCGACTGGCAGTCCAGTGACCAGGTAGAGCGATTGGCCGCCGAGGCCGACGTCGGACAGGGCATGGTTGACCAGGGTGCGGTTCAGGTCAGAGACGGGGTAGTTCACCATGCGGGTGTCCATCGTGCGCAGCAGCGCCTGGCCGGTAGCAACGGTGAACTGCTGGCCTTCGGTCTCGTAGGCCGAGCCATGCTGATTGCCGACCGACATGACCTGCTGCAGACCGGCGCTGGCACGAGACTTATGATAGCCGTAGTGATACGTGCCAGTGGCCGTGTCGTAGCCGAAGCAAGTTTTGATCGTGTCGTGGCCGTCGTCCTGGCCGATACCCATGAGTTGCTGTTTCATCTTCGTTCTCCGTTGCAAAGTGGCGAGGCGCCGAGTTGTTACGTTTTATGACTACGTGACGACACTTTACAGGACGGGAGAAGGTTGTCAAGTTGCAAGGGGTTGCAACCACGCCCTTTTCGGCCCCTTAGTGCATTTTCTATGCCGCGAAAGCTCATAACAGGCACGAAAAGCCACTGTGGAAGGATGCATTCAAGGTCTCTCAAGGCCCGCGCCAGCCCTTGACTGCATCGGAAATGCGGAAAAATGCACTTCCGGCATGCGCAGCGCGACTCAACGAATAGTGGGGGTGCGCCGCTGTGGTTAAACCGAATAGTCAGTATATCTTCCAATACCACTGCTCATTATAAATATACTGTCCAATATAATGAGCCTAGTTATATAAGGGCGGTCTCCCGATATAACGCAGAGTGGCTCCCTTATACCGTTAGAGCACGCGCAGTAGCGCTGGCGCCGTCGCGGCCCAGGTGAGGAGGGCAGGTGCTCGAAGCCTTGCTTCGTTCGCGCTGCTCCTGGCCTCGGGCACCGAACCCCGGCTCATTTAAGCCAATTCGCTAGTGTCGAAGAAGTGGCGGTTTTTTGCCTGTTAGCTGCTGCGTCTGCACCATGGATTTTGCGGTTAGGTCATCACCGCAACCTAACCGCAGTACACGCTGGAATTAAAATCGTTACCTAACAAATAGAATCAAGGGGTTACCAGGTGCACGGAGCGGCTCAACGGGCATCGAAAAAGAGTTAAAAAGTCGGTTAGGTAGGCGTGGTTGCACATGCGTGAAATTCACGCCTGTGCGACACTCGAACCATGTTGCATTTTGCCAACTCACCGGTGGTCGAAAAAAGCGGACTCCCACCGCCTTTCATCGGCTTTAAATGTGAACTTGGCTCGTGTAGATGGTTGACAGTTGTGCGGCAGCCGCACCCCTGTCGAGGGATTCGAGGCCTCACGAGGCGGCTCCGCCGTCGATTGTCGTCGATATACTCCGCCATCGCCTTTCGGGGATGGTCGCGGCGTGGTTAGGTACTGGGTCAAAGGGGGGTCTCGACCCGACACCTAATGGGAGGGTAGAGGCCTCGCATTATAAAAAACCAGTTATACTGTTGACGCCCGGAAATACCACGCTCCACGCCTGGGGAAAACCCTTTATTCCCCCTAAAAAAAACGCTCCAGACCGATCAAGATATACCGCCCAATGCTGCAAGAACCCGCCCCGAAATCCTCTGTCCCCCCGCAACCTCGCCCGGCCGTACCCACTGGCACGCCCACTGCAGCCGCGCTCCGATCGCTCGATGCGGAAACCCTCCTGGAGAACATGCCCCAGGACGCGGCCGAACAGATCGTCGCCGAGTGGCGCCAGGCTCGCGCGACAGCTGGCATGGGAAATCCCAACGCCCGCTCGATCGCGACGTACGAGGAAAACTCGCGGATGCTCGAAATCAAGTATTCCAACGAAGTTCAGTCTGACGACGGAATACTAAGCCCGGTCGATATAATCCGACGATTATTCCTTCACAGCGCGGGTATAAGTGCAGCCACCTGGAAGTTATACCGGGCAGGTTTTATATACACCATGAACGAGCGAGCGCAGCTCTGTGCCCTTCAAGGTCAGCCACAGCCAACGCTGGAGCGTGCGCTCGCGACGCTTCTGGTCGTCTCCGCGAAACCGTACGGCGTCGGGCGCCCACAGGCGACGCGTTCCGTGCGTAGCAAGTCGATTCCCGCGAAGGATTTCGACAAGGTCATCACGCACCTCGCAACCGCGTACTCCGAACGCAACCAGTGGGCGCGCCGCGCCCAGTCCTTCGCCATGGCCACCATCGCGACCGGCCTTCGGCCGACCGAGTGGGTGAACGCCGTGATCAGGCCGGCGCTGCCGGCCGAGGTGCCCCGCGGCGAACACGAGGCCGGCTGGCTCGCGGTCGTGGTCGACACGGCCAAACGCAAGGCAGGCGAACCGGACTGGGAGCGCACCATCGTTGTCGAGCCAGGCGTGTACCAGATCCACGTGCGTCAGCACTACGACGAGATCCAATCGGCGCTCACCTCGCGCGCGGAGCCGCACGACGCAGCGAAGAACTACTCCAAGCGCTGCTCGGCAGCTCTCGGCCGGGCCTGCAAGGAGCTGTGGCCAACGGCCACTCGTGGGAAGGATCCAATACGGATCACCCTGTATTCGCTCCGGCACCAGGCTCGTGCAAACGTCGCGGCCGCCTACGGCGGGTTCGTTGCCGCGGCGATGATGGGTCACTCCCCACACACCGGCAATAATTGGTACACGGGCAAGCACCGGGCAAATTCGTTCACCGGCCCGCGCAAGGTACTAAACGCCGGGATACCCGTGGCGCTCCCAGGCCTCGATGTCCTGGTGAAGGCAGAGCAGTTCGAGCAGAACCCGGCGTTGTTGCGCGCACTGGCCGCTCCAGACGACGACGCGGAAGGCGAGCGCTACTGATTTCGTGAAACATATAACCCGACGGCGCGAAAAATCTTTTTCATATGCGTCAATGGGTTACGTGCGAAATAGGCCTGAAAACAGCGTCTTAAATTGGAATGTTTCACGGTTTTTCCGCCGCCTCGCACAGCTGAACCGTTTTTCTGTACCATACGGTACTTTACAAGACCATATGGTACGGCGATGACGTCAGAATACATTCGGCCCCTGATCGCATCCTTTCCCTGGCTGACCGAGAGTGAAGCGAGCGGCGTAGCCGCCGCGCTGCCGTCGCCCGATCCGGCCGCCCCTGCCGCAGACCACATGAGCCGCTTGGCTGCTGCGCTCGACACTGCCGGCCTGTTGGCGACATCGACCTTGCTGCTCGCCTTGAGTCATGGATCTAAAGGTACCGCTGTGGCTGTCGCACGGCGCGCAGCCCGATCCCGTTTCGAGCGTGCAGGCGCCGCCGCGGCTCTCCCGTCCGACGCCGACCACGGCCGCACGCCCTCACCAGCACCAGGGCCGATGCCGGCACCACGAGATCCATATATAGGCGAGGAGCAGCTGCGTCGGTGCGTCCAGGCGACGGTCGAGGATGTGCTGGCCAAGCTGCCAGGCGCTTTCGGCGCATCCGACAGTGATCGCATCGTTCCCCTATTAGAAGGCTTGGCCGGCGAAGTGCGCTGGCTGAAGTCGACGATCGACACGGAGCGCCAGCTTCGCCGCTACCGGGAAGCTCACGGCCCGCTGCCCGAGCACCAGGCGCCCCAAGGGCCAGCGTCGGCCGCCGATCGCCGCTCGGTAGTGGCAGGCCTTGCCAGTTCGTTGGAACAGCAACGATTCACCTCGCATGTTGCGCCGTCGATCGATATGGCGGACGGCCGCGAAGAGTAGAGGGTGCAACCACGCCCGGCAAAGCCTTCCAGAATGGCAGCCAAAGCCATCCTGGAAAGGCACCTATGAAACAGACCCACTCGATCAGCAAGATCCCTCAGTTCTCCACCCTCACCCGCGAGCAAGGCGGCGTGATCGTCTCGCAAGGCAAAAATCTCAAGGTCGTAGCACGCGCCGGCTCCGGCAAGACAAAAGTCGCCATGGCCTATGCAGCAGCCCGCCCGAAAGCGCGCGGCCTTTACCTGGCCTTCGGCAAGCCGACCCAGCTCGAAGCCAGCAGCCGCCTGAAGGATCTGTCGGTTAATACCGAAGCGCGTACCGGCCACAGCCTGGCTTGGGGCGGTTTTGGCTCGAAGCTGGAAGCGGCCGGCAAGCTGTCCTCGAATGGGTCGCTGCGTACCGGAACGACCGCACAGCTCCTGGGGTCGAACTGGCCAATCGCGAAAGCCGTCAACGAAGTCGTCAAGAACTATATGTGCAGCGCCGACCAAGTGATTTCGGAGAAGCACCTTCCGGACGAACGGGATTGCCCGATCGTGCGTTCGGCCGCTGGCGCGGTGATGGACAACGCGAAGACGTTCTGGAACCGCCTCACCGACCTGAACGATCACGATGCGAAGGCCGTCCCCGATGTCTATATCAAACAGTGGGTGAACTCGAAACCTGTGCTCGGCTACGACTTCATCCTCTTCGACGAGTGCCAGGACGCGAATCCCTTGATGTCCGAGCTGGTGAACCAGCAGGATCATTGTTCGCGCCTCTATATCGGCGACCCGCACCAGTCGATCTACGGCTTCCGCGGCGCCGTCGACGCCATGTCCGAGCTCCAAGTCGACGAGACCCACACCCTGACAGCGTCGTTCCGCTTCTCCAAAAACATCGGCGTCCTCGCATCAACCTTCCTGCGCCACTGGAAACAGGAGCCGTTGCCGCTGCGCGGCCTCGGAGCTGGCGGCCACATTGTTCCGGGCGACCAGCAAGCGTATTTGGCGCGCACGGTGGCAGGGCTGATCGGCAAAGGCTTCGAGCTGCACATGAAGGGCAAGCGCATGCACTGGGTGAAAGGGTTTGAGGACTACCGTATTGCACCGATCATGGAGGCGTACCGCCTGTATAAAGGGGAAAGCAGCGGGGGCTTCCATGATCCAGTGCTGAAGCTGATGCGCAGCTGGACGGAACTGGCCGATTATGTCGAAGTGACGGGCGATGCGGAAGCTGGCTCTGTTTTCCGCTTGATCGAGCAGTACAAGGACGAAATCCCGAACATCATCGACACCCTGAAGCGCGAGCAGGTGCGCACCGCCAAGGATGCACCATACGTCCTTACGACTGCCCACAAGGCAAAGGGCCTGGAGTGGCCAGTGGTGCGCCTGATCAATGACTTCTTCTCGTTCAAGGATCCGTCCGACGCGACGAAGTGGCTGCCGCCCAAGCGCATCGACCCACAGGAGGCGAACCTCGCCTATGTGACCCTGACCAGGGCAATGAAGGCGGTCGCGCCGACCCCGGAGATGGTCGAGTGGTTCCGTCAGCAGCCTGACACCCAGCACCTTTTCCCAGCACCGGTCGAGAAGGCGGCGCCAGCGGCCGTCGCAGCGCCGGCTGAACCCGAACCATCGTCGCTGCAACGCGCGGCCTGATCTGGGATACGCAATGACTAGCCAAACCAAACTTCAACATGCCCGGCCGTCGCAGCTCGCAGTGGCGTGCGCGATCGCGCTGATCGCAAACCATAGAACTCTGGCCAGCGCCCTGTCGGCGGCGGCGAAACCGCCGGCGGACGCGGTAATCCCCGCCGGCTACGCTGCACCTGCAGGCTACGACTGGCAGGCTATCGGCGAGCAGCTCGAACAAACCGTGGATCACGCTATGCACAGCATCAGTGCCCTGCACATCGCCGCCGCTGAAAACCGGCCTGCAGTGCAGCCAGACGTTTCGCGCGCTACCGCCCAGCACGCCCTGGCTTGTCTGGAAGGTGTTCTCGCACTCCACGATCCGCTTCTCGCCGCGGTGCGGAATTGCGCCATCCTGGGTGGTGGTGCCACGTGGCCGAGTATCTGGGCCAACATGACCTTCCAGCTCCATGGGATGCGTGACCAGGCGCGCGGCTCGATCGAGAGTGTCCAGACTTCGGCTCGCCAGGAAGCAGCCCAGATCGAGGCCCAGGCGGAAGTGTTCGGCGAAGGCGAGCACGAGTTCGAGGTGATGGTGACCCTGCAGACGACTGCTCACCGCTTCATCCACGTGCGTGCGAACGATGCCGGCGAGGCTCGCGAGGCAGCCTTGAGCGCGGCACGCGACGAGCAGGGCGCGCATTTCATCCTGAACGAGGGCAATCACGTCAGCTCCGACGACCTGCACGCCAACGCTGTATATGACAGTAGTGGGAATGAGGTGTGGAGCGACGACCCAGGCTTTCAAGACCACACAAGCGGCGGCGAAGCTCCTTCCATGTAAGACCAGGCGGCCGGCGCCATTCCGCAGGCCGCGGTGCAACCACGGCATCGCTCACGCGGCAAACTGCAGCTTTCCCCAAGCGCAGAGACCGATGCCAGCACCGACATCCCACTTCGATCGAGCCATTGAGCTCGCCAGGCACCTGACGGCAACCGCGGTAGCCGTGGACGGGCAGCCTGTCGTCGTCTACCGCGGCGAGCATGGCGTATCCACCGACCTCATTCATGCGCGCACCCGCTCCGTTTCCTTCGGCAGCGCCGCAGCAGCCAGCGAGTACGCGCAGCATCCGAATCAGCGCGGCGATGTCGCTGTGGCGCCTCGGGTGATTGCTGCGTACCTGGCGATCGCCAACCCGGTGATCGACAACCGGGACGACCCGTTCATCGAGATGGGCACGATTGTCGAGAAGCTCGGCCGTGACAAGGCGGAGCGGATCGCACGCCGCTTTGCGGGCCACATCGAGAACACTGGCAACTGGGTCGAGGGTTTCTCCCATGATTATGACTCGGTAGAGCACATGCTTGACCTGGAGCCTGACCGTATAACCGACCTCTACCTCGACGCCTACCCAGTTTTCGACGACGACGAGGTGGTCGGGTGGTTCGCTCAGGCTGGATACGACGGCGCCATCCATCTTGGGAATGGAATTACAGCCCTGGAGCCCGAATATAAGGTCTTCGACCAGGCCCAGATCCACTGCGCGATCGGGATTGACCGGGTCGCTCTCCTGCGCGCCATGGTACCCGCTATCACCACGCAGCTGCGCCCGGCCGATACCGACCAGGCTGGCGACAGCTCGACACATGAAAAGGAAGAAATCTTGAACGCATCCACCTTGCTGCAGTTCTGCTCGAACTACCGGGGCGAGACCGAATATCTGGTGCTGAAAGGAGCCCTGGCTGGCCGGCGCGTCAGCTATCGCTACATGAACCGCGAGTTCTACGAACAGGATTACGCTGATTTCGGCGGCCGCGTGTGGAGCGGCGATTCAGCGAGCTACCGCAGGGAGGTGCTGGGCAGTGTTGGCTTGGTCTGCTGCAGTGGCGCCTTGGTGCCCCCGGAGATCGTCGACGAGGTCAATCGACTTTCGGCTGACTGGCGCGATCAGCACCCAGACCTCTGTGCAGGCCCAGCTCGCGCCGGCGTCTACGTGCAGGGCCGCGGTTGGAGCGAGGCGGCGGACATCGTCTTCCAATACGGTTACGTCCTTGAGCGCTTCCCCAGCGTAGCAGCGGCGGAGCAATGGCTTTCCCAGCCTCGGCGCGCCCAGCCAGACCAGGTATGGGAGGAGGGCGGCGGGCAGGTGGTGCGCGAGTTTTCCGTGTCCGTCCTGGGCAATCGCATTGTTCTGGTCGAGCAGGATGGCCAGGAAGTGGGTGAGGTTGAGGAGGAGGGAGTTGGGATGACTGTTGCCTGTTGACCGGCAAGCCGGAACCCCGCGCACGGTGGATTTTGGAAACTGGGCGGTAACTTTGTATAATCAACCACAAGGGCCGAGTGATCGGCCCTTTTTTCCAACGCCACCTGTTCTGTTTTATAAACACGATACAAACGCATGCCCCGCAGCCGACTCCTGACAGAAGAGCATTTACCAGAGCTGCGTAGGGCACTCGAAACGCAGACGCTGGCATCGCTTGCGACCAGGTACGGCGTTTCCTTGAGCACGATGGGCACCTTCCTGCGAGCGCATGGGGTGCTGCCCCAGTACGACGGGTGGCGGCCCGAGCGTTACGAGCGGCTGCTGACCGCAACGGTGGAACAATCCAGTGTAGCTGAGACCGCAGCTCTGCTTGCGACAAATACAGCGGAGGTGCAAGTCAGGCTGCGACAGCTGATCGAGATGATCAAAACTCGTGGCTTCACCCTGGCGCAGCTGGCCATCGTAACCGGTGTACACCGCATATATTGGCGCCAGTACATTGCGGAAGGGTGGCTCGGCACTGCAGCAGGCAGCCGCTCGATGCGTGTACCAGTAGCTGAACTCCAGGGCGCCTTGCGCGCGCGGCCGGAGCTCTTCGACTATCGGGCAGTACCGGCGGCACTGGCGGGGCCGTTTGGGCTGCTGGAACTACCTGATCCGCTCCCCTACAAGCTCGTTACCTGCCGCTCTGGTGCGATCGGCGCGCGCCTGGTGGACGTTCAAGCCGACGATGGTACCGAAGCACTGCGTTTCGAGGTCAAGAGCTGTGGTGACCTGGGTGGTCTCGATCTATGGGCGCCGATGTACTCGATTCCCACGTGTCCCAGGTGCGGACTTCGCGTAACGAGGTTCTCCGAGAAGGGATGCTATGCGGACAAGCCGGGGGACAGCAGCCAGGTGCGGGATGCCATGGCCGGCAAGATCGGGCTTCGCTGGCGAGACGGCCGCTTCGAGACGCTCGCAGGGGAGGTGCTCGATGGCGCGGGGCTGGAGCGCTACATCGATCGCCTGGTGCAGCGAAATAGCCGCGAGCGAGAGCGAAAGCTCAAGCTGGTCGATGATATTGAACGGTATGAAGTAGCTGGCCAGCCGCCGAATTTGTAACCACGCCTGCCCAAAAATCCTATCGTAGCGACATGGCACAACCGCCAATAACTTCGATAAGGATTGTCATGACCATTCACCGCTCCCAACCAACTTCCGCAGCTGCCTCGATGCCTGGCGATTTCGTCGTCCTGGCCAGTGCCACCGGTGCTCGTTACGCACTCGCACAACTCGCCCCTGCAGTACACATGTTCGGGCCCGGCCTGTTCGGCAAGATCGCGCGCCAAGGCGATGACATCGTCCTCGTCCCAGACGATCGCCTGCCTGACCTGGTGCGCTCCCTGGGGCCGGTGATCCTTTCGAACGTGGCGCTGATCGAGCGCGTGTCGGTGGATCGCGAACACGAAAAAGCGATCCTGGGCCTGCAGTACCTGCGCCGCTTGTCCGACGCTGCCCGCGAGCGCGCCCGCGGCCAAGACGGCGTCGTGCAGGGCCAGCTGCTGGCTCAGCTGATGGGTGAAGGTGCCAACTCGGATCTGCGCCGCATCGCCGACGAGCTCACCAACGCCGGTATCCAGGTCGTGGAAAAGAAGCAGGTAACCACCGTCGAGACGACCACCATCTTCCTGACCGCAGATCCGGAAGCTGTGCGCGAAGGCCGTCAGGTGGCCGACACCATGACGTTTGCCACGGCGCCGAAAGAATCGAAGGCGGAAACCGTCGAGATCTTCGATGCGTTCCGTACCCGCGAGCTGCTGCTGTCGACCCAGCCCGTTCAGGAAGTTGCCGAGCTGCCGCAGGCAGTTCAACCTGCCGGCCCTGCGCTGCAGCCCGCCCATACCAACATCATGAGCCTGCTGAACCTGAATGGACTACTCCCCGGCGGCACGCTAACTGCTGACGACATCGGCCTCGGCCACGACTTCCCGCCGGAAGAAGACGAGCCAGAAGGCCCAGGCATGCGCTGATCGAACGCAGGGCGTGTCCGGCACGCCCTGCTGCAGCCCGATTGTGTTTGCCAGCCAACGCGCTTGGGCAAACACAATCGCACCCCCTACAAGACCACCTGCCGCCGACACCACCTGGCGGCGACTCTCTCCCACGAGGCCATCATGACCAAAACCCTGATCATCGCCGAGAAGCCATCCGTCGCTGCGGACATCGCCAAGGCGATCGGCAACTGCACCAAGACCGCAGACGGCTTTGAGCGCGCCGACGTCGTCATTTCCGCAGCTGCCGGCCACCTGGCCACGGTCGTTGCACCAGGCGCCGATAAAGGCGGCAAAACCCTTGAGACGCTGCCGGTGATCCCGCAGCAGTTCGAGGTTCGTCCGATCGAAGATCCACGCGCTCTCACCCGTTTCAAGCTCCTTCAACGCCTGATGAATCGTCCGGACGTAACCTCGGTCGTGAACGCGTGCGACGCCGGCCGCGAAGGCGAGCTCATCTTCCGCCTGATCTACGAGGCCGCCGGCTGTCGCAAGGTGTGCAAACGCATGTGGCTGAAGTCGATGACGCCGGATGCGATCCGCGAAGCGTACGACCGCATGGCACCGGCCTCCGATTACGATCGCCTTGGCGACGCAGCGCGCTGCCGCTCCGAGGCCGACTGGCTGGTGGGCATCAACGGCTCGCGCGGCGTGTCGATCCTGCACCAGATCGTCCGCGGCGCCTATCAGTCGATGTCGGCCGGCCGCGTGCAGACGCCGACCCTGGCTATCATCGTCGACCTCGAAGAGAAGATCCGCAATTTCAAGCCGGTCGACTACTTCGAGGTGCACGGCACGTTCGGCGCCGCAGCAGGTAACTATCCTGGTCGCTGGTATAACGCTGGTGCTGGTGGTGCTGCAGGTGAGGATGGCGAGGGCGCCAAGTACCGCATCACCAAGAAGGAAGATGCCGAAGCAATCCTCGCTAAGTGCCGCGGGGCCGCGCCGTCGTCCGTTCGTGACGAGACGAAGCCACTGACCGAGATCGCCCCGCGCCTGTTCGACCTCACGACGCTTCAGCGCGAGGCCAACAAGAAATACAAGCTCTCGGCAGCCGACACCCTGAAGATCGCCCAGTCCCTGTACGAACACCATAAGGTGGCCACCTACCCGCGTACCGATGCGACTGCGCTCCCGGAAGACTACGTCGAGCCAGCCAAGCAGATCCTCGCAGACCTGGGCGGTACCAAGTACGAGGTTCACGCCCAACGCGCCTTGAAAAGCGACTGGGTGCGTCCGAACAAGCGGATCTTCGACGACGCCAAGATTTCTGACCACTTTGCGATCATCCCAACCGGCGTGAAGCCCCAGGGCCTGACGGAAGCGGAAGACGCGATCTACGACATGATCGTGCGCCGCTTCATTGCCGCCTTCTACCCAGCTGCCGAGTACCAGCAAACTGTGCGCATCACCACGGTCGCGGGCGAGCAATTCCGATCGAGCGGCCGTGTGATGCAGCTGGAAGGCTGGAAAGCGGTCTACGGCGCGCTGATCGACAATGACGACAAAACCCTAGCCCTCCCACCGCTGGCGCCTGCAGAGCGCGTTTCGACGAAGGCCATGGCCATCAAGGCACTCAAGACCCAGGCGCCAAAGCGCATGACCGAGGCGGCTTTGCTGTCCGCCATGGAACACGCCGGGCGTCTGGTGGATGACAGCGAGATGAGCGAAGCGATGGCCGAGCGTGGCCTGGGCACCCCGGCGACGCGCGCCGCCACGATCGAGGGTCTCCTGAGCACGGCCGGCTCTGGTGGCAAGACGAAGGAGCCGTACGTCGTGCGGGACAAGAATTACCTGGTGCCGACCGAGAAGGGGATCGGCCTGGTCAACTTCCTGCGCCAGATCGGTGTCGGCGCGCTGACGTCGCCGGCAATGACCGGCGAATGGGAGCACAAGCTCAAGCTCATGAGCGAAGGGAAATACCAGCGCACCGCCTTCATGCACGAGATCGAGCAGGCGACGCGCGATATGCTCGATGCTATCCGCTTGAAGGCGCCCGCTGTGGAAGCGGTCACCCTCGGCGTCGCTTGTCCGAAGTGCGGGGGGGCGGTGAAAGGTGGAATTTCGTCGTACTCGTGCGAACGCCAGTGCGGCGTCGACATCAAGCGCCAGCTGCTGTCGCGCACCCTGACGCCGGCCGAGGTAACGCAGCTGCTGCAGGCGCGGGTCACGGACAACCTAGAAGGGTTCGTCAGCGGGAAAACCGGGAAAGCCTTTGCGGCGATGCTCAAGCTGACCGACGACTGGAAGGTCGAGTTCGCTTTTGCGCCGCGGGAGCAAGCTGATCCGGCCACGCTGGCGGCGGCGCCGGCGCTCACCAAGCCGTGTCCGAAATGCAAAGGAACGATGCGTGCGCTCGAAACCACCTTCAGCTGCGAGAAAGGCGACTACTTCTTCTATCGCACGATCTCCGGCCGGCGCATGAGCGACGTCGAAGCCGACTATTTCCTCGACAAGAAGAAAACCCCGGTGTGCGGCGGGTTCCTGAGCACTCGCACGGGCAAGGGCTTCTCGGCCGGCTACAAGCTGACGAAGGAACATAAGGTCGAGCTGTTCTTCGACTGATCACCGCACCTCCCCGCCCCTCAAATGCAGGGGCGGGCCTTCACTGCACTTTCTAGTCCTCCTGCACATGAAGATTTTCCTCGCCATCCTGATCATCCTGGTCGCCGCGGCGATCATCGCGTATGTGCTGCTGTCGTCCAGACCGAAGGCGCCGGCATACCGCAAGCGCGCCGTCATGACGCCAAACGAGCTGGAATTCCAAGGTAGGCTGGCTCGCGCGCTGGTTGGTATGCACGTATGTCCCCAGGTAGCGATGCACGCCCTGATCGAGCCAACCGCGCTGAACGGCCAGACCAGGCTCCGCGACTTCCGCCGCGTCTCCCAGAAGATTGTCGATTTCGCTGTATTCGATGCCCAGTGGGCGATCGTCCTCGTGATCGAGCTCGATGACCGCACCCACGTTGCAAGCCGTGACGCCATCCGCGACAGCTACATGAGCGCCGCCGGCATCCGGACGTTGCGCTATCAGTCCCGCGCTAAGCCGAGCGAAGACCAGATTGCTGCTGATGTCTGCGCTGTTCAACAGGCCGCAGCTGCCTTAGCCGCGGCATGACCATTACCCCACACGACGTCTTGAAGCAGCTCGCGCTGGCGGCCGGGTACCGGGTGCACGTGTGGGACGCCGTCGAGAACGGCGATGCGGCTGACAGCTACTTCTGGAAAGCATGTGGCACCGGCGCGCTCGATGCGCAGTCGCGTGAGACCTTCGCGTCACCCGAGCTGGCCTGGCTCGATTGCTGTGAGTCGACCAGGCTGCTGCTGCCTATCCTGGACGAGGTCGAGCGGGCCGGATGCCGGCTCACCCGCGAACCCGGTTTCATCGCCTACCAGTGGGTGAATGCCGAGGGTGGTGCGTCGCCCGAGCGCTTCGCCAGCCCGGCAGAGGCCCTCATCGCCTGTGCGATGGCGCTGGCCCATACAGACGCACCGGACGAGCAGCAGCATCCCTCGCCCTTCTAGGTATTATTCATTATAAATCTAGTATATATAGCAGTATTGTTTGACAGAGAGGAATAATGCTTTATATACTGATTACTCGAATATAGCAGGGGTTAAATGTGACCGAAGCGGTAGACAACGCAGCACCCGAAGATCAGGAGCTGTTGAGCGCCATGGAGGAGCTTCAACGCGCCCAGGAGCGGGTAGCCAAGTTGCGCGAGCAGAACCGCGTGAAGGCGATCGCTGACGTGGTTGAGAAGATCCGGATGTACGACCTGAAGCCGGAAGAATTGGGCTTCGCGCCAGCTACAACTCGCTCTGGTGCTCCCCGTAGAAGTGGGCTTTCGTCGACCGCTCAGCCAAGTGTGCCAGGTGGCGGCGTCCCGCAAATGATCGAGGGCGTCAAGGCTGACGGCAGATCGCAGGTGAAGGCCAAGTACCAAGGGCCAGACGGTCAGGGATGGTCGGGGCGTGGAAAGCCGCCTACGTGGATGGTGCCGCTGTTAGAAGCAGGGGCAAAAAAAGAGGATTTCCTTGTGAAGTCCGATGTCGCAGTGAATAACAAGGAATAATCATGACCAGTATAGTTAATATAACCTCGAAGCCCGCCCGACAAATACTGGATGCGCACCACCTCGGTGCCGCAACCCTGCTCGATGATGCAGGTGAACTGAGGATATTCCTCCACACCGAACCAGCGTCGGCCATGGAGGTGCACGTGGCCACCAGCGAACTGGAGGCCGCTACGGGCCGCGTCGTTCAGATCGCGACCAGGGAAAGCCTCAACCCAGCACAGCAGGCCCAACTCGACCGCGTCGGCACGGTCATCTAAACCCCTCATCGAAAAGCACCAGGCGTGGCAGCGAGACTGTCCCCTGGTGCTTTTTTCATTGGTCAGCCGGAATAGCCCGCGGTGTCCGTAGCAGCTGTCTCGTCCACATCCAGTGGCTCAGCCCGGCCGGCGACACGTCCCGTCAGGCGATCCATGTGCAACATGCGGTAGAAGAGCTCCACGTCGAACCCTTCCGGCAGGGCGTCGGCCCAGTGCTTTTGCATCGCTTGCGCCACCTGGGGCTCGGCGTTGATCGCCTTCCAGTTGATACGGTCTGTTGCCGGCATCTCGATCGGGCAGTCCTGATCCATCCACCAAAGCATCTGGCTGACAGGATGTAGTAGGGGCGGCCGATCCAAGTCCATCTGGATCGACTGCTTCGCGAGCTGCAGCCAGACTTTCGCCCCTACAGGGTAGATCACAGTATCACGCACCCGCGGTACCGATCGTGACGGCCGCCACGGTACGGCCACGTGGAGAGTGTCGCTGTCGCACCATCCCACCCGCTTGAAGGCCGAGGCGCCCACCAGGACGATATTCGTGCCGACGCATTTCTTCAGGCTCTCCAGGATCAACCGATCCTTGTCGCTCTCGGCCAGCACGCTCATGTAGATGCCTGGTGCCGTCCGAAACACGGTGCCCTCATTGGCCCAACGCTGAAGCAGGTTGGCGGCTGACCGTTCTGTGATGCCAAGCGTCTTGGCGACATTTTTGTCGTTCAGGATCTCTTTCGACATCAGCAACTGGGTCTTGTTTCGGAGAGGGGAGGGCTTGGCCATGGTTGTAGCGGGGCGTATTCCCGCAAAGCATTATTCTGATGTGAAATTTTTCGGGAAAGCGTATATTCCGCCATCCTGCGCACTATACCGATGTATTTCTTTGCGTTTTATAGCAGGACGCCGGTTATACCGAAATATACTGTATATAAGCACAGTAGTTTATTCGACCTACGTGCGGAGGTCACTCTGACCCACCTCGGCCATGATAGTGCCGCGGCCGGGCGTGGTTGCACTCGTGAGGCCGCCTTGTTGCTGGGCGTGGTTGCACTGACCGACAGAAGAGCTTGTGCCAAGATGGCACCATCAGTTCAAACCCACACCGGTGACAGCAAAATGGCAAAAAAGGTATTCCAACTCACAGGCGGCGCGTTCCCAATGTTCGCCTGGCGCCTGCCGCAAGAGATCGCGGCTTATAAGCAACCCAAGCAGCAGGCCCAGCAATGGATCCACGTGATCAATGGTTTCTCCCAGAAAGGCATCAAGCAGTCCGAGATCGTCGACTCCAACGTGATCGAGTGGCTGCAAGACCAGGGTAAACGCCAGGTTACGCGCGAGGAGCTGGCCGAGGTTGCTTCCTTTGCGCTGCCTTCGATCAAGGAAGCCCGCCTGACCGGTAGCAACACGCACTATCGCGATTATTCTTTCGCGGAAGCCGGCGAGGACTATAACGAGAGCCTGTTTTACTTCCCCACGGTGGACGAAGACCTGGCCGACCGTATCGCTGACCTGGATGACCGGATCGCCGCGCTTAATTTCGACTTCGAGGAGCTCGGCCGAGATCCAGACGCCGTGTTCCGCCTGGATGCCCGCCGGTCAACCCTCATGGAAAAGCAGGATGGCGTGGCCGCCGGCGTTACCCTGAGCACCCACTTCTCGTCCTCACTCCAAGCCATGTGCCCGGACGCACGTGCCGACTTCGCCCACATGCGCTGGTCGGTAAAGGTGATCAACGGCGTGAGCACTCTCTTCGTGCACGAGCTGCAGAGCGACTGGGCACAAAAGGGCCGGGCCAATGACTGGAAAGGGGTGTACAAGCGTGCGCCGCTCGTGACCGAGACCGAGCACTGGACGAACTTCCTGCTGCGTCGTGCGATGCTGGTGGCGGTCGAGCAGGGGTGCGCCCAGCTGACCTGGATCAGCGGTTCGTCCATGGCCAATGGTGGTCGTTTCGGCAACCCCGGCCTGGACGAGTTCTACATGAAGATCGTTCCAAGCCTGGCGAAGAAGCTGGCCAAGCCGTTCCAGTCCGAGCTGCACCTGGCTGATTTCGAGCTCAAGGGCCAGACCCGTCGCATGGCGGTGATGCCGGTGACCGAGCTGATGCGCGAGAAGTTCACCATGAACGCCCCGGTCTATTCCCATGCCCGAGTGATCGAGCAGGCCAGCTTCGACCCAATTCGCGCAGCACAGCTGGAAAAGGCGCTGCAGCTGCGCGCCGACACCAGCCTGGGCGACGACGTGCGCATGCGTGTTTCGATCGTCCGCGAGATCATGTCGGCCCACGAGGAGCAGCGCCCGGCTGCGGAACTGGTTGGCCGCACCGCGCGCATCGCCTTCAACGCAGCTGACCCTGTGGCGGCCCTGGATCACGAAGGCTTCCACCTGGTGCTCGACCACCACTTCAGCGCGCGCGAGCGCGAGGATGTCCAGCGCCAGTTTGCTTACGGCGCGCCGCTGCTGGTGCGTACCGTCCGCCTGTTGCTGTCGCACGGTGAGCACGATGCGGCGAAGCAGGCGATGGCGAGCTGGGAGGAGGCCGCCGCCCACGCATACGCTCTGTGGCGCAAGGGCCAGATGCCGCTCTCGCGCATCGAGAACCTGGCGATGAGTATTGAAGCGAAAGCCGGCGCCAGCCGAATTCTGTCGAAGGTGTTCCCCAAGGCGCAGGACCTGGTGAAATCGGTGTGCAGCTGGATTCGCGGTAATGCCGTGTCCCCGACCGATTTCCTGGCCAAGATCGTGCGCGCCCACAAGGAAGGCCTGGCAGAAAGCGGTCATGCAGCGCCAGCGGGCGGCCCAGAAAGCGCCCAGGAAAGCCGGCAGCACCGTGATGACGCTGCCGACCAGGCGGCTCAGGCAGATCCTCAAGAACTTGTATTTAACTGATGAAGGAAACGACGATGCGTATTGAATTGAACCGGTTTGACAGCCAGGGTGCGGTAAGCACCTCATTCGTGGAGCTCACGCAAGAGCAGATCCAGGAGATCGTGCAGCGCTCCGAAGAAGTAACGCGCCTGCGCCGCGCCGGGCAGCCGCTGGATGCCGCCCTGGATGGTCTGGACAGCGCCATGGTCTCGGCCCAAGTGATGGAGCTTGCGGGCGAAGCGTCGTCCGTCAAAACTGCCGTGCCCGCAACGACCTCGCTCGTACAAGCCTTTGCAGCCCTTCGCGAGTCGGCGCAGCCGGCGGCCGACGGCACCGTCGTGGTCAGCCAGAAGTCCCTTGACGCTGTAGGTGAGGCGTTACAGGCAGCTGTCGCGGGCGGCGGGGTATCGGCCTGGAAGTGGACGAAGGTTGCCGTGCAAGGTCAGTCGGGCCAGGAAGTACACTCGCAAGACCTTCAGGCGGTGATGGAGAAGATGTCGCGAGCAGCTGCCCTGGGCGGTGCGCCGAGCGCGAAGGAAGCGATGGCGAAATACCCGCTCATGTTCTGCCAGGCCTTTGCCGAGCTGGTGCGGGAAGAGCAGACGATGCGCGAGCGCAGCGCCAACGCGACGACCATCGTGCACCTCGATAACGGCAACCCGAACCAGGTGGTGTCGTTGAGCGCGCCGGCCGGCATGAGCGAGCAGGACGTCCGCGCGGCTGTTCAGGTGGCTGTTGCGAACGCCGGGAACTACAACGACATTCCGGCCAAGCTCGCTGGTGCTGGTTTCGAGCAGATCGAGCACATCACGGTGAGCCTGCCGGCGCCGCCTGGGGACGACAACGACCAGGACTTCGACCTCGACCCCGCGCCACGCTGATTCCAGCAAAAGTAGTTCCGTTTGCCCCGGCTAGTCCGGGGCTTTTTCGTTTAGCGCTGGGTGAGCGCAAACGCTTCTCGTAGCCATGCTTTGGCCGCCTTCTTCGTGGCCATGATGGATTCGGCCGGGGCCGTGCCTGGGGCAGTCAAAACGCCGCGGTACTGCCCCTCGTCATCCTTGTAGATCACGAGCTTGCCGCCGCGGCCTTCTGCCACGCATGCGCGGTCGACCTGCAGCGCGCGATCGCCGGCGGAGATGCTGCTGATCGGCAGCACATCCTTGATCACGCCGGCGGCTATCCCTGGTAGCCCTTCGATTGCCACAGCTGCAGTCTTTTCGGTGCGCGTGGTCGGGCGGAACCTGATCCGGACATCCTCGGTGGCGCCGCGGCTCTTCACGACCTTCAACGTGCCTTGACCGAAGAGGAACACGGTTTCTCCCGCGGCCAGGCCCTCGCCCATTCGCTGCCCGATCTCGTCGAAGAACAAGGCGCCTTCCTCCAGCGTTACGCCGAAGCGTGCGGCGACGAGTTTGCTGAACTCGCGCTTGTTGAAGCCGGCCGAGCGCGCGGCGGACGCAGTCGAGTTGGTGTCTGCCTTTTGCAAGGAGGAAGAGGTTGTCATGACGTTGCGTGAGGTGAGGTTCTACAGGGATATGTCGGAGAGCCCGACTGGCTCGGCATCGAAGGGCGTGTAACCTGGGAATCCCTGCGGCAATGGCGGCACGTGCGCAGCGCCGCCGGAGCGGGCGCCCGCTGCAGGCTTCTGGCAGACGCCGAACAAGCCGGCGCCTGCGGGCGGTGCAGCCTGCGCGCGTGCCTGCTCAGCTTTACCTGGTGCGCGAGCGATCCTCGATACCGAGTCTGGGGCGGCCACAGCTATGTTCTGGAGGGTGTCTACATCGAACTCCAGGCGGCCGCCCACGCTGACGATGTCGCCTGCGGCAAAGCCGGTATTCGGGTTTGATACCAGCTTGAGCAACTCGGGGTCTTGCAGCTCGACCGCAACCAGCCCTTTGGCCGGGCCAGGCCCTCCGATGATCAACTTCAGGCCGCGTGGCACAGGGATCAGTCGTTCAATTCGTCCAACAGCAACAAAGCGATTCTCATTCATAATTTTTTTTCGGTTGTTACGTTGTATGAGTATGGCACAAAAATTCTGCTATGCGCGTAGAAACGCAAAAAGCAGGTCTTTCCCGAGCGTTAGGTGGCTCCCGATACCTAACGCTATGCAATTGACCGGGGTTACGCTTTGTGAAATCATCTTGCCTGACGACAAGTATTCGTCGATATTTTCGGAGATTGGCAGTGCCTGAAATCGAGCAAAGTGGTGTCGAGGAAGCAGCGGAGAGCGACTACGAGAGCTACCTGAAGCAGAGGTCGCTCAACGGCGCCTTAGTCAAGGCTGCAGTGGTCTCCGGGGCATGGCTTGCACTTGGCGCGGTTGTCCTGGGATCTGGGGCGATGATGCGCTCAGATGCTGATGTGGTCGGAATGGATACTGCTGGCCGTGAACACCCGATCGTAGTGATGCCGATTCAGGCAGTAGGAGCGAAACAGTAATGGCTGAACAAACCCAAGCCCCCGATCTGTTCGGGATTGACCTGCACACGGAAGTCGTCCGCCTGCGTGACCTGAACACGAAGCTGACAAAAGCGATCGTCCCAGCTGTGCTCGCGGGCGCGATCGGTATTATCGGCGGCTTGGTTATGATGACCAGCAAGCCTGAGCGTGAGCGTGTTGCGCTCGACGCCAACGGCCGGGCTTACCCGCTTCTCCCGCTGACCAAGGGCGACCCGCCTGACGCGCGAATCACGCGCATGGCCGGCGATTGCCTCAACGGACTGTTCAACCACGCCTTCCACAACTATCAGACGACCGTTGAGCGCACTATCGGCGAGTGCTTCACCGGCGGTGGCAGCGAGTCGGTGCGCAAGGTGATGGAGCCGTTCCTGGAGCGCATGAAGAAGGACGACATCAACATGGCCGGCAGCTACGTCATCCAGCCATTCATCAACACCAGGTCGGTGATGGGCTCCGGCGCCGGCGCGCGCAACGTGTTCAAGATCCAGGGCGTGATCGAGATCGGCTACCGTGGCGGCAAGGCCAATACCACCTCGCGTCCCATCGCGTACGCATTCCAGACCGACGTCGTCCGGGTGTCCTATGATTCCCACATCGAAGGGATGCGCCTCCAAAACGTCGTTCTGGTACCGTGGCAGCAATAACAACAGCCGGCGAAGCTGAAGATAAGGAAGTATCACCCATGAATATTGAGACCAAGACGTTGAGCGATGCAGAGCTGCAGCTTCTGCTTGCCGGCGACGAAGCGCAAGTCATCGAACTGTGCCAACTTGAGCATGAGCGTGTCCTGCTCCAGCACCCGGAGTTCGCAGAGTGGATCGAGGACATCGACCCCTATATCTGCCCGCGCCTGGAACTCGTGGACGCGATGCGCCGCGCTCCAAACGGCTACGTCCGTCAATACCTGTATTCCATCTTCTCGTTCCGCCAGAGCATCAATCTCGTGGCCGGTCGCAGCTTCTTCTGAAAGTCCCTCCCATGAAGTTAAAAGCATCAGTCGTGGCTTTTTTTGCCTACTCGTGTTCTGTTGTATGTGCACAAAACGTGCAGACCGCCGCTGCAGCTGGCCAAGCCGCCCCAACGCAAAGCAAGGGCGTCGTGGTCGAGAACTTTCCTTCGCGCCAGGAAGCGCAGCAGAACTGGGATAAAGCCAATCCACCGAATAAGAACACCTCGGCAAATGGCCCATCGAACGACATCGGCCCGGCCGGTCGCGCAAGTGGCCCTGCAACCGGCGCAGCGAGTGGCCCGGCCGGTGGTCGTCGCGTGTCGGGCGGTGAACTGCCTGATCCGAACCTGAAAGCCGCGAAGATCGACTACCCGGCCGAGGCCATCGAGCGCGTCTCGCCAATGGATCCTGAAGAGATCCGAAAGTTCGAGGCACTGATGTACGAGCGCGCGCGCGCGATGGCGGAAACCCCTGGCGGCCCTTACACCGTCAAGGGCAGCCGGATCATGCCGATCAGCTTCGAGCCGAACTCGCGGCCTGGCTCGATCGACATCGCATTCAATCATGGCGCTCTGGTGACGTTTGTGGATCGGTCTGGTTCGCCCCTGATCGTCGACGGCGCCAAGAGCTTTTCCTACGCGTTCGATGTGGGCGTCCTGCAGACGGACGAAGTGAAGGAGCGTGGCTCGTCGACCGTTGAGGTGACGGCCAAAGCTATCAGCGGCCGTGGAAACGTGATGATCCGCCTGGTCGGCGTGCCTAACCCGATCCTGCTGCAGGTACGCGTCGGCAACGAAAGCAAGACCGTCGACAGCATGATCCAGGCCGTGGTGCCTGTGCTGACTCCAGCGAAGAGCGTTCTGCCTGGCGACCGCCTCGAAGCTGACGGTGGCACCCAGGTCGGCGACATGCAGGGCTTCCTGATGGGCATTCCGCCAGAGGGTGCGGTCGACGTCAAGGTCGCCCAGGTCGCTACCACTTCCGCATGGATGTGGCGGGGTCACCTCTACGTGCGCACGCCGCACACGATCTTTAGCCCTGGCTGGTTCAACCGTCAGGCAGCTGTTGATGGCACCGCCGTCTACAAGCTCCCCTACACGTCCCTCATTCGCATGGGTGTCGATGGCCGCGAGGTCAACGCGGTGCTCGATCTGCCGTATATCCCGCCAGTCGCCACCGCGGCTCGCCTGAAATAAGAAAAGGAAATCTGATGGAAGCAAACGACACCCCGATCCCAGGCGCAGCGCCTGCATCGAGCGCCTCGATCGGCGGCGGCGCCCCTAGCCCTGTGCGAGCGAAGCCACGTTGGGATCCAAAGGGCAAGCGCAACATGATCGTCATCGGCGGCGTAGTCGGCACCGCACTCCTGCTGCTGCTGCTCCTGTCGTTTGGTGGCGGCGATCGTGAAGAAAAGAAGGCGTCGGCGATCGTCGAGTCCAAGTCCGACCAGCCTGTCGTCACCGGTATGTTAAGCGAAGCCGACCGCGCCGCGATGGCCAAGCAGGAAAACGAGCGCATCGCAGCTGCCCTGACTGGCGGCCAGAGCGCCGTGGGCAATCAGGTTGGTGCTGGTGCGGCTCAGCCGAACATGCAGGGCACGCAGCAGCAGCCGATCACCCAGCAGGGGGAAATGCGCGTCGATCAGTATGCCCAGCAGCCAGCACCTGCTGCTCAGGCGCCTGCGCAGACCGCGCCGGCCGGCACTGATCAGGATCGGCTGAAAGGCCTCGAAAAGCAGATGGATTCAATGATGACTGCTTGGGGAATGGGGCAGGGCGACGGACAGCGCACTCTGTCGACCTACATCCGCGACTCACGTAAAAGCGGAAATGCTTCGGACTCCCAGGGTGGCCAGGGCAACGCTGGCCAGGCATCGACGCAACGCCCCGCGAATGACCTAATGGTCGTGGAAGCGTATGACATGCCGCATGCCGCAGAAATGATCAGCGGTGCCGACTCGGACACGCCAGGCAAACTGCGCGCGCGTATCAACAGCGGCCCGCTCGCGGGCGCGGTCGTGAAAGGCTCGGCCCAGCGGATCGGCGACAAGGGCTTCCAGGCGGACTTTACCGAAGCAACATTCAAAGGTCGCACGTTCAAGATTTCGGCCTACGGTATGGATGGAGAAGTCGGCGGCGACATCGTCCGCGGCGAGTACGACGGCCGCTACGCCCAGCGTTATGTCTTCCCAGTGCTCGCGGAAGGCGTGAAAGCCTACGCTGGCGCGCGCGCGCAGGTCGCTACCCAGGTCATCGCCGTCCCGATTCCAGGAGCTGGTAACGGCGGTGGCATCGTCACCGGTGGTCAGCAGATCCCGGCACCGTCGGCCGAGCAAGCCCGTAACGCCATGTACTCGTCCGGCGCCAACCAGGTGTCGCGCGCACTGGCCACCGGCCCACAGGAAGGTCACGTCACGCTCGCACCTGGTACGCAGTTCGGTCTCGTGTTTGAAGAATCGATCTACCAATCCGATCTCGCTGGCCGGGCTCGCCAGGGCAACAAGTAAAAAGGGAAAAACAACATGTCTGACAACCTCTACGGCGCTTTGGGCGCAACCCAGCCAGGCCTCGGCGCTCAAATGGATCCTCTGGGCACGGCCAACCAGCACGCTTTCGGCCAGCCTGCTCCGAGCGCAGAGCCCGCAGCGGGCTTTGGCGCCGCTCCCGCCAACGCAACGATCGGTGCAGCACCGGCGGCGTCGGTCAAGATCGGCAAGGTCAAGACCAAGAAGCCGCTCTCGACCGGCAAGAAGGTCATGTACGGTGCCGGCGGCATCCTCTTCGCCTTCTTCGCTTTGATCCTCGTTCTCGATCCGGGCCCCCAGAAGATCAATGCATCTCCGACCCCGCCTGCCACTCCGCCAGCTGCGGCAGAGCAGATGGGTGCACCTGGTGCTTCCGGGGACACGGCGACCCTGATGGGCGGCGCGCCAGCGCCAGCGCCGGTGGATGCCGCCCCAGGCGCGCACCATGCGGTTGTAGAGACCCCAGCTGCCGCAGCGCCAGCAAGCGCTCCAGCGCCTGCGCCTGCTGCGACACCAGTACAGCCCGCGCCAATGCCCACACCAGCACCGACACCCGCACCAGCGCCGGCAGCCGTCGCGGCCGCGGCACCTGCGCCAGCGCCAGCAGCCCAGCCGGTTGAGCCGAAGCCTGCAGCAGCCCCGCCCGAGAAGCTGGTGATGGTCAAGGAAAAGGCCCCAGCAGTTACCGCATCGCCTGACGAACTCGCGTCGCGCGTGGCCACACTGGAGAAGCGTCTGGCTCGCTACGAGCGTGAAGAGGCGCGCCAGCGTGCACAGGCTGCGAAAGCGGCGGCACAAGCCCGCGTCGCGCCAGCTCAGGCCCGTGTCGCTGCGCCGGCACCAGCGCCAGCCGCACTGCCAACGGCAACGTATCGGCCAGTTTCGGCTTCGTCGGCGGTCGATGTGCGCCGGCCTGCGATGCTCTCGAATGACAGTGTTCGCGTGATCGGCGTCTCCACCCGTCATGGCGCCACGACTGCGCTGGTCGATTTCGGTGGCGTGAAGCATCGCGTCGCAGCAGGTGAGGCCATCCCAGGGCTCGGTACGGTCGGATCGGTCGCGGTCGACGCCGCCGGCAATCCAGTCGTTGAGGTCAACGGCGTTCGTTACCAGTAATAGGGCGAGAGAGCGTCATGGATCTTCAAGCACTGCTCGCCTCGTTCACCGAAGGCGCCGAGGTCATCAAGGAATTTGCGATCGGCGTCTGCTCGTTGTGCCTGGGCTGGTTCCTGGTTGGTAGCGCCGCGCAGCGGATGTTGAAGTGGAACGACGCACGCCGCACCTACGGATGGGGATCGGTGTCGGCGAGGTTCATCGTCGGCACCTTCTTCATCAACGCACATGCCTACCTGAACATGCAGGTGCTGACCGTGACAGGCCTCGCGATGCCTGTGACGAATTCCATGTCGGTCATGCCTGGGGGCGGCGACAGCGTGCCGAAAATGATCCTCCAGTGCGTGCTCGCCTGGATGGCAACCCTCGGCGTCCTGGCGATCCTCAAAGGCACGCGCTTGCTCGTGAAGATAGGTGATGGCGGCCAGTCGCAGACCGAAGATCCGGGCTGGACAGCTGCTGTCTTTATCGTTGCTGGCGCCTTTGGCGTCAATTTATGGCGGTTCGTTGCTCCGCTCATCTGAGCTTGCAACCACGCAAAAAGAATTCGGTTATACACCGGGTATGTAGTTAGAAATCATCTCAATCTATAGGGAAGTCCAAATGAAAAACCTCAAAAAAATCTGGTCGGTTTCGATTCCAATGATCGTGGTTGGCATGCTCGTGTCCACGCCGGCGCGCGCTGAGAACATCTTCGATCGCATTCGCTCCATCACCTCGAACCTGCCAGTGATCAAGGAAGCGCTGATTTACCTGTTCTTCCTGATCGGTCTCGGCGCCATCGGCTGGGCGATGATGGAAATGCTGAAGAAGTCGAAAGGTCGCGACGGCGGCGATGTTCAATGGAGCCATATCGGCATCAAGGTCATTGCTGGCGCCTTCCTGGTCGCTATCACGGCCACCACTGACACCATGACCCAGACCTTCGTCGGTTCGTCGGCATCGAGCAACACCACCAACATTCAATAAAAATGGCCGAGCTCATTCCAGGCGTCAGCCGTAACACGTTCCGCGACCACGATCCGCAAGCGGAAGCGGCGGACGCCGCATATCGTGCGAAACGGCCAGCAGTGCTCCAGCGCGCGCAGTTCACGTGCCAAGCCTGCTCGGTCAAGTCGAACGGCGGCCTGGAGATTCACCACAAGGACTGCAATCACGCGAACAACGCGGACGAGAACTTCGCTCCGCAATGCGTGTTCTGCCATCCGGTGAACCACATCGGCGAGCTGGCGAGCCGTCTGCTTCGGGCCGACGAATCGGAGCTCGCGGGAAGCGTGTCGCAGCTGGCATACCTGCCTGACCTGAAACAGTCAGATCTCTCGCACCTGATGCGCACGATTGGCCATGTCCTGGCCAGCCCGGATGCGTCGGAGGAGGAGAAGGCTGATGCGAAAGTGCTCCATGCAAGCCTGTTGGAATACTCGCATTACATCGAGTCGGTCTGGGGTTCCTCGAAAGCGTCGCATTTTGCGATCGCGATGAAAGAAGTGGCCGAGCCAGTGTATGCAGCGCGCGCGGAGCCTCTCAAGGGCCTTCGTGTCGTCTTCGCCCTGGGCGTGGTCGTCAAGCAAGCGAGGAAGTTCGCCGACGAGTTTGCGTCGCTGCCTATCTCCTCCTGGTCGTCGATCTTCACCAGGCGCACAGCAGCCCAGTAATCACAACAACAAGCATAGAAGTACAAGGATCAGATGTTTGAACCGAATGTTAGGCATCGTAGTGCGGCGCTGGCCGAGCCGAAGCCGACGCCTCGCGAGGTGGCGGAAAAGCTGATGGTTGGCATCGTCCTGCACGACAACCGCAACACGCTGGCCGAAGGGTGGGCGTTCCTTCCGCACCGCGAGCCGTTCCGCGTGCGCGGGCTCTTCGATTTGCCGAACGACGCCATGTGGATCTCCTCGGGCGACTTCCAGGACTTCCGCAAGCTCGGACAGGCTCAGCTTCATCATGTGCGTCGCACTGGGTACCTGGGCCTGAAACTATCCGAGATCGCACAGGACTTCGGTATTCGGATCGACGGGCACCACGCGCTCGAAGGCGGTAAGGCCCTCGTGATCTATGTGCAGCACGCCGTGCGTATGGCGGTCGAGGTGTACAACCTGGACGACCCCACGCGCAACCTCCAAGACGACACCCTGGTCGCCACGATCGGCAAGGCGCTGCCGCCGGCCGCGCCGTCGAAGGACATGCTGCTGCAGAAGCTCGCGGCCGCGTACCAGAGCTGGTCGTCGAATTACACGCCTTTTATGGACAACAGCGTGCGGGTTCGGCTGCGCTTCAACCGCATGCCCTATGCCGAATGGCTGCTGAGTAATCCGGTACCGGACGCCGGCTGGTCGCACGCCCTGTCCGATGTCGGGTTCGACCATGAGGCGGTGATGGCGGGCACGTTCCCTCCAACGCTGATCCAGGCGGTCGTCGAATTC
>NZ_JBHSMS010000026.1:38354-55677 GCF_042656795.1 Massilia jejuensis | reverse complement strand
GCGCCAAGCGCACGTGGATGACGGATGTGGAGTACCGCTGGGTGAGCCGCCATGCCCGCGTGCACGTCAAGTCCTACCTGGTTTCGTCGACGTGTCAAGCGCTGCCCACGGGCTGCCAGCTGCCGCAGGGCTTGGCACAGGATCGCCTCATCAAGGCCATGCCTGCGTCGGGGATCGTTTCGTATATCCACTGCCAGGCACTGATGTCGGCCAAGTGGTCTCGCGTCACCGGCGAGAACGAATACGACGTGCACAGCACCTGGCTGCGCGCGCATGACCGGGCAGTGTGCTTCGAGGCTGCTTACCGGCTGCAGCAGGCAGGTTTCCGCGTGTCCGGCTATGGAAACGGGTCGGTGATCGTCAACGTCGACAAGGACAACCTGGTGGGGCTGGAACAGGCCGCGATCGCCATGGATTTCACGATGCCCCGATTCAATGCACTACTACAGGAGTTTGGCTATGTTAGCCCCGATCATTCCCATTGACCCGCTCGATCGCGCTATCGGCCAGATCGTCTGGCGCCTGCCGCTGGAACTGACGGCCGAGATGGACAACATCTTCCAGCTCCCCCCGGTAAATCGCGTCACCCGGCTCATGGAGATCATCACGGCCGCGGCAAAGCGCGACCCGAAGATCGTCGAGATCCTGCGCGCGCCCGACGTCCTCCCAGGCTTGAAGCAGATGGCGCACGATCGCCGTGCCGAGCACGAGGCGGCGGAGCAGCAGCTGAACCCGGCCACCGCGGCATAAGCGCGGCCCACTACCTTCCAGAAGACTTTTTGACATGACGAATATCCTGCTTTCTCTTGCCGAGTCCGCGCACGACACCCTCGGTGGCGGTAGCGCCATGACCCACTGCCAGTGGCGGGGCGCCGTGGTGCCATCGCAGCGTCTGGATCAGGGCGCCTTCATCAGCGAACTACTGCAGGACAGCCACTTGCCTAAGACAGCGCACGGTGGGGCAATGGGCGAGGAATCCGGGCCGTTCGCCGAGCCGTATTCGCTGGAAATGGCTGACGGCACGCTGGTGTCGTTCCTGCTCGTGCGCGGTGCCCGGAACAACATCCGTGAGGCGGACGCCGCCCGGATGGCCGAACTGGTCTCGACCAAGGTTGCGGCTTACATGGCCGGCGGCAACGGGAGCTCCTATTCGTTCGGCCTGTACTTCCTGCACGACCCGAATACTGCTGCTCAGGTCTTCGAGCAGAAGATCGCGCCAATGCTGGCCACTGCGAAGCGTCTCGGCGGCGACGCCGAATCCTACCGTCGTGACCTGGCCTCGCGCTTGTCGAGCGGTGCCGCCGAGGAAATGACGCTTCTCACCGTGCGCACGCACATGAAGGCGCTGCGCCCTGACGAGATGAAGCGGGCGACCGAGCAATACCAAGACATGATCAAGAAGATCATGACGACCGGGAAGGGTGTCAAGAACGTCCCTTTGGCCCTCCAGTCGCCGTTTGGCCAGATCCTTCTTAGCCGTAGCCCTGCGATCCTCCAGCGCCACGAGGGCCTGGTCAAGAGCCTGCTGAGCGACTTCAACAGCCGCACCATTGGCCTGTCGATGCAGCTGCTGGCCGTGCGCGAGGCATTCGAGCGCGTGCGCCGCTTCGCCGATCGGGAAGTGCCTTTCCAGCCGAGCTGGACTGCGCGCCTGCTCGGGCAGGAAGGCGCCATCTATTCGGCGACCGCGGACAAGGCCTCGCCAGCGCCGCTCTCCCTGGGCATGCAGGTCTTGACGCGCAAGGTGCTCGGCCACATCGGCAACTACGAGACCTCAACCGTAGGCCACACCTGGTACGGTACCGCCGTCATGGAGATCGGCCCGGTGTCGCCGCGCAACCTCCCTTCGCAGACCATTTTCTCTGCCCTGATGCAGAAGGTACGCGCCGTCGGCATCCCTATGAGCATCTCCTACGAGATCTTGCCGAAGGGCCTCGAATACAACCGTCTCAACCAGGTGCTCAATTCGTTCCTGGCGCCGTTCAATGCTACCAACCGCCAAATCCGCGACGCATACACGGAGCTGCGCCAGCATAACGAGCACCGCGCCGCGACCGATCCGATCATCGGGCTGCGAGTGTCCTTCTCGACCTGGGCTCGCTCGCAGGAGAAGGCCGAGAGCGCGCTGCTGGAGCTCGACCTGGCCGTGAAGAGCTGGGGCGGCATGCAGGCGAACCATGAGACGGGCGAGCCTGATGTCGCGCGCTTGTCGAGCATCCCGGAATACACGAGCGCGAGCTGCGCGCCGGTGGTGCCGGCGCCGCTGTCGGATGCGATTTACATGTCGCCGCTGATGCGGCCGGCGTCGCCCTGGGAATTCGGGCAGCTGCAGTTCAAGACCAGTGATGGCGTGATTTATCCGGTGCAGATCGGCTCGCGAAAGCACGCTTCGTTCGTCTCGGGTTGGGTGGCGCCTTCCGGCTCGGGTAAATCGTTCCTGATCAACCGCGTGATGTACTGCCTGTCGCTCTCGCCGGGCGCCCAGCAGCTTCCATACGGCCTCGTGATCGACGTGGGCGCGTCGGGTAAAGGATTCCTTCGCCATCTGCGCACGGTGCTGCCTAAAGAGCTGCACAGCCAGCTGATGTATTTCAAGGTCATCAACGACGCGATGTACTGCGCCAATCCGCACGACCTGCAGCTCGGCTGCACGCGTCCGACCGGCGGCGAGATGGACTTCCAGGTCGCTGTGTATGAGGTGATCTTCAAGGGTCTGGGCGACGAGACTGGTGCCTTCATCAAGTCGATGCTGACCGAAGCCTATCGCATGTATGCGCCGGATTCCACCGATGCGCGGCTTTGGCAGGCGGCCTACTGCGAGGACATTACCCGCGAGCTGCGCGAGATCGGCTTCGATCTCGATACCGGCCGCGCACCGACCGTCTACAGCGCCGTCGACGCACTGTTCGCCGCGGGGCGCATCGAGTCGGCGCGCATCGCGCAGCGCTTCGCCGTGCCTCGCATGGAAGACATGACCAAGGTGCTGCAGAGCGATCGCGTGCGGGCCGTCTACGGTACCGCCAAGGTGGGTGACGAGCTGCTGATCGAGCGCGCTTCGCGTGCGCTGCTGAACGCCACGAACGAGTACGCAGTGCTCTCGGGTGTCACGCGCATGAACACGGATAACTCCCGAATCATGGTGGTCGACCTGCAGAACGTGCTGGGCGGATCGTCGGCCAGCGGCAAGGAATTCGCGGGCATGATGTACCTGTACGCCCGCCACCTGGGCGCGCGTAACTTCTTCCTCGACGTCGAAGAGATGGAAACCCTGTTGCGGCCAGAGTACAAGGCATACCAGATCCGCCGTGTGCGCGAGATCCAACAGACGCCGAAGGTACTGACGTACGAAGAATGGCACAACGTGAACACGGTTCAGGGCTTGGTGAGCTTGAACGAGAAGGAGACGCGTGAGACCCGTAAGTTCAAGGTCTACCTGAATTTCGTGACCCAGTACATCACCGACTATCCGAAGGCAATTCTCGACGGTATGACGACCGTGATGGTGGCGGGCCAGCAGTCCGAGAAGCAGAACGTCTACGCTGCGGAACAGCTGGCGCTGTCGAACACCGACCTCGACATCCTGCGTAACGGGCTGGATCGTCAGGGCCGCATCTGGTCGTGGTTCCGCCTGCGCGATGGTCAGGTCACCGCCGTGTTCGACAACGAAGTCGGCCCGATCGAAACCTGGTGCTATACCACCGACGATACCGATGCACCCCTGCGCAATGAGCTCGAAATCCTGATCGGCGAAACCGAGGCCCTGAAATTCCTGGCCCGCGAATTCCCGAAGGGCTCGGCCGCCTCCTACCTGGAGCAGCGCAGCCGCATGATGGGCACCGAGCGTGTCGGCGACCGCGCCACTACGATCACCTCGATCGTAGCTGCCGAGCTGGCGCAGAAATATCACGAGGACGCGCGTCAGCTGCATGCGGCGTAATGCCGGCGCCACTGTTATCCCCAAAAATTGTGGATAACAGTGGCGTTTTTTTCGTCCTCCCCCTATGGCGAGCACGCTTTCTATCGGGCAAGTCAAACAATAGGCAGGGCCGACTCCGGCCGCCGAATCAAACGGGCGTCAGAAAATGAAAAATAGCACCACGAAGTTGAACCTCGCCGATGTCACCGTCGGTTTCCTCACCGGCTTGCCGGTAGCCGCGTTTGCTTGTCTGCTCTTTGGAAGCATCGGTGGCCTCCTCGGCGCTCTCGTGGCGTTCCTGGCTACCACCGGCAGCCAGCGCCAGCGCGCGGCCCTCCAGCTGCGCATCGATACCCCAGCTGCGCTCCACTGGGAGGTGGCGATCAACAAGGTGCGCGTCGGCTCGATCGCTGACTGCGACTATGCAGCCCTGGAGAAGGCCGTGCATGGCGATTGGCGCGTGTACTGGGCGCAGGGCCGCAATCTCGTCAAGGTAGGCGTGAGGGCCGCGGAGATGCTGGTCTCCGCAGTGCCCGTGGCTCTCTTCTGGGTGGCTCTGGCGCTGGTCTTCCTCGATCCGGACACCGCGGCAGCTGTCGCTGAGGGTCTGCGCACGGCGCCCGGCAGTGAGATCGTGGCAGCCATCGAGCGCTATACCACTAGTGTGATGATTTTCTTCGTTGTGCTGATGTTTTTGTTTGCCGCGATCGCCTCTCCACGCCTGGGCTACGAAAACATGTTCAGGGCCGAGCTGGGCGAGGCCGTGCGCCGGCGCGTACAAGCCGCTGCACAGGGCCGCCTGGAGCTTGTCCCGTGCCCTTCTCCGGTTCAGGTGACCGCTAGCTGAACCCTAGCCACCGTCCTGTTTTGAAAGCGCAAGCACTTTTTGCAACCACGCCTGCCTGAAATTTCTATGATGGGTTCATCAGCGATCGCAACAAGGATCGATTGAAGCGGTTTCGAGAAGTACAAATTTAGCGATATGGCATCGTCGTCGGCCCAGACGCTGTCCTTCAGATCTGGGCCTATTTCTACAGGAGATTCACATGTTCGGTCGCATTAACGGCAACGCAAACGGCGCAACCACTTTCGTCAACTACAACGGCAAGACCGGTCTGTTCACCATCGACCACAACTCGCAAAACGCCGAAGGTACCTTCCGCGAGCACCAGACCAGCACCGGTCGCAAGGTATTCAAGGAAGAGTATCCGGACATGATCTCGGCCTTCGTGCGCCGCGTCCTGATCAAGGAAGAAGACGTCTACCAGAAGCCGGGCGAGAAAGAGCACAAGATCTGGGTGTCGCTGCGCAGCCCGGACGGCAAGGATGCGCTGGTCAAGTTCAGCATGGGCAGCAGCGCGCTGCAAGTTCTGGGCGCCCTGAACGCCGCTGACCTGTCGAAGCCGATCACCCTGAAGAGCTTCTTCTTCGCCGCAGGCACCAAGGGCAAGGACGCAGCGGGCAACGAAGTCATCCGCCAGAAGGACGACGTCCGCCTGGTCGGTTACCAGGGTGACCAGAAGCTGACCAACAAGTACGGCGAAGGCGAAGTCGTGATCCCGAAAATCGAGAAGATCGAAGTGAAGCACCCGACCACCGGCAAGGTGATCAGCACGGTGAACGACTTCACCGCCCAGCACGAGTTTACCCTGGAACTGGCCCGCGCCGTGGCCGCCAAGGCTGCCGGCGCCACCGGCACGCAACCGGCCCCGGTCGCCCCGCAAGCCCAGCCGGCACCTGCCGCCACCGCCGAGGAAGATTCGGCGCTGTCGGTCTCGGACATCCTGGGGGAAGAAGACGCCGGCGCCAGCGATGCCGCGGCCTTCGGCCAGAACGGCTAAAAACCTCGGCCACTGCGAAAGCGGCGGCTGCCCGAAGCCTCGCCACAGTGCGAGGCTTTTTTTCGTTGTATTCGTGCCTTTGCGCAACCACGCCTCTCAACTTCTATTACCGTAGAGCTACAGGTTAAATGCAATCACCAGAATTTACAGATAGGAGCGGATATGCCCAGTTGGTTCGATCTCGGTAAGCAGGAAGTCAAGCTGCGGTTCATTAAGGAAGAGGGGTTCAAAGAGAACCTCTTGATCTTGATCGGCCTGGTGCGTGGTTCGCCGGAGTGGGAGGCGTGCCAGCACGCGCC
Organism: Massilia jejuensis; assembly: GCF_042656795.1. NCBI lineage: Bacteria > Pseudomonadati > Pseudomonadota > Betaproteobacteria > Burkholderiales > Oxalobacteraceae > Massilia > Massilia jejuensis. The sequence continues at coordinate 49,621 of NZ_JBHSMS010000026.1, read as the reverse complement.
GCTGAACTTCGAGCCGGTCAAAAGTGGCAAGCCATTCCTGATCCGCCCGTTCTCGCCGACCAAGACCCCTAAGCTGTCGGAATTCAAGACGGTCTTCCCGAACGCCCGCCAGATCCAGATCGCGACCGCGCAAGACGTGCGCTTGCGCCTGGAAGGCGGCGCCAAGCTCTCCCCACAGGAGATGGCGGTTGCAGCTGCGATGCGTGTTGCGGCGCCGATCGGCATGAACCTCATGAGCCACCGGGTGTTCGAGCGCCCGGAAGGCAGCCGCTTCCTGGTCGACGCCGAGGGCAAGCGCGTGGAAGAAGGCACGATGCCGGCCGCGTTCATGCTGCGCGCGGACGAAACGAACCTGGTGAGCTGCGTGCGCGGCTTCATCGCAGGCCTGATGGCCGGTTCGCACGCCGATGTGGCCGATGTGAACCGCTTCGTCGATGTCCTGTACGGCCGCGGTGCCTCGGTCGACCGGCTCAAGGTCGAGGAAGTCGCCCAGACGATCGAGTCGGAGATGGCGAACCGCGTGCTGGAGCGCCACGAGCTGGCCGGCGACGCCGCCTATCGCGAAGCGCAGCTGCTGTACGAGAACTCGCCTGCCTATGTCGGCCCACAGAAGGGCGCGGGCGCGATCCCGCTGCCGGCGGCCGTCGCCGCCCAGGAACTGGTGCGCGCCTTCGGCGGCGAGGGACAGATCCCGATCTATATCCCCCAGCTCAATGACGGCGCCATCGCCTCGCTGCTGGGCTCGACCTATGTGACGCTTACCGACCCGGCCGCGCCGGAGTCCGTCGATGCGCGCCTGCGCACCTTCGTGCCTGGTTCGGTCAACGTGGTCGAGCGCGCCTTTAACGAATCGGTACCGCCGCACCGCCTGTCGTCCCTGAGCCGTCACGACGTTACGGCCGAGTCGCTCGCCGAGATGCGCCACGCCATGTCGCGCCGTCACCCGAACGGCCTGACCATCCTGACCTTCCCGGAGTATTCCAGCGCCGCCGACGTCGATCGCCAGGCCGAAAAGGGACGCGTGACGGCCTTCCTGCGCGGCCTGCAGGCCGATTACGACGTCTTGGGCATTGGGCTCCTGTCGCCGGTCATGCGCCGCAAGATGAACCTGTCGTCCGGCCTGATGATGGTGACGGTCGGCCGCAAGTTCAGCGCCAAGGAGCGCGAGCTGCGCGGCGAAGACTGGATCCCGCGCAAGCAGGACACGATGTACGACTGGGACGCGCTGCGCACCTTCACCAATGATGTCCTGGTGCGCGTGCACGAGTCGGCTGGCCACAAGATGACCGCCGAGGAAGAAGCGGCGCTGCGCGCCAACGAGAACGCTGAGAACAGCTACCAGCTGCCTTACGATGCCTTCTCGCACAATGGCGAAATCCAGCTGATGATCCCCCGCAACCTGGCTGGCCCGACCTACAAGGCGCTCCAGAGCCTGCAAGACCGCAGCGGCAATATCGACGAATACGTGCGCAATGCAATTGGCTTCACCGAAGAGCAGTTTGCCTACCTGGCACCGGAGCAGGTCGACGCGTCGGCCCTGATGGTGAGCGCGCTCGACCGCGACAAGGGCTTCGTGCTGGGCGACCAGACCGGTGCTGGCAAAGGCGCGACGATCGCCACCAGCGTCTCGTACGCATGGCAGCGCGGCCTGCCGGTCATTTTCGTGACCAAGCAGGACAGCCTGTTCTCGGACTTCTACCGCGACCTGAAGAAAACCGGCCTGCACACGCAGCTGCGCCCGATGGTGCTGAACCACACGGCCCAGGTGGTCGACCAGTTCTCCGAAAATCTGGACAAGATTGCAAGCGGCGTCTCGTCGAAAAAATTCAGCGAAAACTTCCAGTTCGGTCTCGAAGGCTTCGGCAACCCGAACCTGATTTTCTGCACGTACTCGCAGTTCAGCAAGGGCGAGAATTCGGACAAGTCGGAGTGGATCAAGTCGATCGCGCCGAAGTGCATCGTGATTTTCGATGAATCCCACATTGCCGCCGGCGACACCTCGCAGCTGGGTTCGGTGTGCACCGCGGTCGCGAACGCGGCCAAGGCGGTCGTGTATTCGTCGGCTACCTGGCTCAAGGATGCGCGCCAGATGAGCTTCTACAGCCGCATGCTCCCGGCTTCCATCGACACGTCGATGGTGTCGGAAGCGATGCAGGCCGGCGGCGAGAGCATCCAGGAAGTGTTCACGGCCATGTTGGCTGAGGACGGCCTGTTCATCCGCCGTGAGCGCGACGCGTCGCAGCTCGACATCATGATGACGGTGGACGATGCGCGCCTGTCGGCCAACGAGAAGATCTCCGACCAGGTGGCTATCATCCTGCAGGGCCTGCAGCGCCTGTGCGGTGTCACCGACCAGGTGGGCCGCCGCCTGACCCGCGCCCAGGTGAAGAAGCTAGACACGGCGCAGCGCTTTATCGCGGCGACGCTGGAGCGCGCCAACAATTCGTCCCGTCAGGCGATCGAGGCGCTGCGCGCACGCGCCGCCCAGGATGCAAACGCTCCGGAAGGCGAGGTCGACGGCGGCAATGACGACGCGATCGACGAGGCCGCGCGCCAAGCCGCAGCTCTGGTGGCCGGCACCTACGCCCAACAGATGGCCAATGAAGAGGCGATCGCCAACCAGGCGGAGCCGGAGAACGAGGAGTTCCTGGCTGCCGGCCACGCCGCGCACGTGATCGATGCCCAGTCGCTGGCTGCCGATGAGGCGCATGCGCTGCTGGATGGTGGCGAGCAGATCGAGGGCACGCTGACGAACCTGCTCGACCTGCGTGTTGAAGACCTGGGCCTGACCGCTGACCTGGCCGAGAAGCTCTCGACCGACATCAACATGCTGGGCGGCGACGCCGACGCGCTGCGCCGCCTGCAAGGCGAGATGCGCCGCATCAAGCGCATGATCGACGGCGTGAAGACGCAGACCACCAGCTTCGGCAGCCTGTTGTTCACCACCCAGCGCACCCTCAACGTCGCCCTGCAAGCACGCTTTGCGGGCGAGCGCGCCGTCGCCAAGATCCGCGAGGGGAAGAAGCCGATCATCTTCCTGGAGCAGACCTTCGAGCAGCGCATCAAGGAAGCCCTGGCCGATCCGGACACGGTCAAGAACGACGACGGCACCTACAGCATCCGTCCGCAGACCCTCAAGCTGACCCTGCGCGCCATGTACGACACGGTCGTTCGCATGACGCACGTCGACGCCGAGGGCAACCGTATCGAGGGCAATGTGCTTGAATCGCAGTTTGCCGCGTCGGAAGCGGAGCGCGAAGCGATCAAGGAAGGCCTGGCCACGCTCGACTCGATGATCGACGAGCTGCCAGACGACCTGTACTGCTCGCCGATCGACACGATTTGCAATGCGATCCGCCAGGCCGGTTTCTCGGTCGGGGAAGCGACCGGCCGTAAGTACAAGGTCATCGGAATGCACTCGGATCACTGGATTGTGGCGCCACGCCCGGCCCACGAGTCCAAGATCAGCAACATCGAGCGCGGCTTCAACTTCGGCGAATACGACGCCCTGGTCGGCAACAAGGCCATGTCCACCGGCATGAGCCTGCACGCGTCCGAAGACTTCAGCGACCAGCGCCAGCGCACCGAGATGTTCTGCCAGGTGTTCGGCGACATCGTGGACTACGTCCAGGCGATCGGCCGGGCCGACCGCCGCGGCCAGGTGATTCCGCCGGAAGTGGAGATGCTGGCGTCGGGCCTGCAGTCGGAAGCGCGCATCATGATGGTGCACTACGGCCACCTGCGCAAACTGTACGCGTCGGCCACCAGCAACCGTTCGAGCCGCTTCGAGCTGCACGAGCTGCCAGACCTGTTCAACAACGTGGGCGACGCGTCGGTACGCGACTTCCTGCAGGCCAACCCAGCCATCGCTACCCGCCTGGGCATCGAGTTCCGCTCGTTCATGCCGGAAGCGATCCACCCGGACGGTACCGAGGTGAACGCACCGATGCACGGTCTGGCCAAGCGCACGGTGTCTCGCCTGGATCTGTTGCCGGACAAGGAGTCGCGTGTCGTGTACCAGGAGATCACCTACAACTTCAATGAGGTGGTCGCTGAACTGGATCAGCAGGGCATCAACCCGCTGCGCACCAACGTGCTGAACATGGCCGACTTCGACGCGGCCGCCATCACCGGCTCCGAAGACCTGCTGCCGGCGCGCCTGAACGATCATGGCGACGTCGATTCCGTGTTCGACGAGGCCGTCGAGCTGCAAACCGTGACCACGCGGGTGAGGGTTGCTGCGCGCAAGTGGGACGATGTCCTGTCGGAGATCGAGCGCAATACCCAGCGCATGTTCCTGGACTCGCGCCAGGCTCGTGACAACCGCGAGACGCCTGATTTCGTACCGGACATGGAAACGCCAGCGATTTACCAGTCGGGCGGCCCTGATGTCGTCGGCCCGATGACCGGCGCGATTCGCATGGTGCCGTCAGGCCTGCGTACCCGCGTCGAGAAGATGTTCGACGCCATGATGGTGATGATGCGCTCGTCGGACGCGGCACGCCAGGGTGCGAACGAGACGGTCGACTCGGGCCGCACCAGGGACGAGAGCGGCAACCAGCTCATTACCCCGATGCAGGTGATCGAGCGCCGCCGCAACTGGCTGCTGTCTCACCTGCAGCACTTCATGCCAGGCCAGTACGTGATCGTCCGTGAGCGCCACTTCGGTATCGGTGAAGAGAAGGTGCTCAAGGGCGCCGTGACCTCGCTGACGCTGCCGCCGCGGGGCCGCGAAACCAACCTGGCGCGCTGGGTCGTGACGATCCAGATGGCCGGCTGGATGACGCCGCAGCGCTTCACGCTGGCAGACCTGTACAAGAAGCAGTTCACCGGCCTGGATCTGTGGCTGCCGGGCGCCGAGCGTATCGACGACGGCCTGCTGAGCCGCGAGGTGCCAGACGAGTTCAACGCCTTCATCGAGCGCGACCACACGTCGAAGCGTTACGTCCTGTGCGGTAACCTGTTCCGCGCCGCGTCGATCGCCGCCAAGCACAAGATCGGCGCCGGCGCCGTGCTGCAGATGCCGGCAGAAGCACCGCGTCGCGTCATCAACATCCGCCCGTACATGACGAAGGAATCGATCTATTCGACCGTCCCTGTCGAGCTGGCGCCGGAAGGCGTGACCACGCTGTTCTGCTCGACTTGGTCGGCGCTGAATCGCCCGCCGTCGAAGAATGCCTTCTACTGGCAGGAGTTCCTGCGCTCGAACCTGGAAAGCCGCGCGCTACACTCGTCGGCCGATTCCAAGAACGCCGATGTCTCGATCTACTGGCTGCCAAACCGCACCACCTTCCAGCAGGATCTGCAGGAAGGCGTCAGCCAAGACGAAATGGATCTGCGCCGCAACGCCCGCGCACCGCAGGCGCAGACTGAGCAGCTGCTGGCCGGCGTCGGCGCGCGCGTCCGCAAAACCTGCCTCGACCGCAATGAGCAGTCGGAGCTGGCCACGGCCATCAACGAAGAGCTCGGCTGCGAGGCGGTGAAGATCGAGCGCGGCCGCCAGGGCTCGGCAACGGTGCGCGTCCTGTTGCGTTTTACCGACGCCGATGGCAATCGCGACAGCGACGAGAAGATCCGCGAAAAGCTGGCGATCTTCACCCGCCACGTGATGCGCGCGACCGAGACCCGCCAGTTCTACTCGACGTCGCCTGCGATGCGATTGCTGGCCATGGCCGTTACCGAGCGCACCCGCGAGCAGTCCCGCGCGCTGCGTGAGGCTGCGCACGAGTCCCAGATGATGCGCCGCCAGATGCAGCGCCTCCACCTGAACGGCGACGCTGATGAGCAGGCCGGGGAAGGCGAAGGGCAGGGCGAACACGAGGACGGGGACGGCGACGATGATGTAAACGAGCAACGCGCTGCCTAAAACAGCGAACGGCCGGGCCAGTTTCCCGGCCGTTATTGTTTCCTGAGCAATGAAAGTAGTGCACAGTAGCAATTGTCGGCTATCAATTCAGGGCTCATTCTTGTACCATAGCCATCGTACGAAACATCATTTGGAAATCTGACAATGTCCCGAACTGTGATCCTGGCCGAGAAGGCAGCTGTCGCGAAAGAGATCGCCTCTTTCCTCGCGCAGCAGCAGGGCGGGCGATCGAGGCGTGACGACTGCGGTTACCGCCTTCCGAACGGCGATTTTGTTGGCTATACCAATGGCCACCTGATAGACATGGCGCCGATCGACGAATACATGGCGCCCGAGCAAAAGTGGGCCGATCCCCTGGTGTACCTGCCAGTCATGCCCCTTGTGCACAAGCGCGCGCCACGCCCGCGCAGAAACGAGGATGGTTCGGTGATGGTGCGTGATGGTGCGCCGGTACCAGATCCGCTCTTTGTAGCGATCCAGCGCAAGGTGCGCGAGGCAGACATCATCATCAATGCCGGCGATAAAGGCAGGGAAGGGCAGCTCGTGATGGACGAGCTGTTCCGCGAACTGGGGATCGATCCGGCCGCACCGCACGTTATGCGCGCAGCGGTGACCGACATGCATCCCAAGGCTCTTGAGAAAGCCTTTGCCGAGCTCACGCCAAACGGCCTGCCGCGGTGGCAGCTGTCGGGCGAGGCCGCGCGTGCGCGGCAAGAGGGCGATTGGCTCGTCGGGTTCAACGGCTCGCGAGCCTACCAGTCCCTACTGGACGACAAGTCGGTAGCGGTCGGGCGCTTGAAGGGGCCGATCCTCTGGATGGCGGCAAAGCGTGAGCGCGAAATCGCCGAGTTCGTCCCGGTGCACTACTACACGCCGATCATTACTCTGGACGACGGTACCGAGCTGCGCTGGAAGGCGCGCCCTGGTGCTGAGCAAACGGAGGGCTTCGACGCGCAAGGCCGCATCACGAGCGAGGAGCTCGCCAGGTCGATCGTCGACAAGATCAATGGTGGCCTGGAAGGGCGGTACAACAAGGCTGCCGTGCGGCGTAAGCGCAAGGCCCCGCCGATGCCCTTCACGAAGACGACGCTGGAGATGGAGGCCAGCCAGCGGCTCGGTATTCCAATGGAAGACGTCACCGAGGCGATGCACAACCTGTATTTGAAGCACCGGCTCATTTCCTATATCGGTACCGACTGCCCCTATATCCCGGAGACGATGCTGCTTGAGGCGCGCGGGATCATGGCTGGGCTCTCGCCGATGTTCGGGAAGGTCATGCGCGGCGCCAACGCCGGCGCCCGGCCGGACTCGGTCGACGACGCCAAGATCGGCGAGAACGAGCACCACGCGATTGTGCCGCTGGGCACGCTGCCGGCCTCCGGGCGCGACCTCAATGCGGCCGAGCGCGAGGTGTTTGAGATGATCACGCACCGCTTCGCAGCCCAGTTCTATCCCGACTTCGAGTACGACGTCACCACGGTCGAAGTGGCATTCGGCAATGATCTGTTCGTTGCCGATTCGACCCAGGTCGTGCGTTACGGGTGGACGGAAGCAGATCCCCAGGAGCCGGAGATGGATGTCGAGGACGAGATCGTCGACCAGCTGCCGGCCGAAGTCGAGATCGACGACGACCGCGATGCGGAGGCCGCGTGAATAAGCCCCTTAACATCGGTAAGGTGCGTGTCGGCGCCATCATTGGCGCAGTATCCGCGCGCGTCGAGGTGACGCAAAGCCCTCCGCCGCCCAGCTACACCGAGGCGAGCCTGCTTGAGGACATGCTGTTTGCGTCGCGCCACGCACAGACTCCTGCCGATGTCGCCGTGCTGGAGGCTACCAACGGGATTGGCACCGCGCGCACACGTAGCGAGGGGATCGTCGACCTGATCCGAAACAAGTCGCTTGCGCGCGAATCGCGCGTGGTCGGCGGCCGCCAGACAACGGTGGTCGTGATGACTGAGGCAGGAAAGAAATTGGAAGCAGCGCTGCCGTCCGAGCTCAAGAGCGTTGGCCTGACGGCGAAATGGGAAATGTTGTGCAGGCGGATCGAGCGAGGCGAGGTTACGGCAGAGAGTTTCCTGACCGTGATCCGTAAGTTTGTCGCTGCTGTGGTTGCTGATGTAAAAAAGCGAAAAACGGTCGGTTGATTGCAACCACGTGCTTTCGCATCAGCCAAAATTAACGAACGGTAAATCCGTACATATTTGAAGGACAACCACAATGAGAACGGAGCAAATAATGAAGACGCTGAACGGTGCGCGACGCGCTGTTGGTTTGAGCGGTCAGGGGCTCGGCTGCAGCCCGGTCATCCTCACCAACACGCTGCGGCAGCTCGAACGCGAGAACTGCTCCGAAGCGCTGCCACTGACGGTGGCTGCGCTCAAGAGCGTGCTCGAAAAGAAGACCCCGGTGTCGGAGAAGGTCGCCGCAAACTCGCTGGCGGAAATCAACGGCGTGCGCAACCAGGTGAAGATGCGCCTGGCGCAGGAACAGGTGGAAAACGCTGCCGACGCCGAGGAAGAAGGCGGGGACGAGCCGGCGCCAGGGTATTCGAGCTGATCGGAGCCAGCCATGAGTAGCATCAATGTAGGCATGTCGGTCGCCGTGCGTGCCCTGGAGGAGTTGCCGGCCGAGCAGCAGGCAGTCTACCGGGCGCGCTACGTCGCTGACGAAACCCGCGAGCTGACGTGCGCCCGATTGGGCATGGCCCCCGAGCGCTACGACGACGTGTTGAAGGAAACATTGCGCTCGCTGCGCAGAATGGTCTCCGCGACGACGCGAACCATGGTCAAGGCGTAAGGAATAACATGCCAAAAATCGTTACAGATTTCAATAAAGATGTGCCGGCCGATAAGATCGTCACCGAGGGCATCGACGCATTCTCCGAGCGCGGCCGCGGCCTGATGTTCATCGAAATGATCGCCGATGTTGCCGGCGACCTGGCCACGCCCGACTCCGAGCACTACGACGAGACGCTTGCCTGGGTGAAGAACCCACTCAACCTCACGGCATGGGTGCAGATCGTCGAAGCGTCGCCATCAGTCGTGCCTTCGCTACAGAAGGCTTTTCTTGAGCGTCCAGCAGCACTGAAGCTGGCGTGCGAGACGGTACATCGCGCAAGCTCGCGTACGGGCGACGGCCTGGAGCGCTTCATGCGTGCGATGGGCATGCAGTCCCAGGTCGGCAGCTCGTCGCTCGGGGAATCTGACGCCATGGATGAGATGGCCGACGTGTACGCGCTGTAAAGACAACCCTGCGACACGCGTCGCAGCAGTTACTCGCTGGCCGTGCACGGCCGGCTCACCAGGAGAACAGATTGAACTTGATGGAAGCATTGCTCGCCACGGCGGAGCGCGAAGACATTCCCGAAAATCAGCGCACCACCTACTGGATCGATGGCGGCATCATGTACGCCGACGAAATCTTCTCGGCGCAAGGATTCATGCCGCTGCTCGGCCGCATGGCGGAACGCAAGCTGATGCGCACGCTGACCACCACCGACATTCGCTGCGGGTTCTCCTATATCCCTGACCGTGCGGGCATGTTCGGTGAATGCTTCTCCGCGGCGCCGTCGACCGAGGGCATCCTCGAAGACAGCCTCCGCCTGGCCGCGCTTGCCGAGGCGGCGCATGACGTGCTCGGCATGGGCAAGCCCGGCGTGATCGACATCACCCCTGTATTTGAATTCTTCCGGGCCATGCCCCGCGACCAACGCACCAGCCTGCACCAGGTCGAAGATAAGGAGCTGAAGCAATGGCCTCTGTACCAGCAGCTGCAAGCGCAGCCGGCGTAACGCCTGGCCTCACCAGCGCCAGCCCGGCTCAGGCCGCAGTCGGTGCTGTAATGGAGCAGCACTTCCGCGCGGCCGTGAACGACTCGAAGGTTGACTACTCGCCGGCCTGGCGCGACGCGAAGGTATCAATCCGGTACCTGAACCACATGAGCCCGCTGATGCTGGGCATCATCCAGCGCCCTGGTACCAACGCAAGCATGGAAGAGCGCAAGAGCGCGCTCCAGTTCATGATTTCCTCGACCGATGCGCTGGCCAAAGTCATGGCCGACCGCCTCGCCGTCAGTCCCGACGCAAAAGCCTACGAGCGTGTTGAGCTCAACTCGATGCTGTCGCATATCGTCGGCCGCATTTGGGAGAAGTCTACGCCCGAGAACCAGCAGGCCCAGGTCGATGACTTCGTCCGCACGGTCGCCTCGGTATTTGCGGACGAGGGGTTCCTGGGAAGCCAGCAAGCCCATGCCGAGCGCATGATGAGTAAGATGGGGTACCTGCGGGTCGATTCGCCGGAGACGATGCAAACGCGCCTGCAGCTCGCGATGCATCAGGCCACTCTGCGCTTCTTCGAGGGCGTAACCGACGAGCGTCTGCGCAATGGGAAAGGCCTGTCCTTCACCTATGGGCAGAAGAAGGCTGCTGTCGTGGCGAAGATGCAAGCCGATTTCTCGGATGCGCTGGGAGCATTCCTGGCCGGCATGACGTTTGCGCCAGTGCTGTCGAATGACCAGCGCACGACGGTGATGCAATCGTGGATCCGCCAAGCGTCCGAGATCTACCGCTCCGAATATGTGGCAAGCACCCAACGCGTAATGGACTGGTTCCGCGCTGGCGAAGCCGTCTCGAAAGAGGAATTCGAGAAGCGATTCGCGCGAGCGATCACCACTTTGCCCGACGTATTGAAGAAAACCAGGGGAGTGACGCTCGAAACGCTAACCGACCTGGTGGCTGTTGCCGGCTTTGACGGGGTTCCGGAGCGCTCTGATGGTGAGGCGCCCGAGCCAGCTGCTGGGCAATGCCAGTAGCTCCATAAATGTTTCTGTGAGACACTATCGCATTCCCCTAAAAGGCAACGAGATGAAACGCCGCTTTTTTTTACTGGCATCTGTTCTGTTTTATGTGCATAGCACATCAGTAGGCGCTGCAACTTCGTGTAGTGAATTCCGATCGGACATACAGCAGATTCAGCAGCAAGTCAGGCAGATCGAGTTCAACCGCTCCACGACCGGCCTGAACGCCGTTCAGCAGGCGTCGCGCCTGGTCAAGTCGAGTTGCCTCGACCAGCTCTCTTCGCTCGATATGGCGTCGTTCGGGTTCACACCCGGTGCTTCGGCCATGATTACGAAGCTGGCCAACCAGGCATGCCAGCGGCTTTCCCAGGAATTGTCCGAGAAGATTAACGAGGTCAACCAGAAGGCCACACAGGGAGTCAACAGCGCGATCAACGGCGCCAACATACCAGGTCTCTCGACCGATACGTTTGGCAATCTGGGTGGTGGCATCCAGCCTTCGACGACCATGGCCAGCGAGCCGACCCTGGCAGGCCAAGGGAGCAACATGGTGGTCGACGCTTGGAACAAACTCAAAAACATGCTCCTGCCCTAAGGAACGAAATGC
>NZ_JBHSMS010000026.1:0-38295 GCF_042656795.1 Massilia jejuensis | reverse complement strand
GTTTGCGGTCGGAGATTCTGCAGTTCTCGCTCCACTGATCAAGTTGACGACGGCCGCCGTCAACGGTACAACCGCAGCGATTACCACTGGGGTGACCACGATCATGCAGGCACTGTTGCGCATCGAGAACACGATGAGCGCCAACTCGGCGAAGGTGGCCAACCAGATCGCGGAAGCGAACCAGAACCAGGTCGAGCGCAACATCGACATCGAGCGCTCGAAGCAGGCTTCGCAGGTCGAGCGCTCCACGCGCATTCCTCTTGACCCTTGTGCCAATGCGTCGCGCGGCCTGGCTAACCCAAACTTCGACCAGATCAATCCGGGGTTCCGTGGCGCCAATGGCGGCGCCTTCGGCCCACGGGGCTCGGGTGGTGGTGGCGGCGGAGGCCGCCCATCAAGCGGCTCCTCGTCCATGGACAAGGCGATCGCTATCGCGCGCAACGACGAGTTCGCGCCTCCAATCGAAGTGCAGGCCGTCATGGCGCAGCGCGGAGCCTGCGAGGCCTATGCGAGCGGCAAGGTGCGAGCACAGTCGTGTACCTGGGCTGGAACCTCGCCAGCGGTCTCTTCGGGCCTGCCCGACGCGGACATCCGCGCATCGACGATTTTCGACGGCGCGCAAACCGTGGCTGACCAGAGCAAGATCTCGCTGTCGTTCAATGAAAAGCAGCTCGCGGCAGCTACGGCCTACGTCCGCAACCTGTCGGCACCAGTGCAGCTGCGCGATCTGGCGAAGATCGAGGTGCAGACCGACGAGGGTCGCCGCTACCTGGCGCTGCGCGACAGCTACCAGGCGCGGGTCGACCTGGCGATGCGGCCTGTCGAAGAGTGGGTCAGCAACCGCACCAAGTACGCGGCTACCATCCCGATCCTGAAGGCCATGCAGGAAGGCGGCGGCGCCGCGGCGAAGTACCTGTCGCAACACCTGCCCCAGGCAGCGCCTGACTGGCAGTCGAAGGGTATCTCGCTGCACCACCTGCAGTATGTTGACGCGGCACGCCGCTACGACAACCCCGAGTGGCTCAAGGAAATCGGCGCGGCCGACGAGGTGACGCTGCAGCGCGAGCAGCTGATGATCTCGGCGCAGCTGGCCAGCCTGATCTCGAAGAGCCTGATGGAAAGCCAGAAGACGAACGCGCTCCTCGGCGCCGTCTACCAGGCGTCGCTCAACAAGGACTTCATGCCCGAGCTGGCGGCGCAACATAAGCGGGCGACGTCCACCCGCTGACACAGTGCGGGCGCCACGCCCGCACTTCCATTCCCCACATCCTCACGAAGATCAAGTATCCATCATGCGAGTTGTTCGACAGTTACCACTTGCGCTCGCACTGTGCGCATTCGGCCCGACCATGTCTGCCCACGCGGCGGACTGTGACACCAATTTCAAGGCAACCGGCAGTTTCCTGAGCGGCGAGAAGTTCGCCACGTTCACCGAGCTGCCGAATATCCATGCTGACGGCGCCTTCACGGCAGTGCAACGGTACTTTGCGGCGGAAGGCTGGACCATTCGCCACGCCGACCGGGCCGCAGGTGTGCTGACGGCTTGGCACTCACAATCTCGTCCGGAGCGCCCGTTCCCGCTGACCGTTACTGTCGAGCCGTCGCAAGGCGGCGCGAAGCTGTCGCTCGTGTTCGTAACGCCCGGTGGCGCCTTCTCCTCGACAGGCGCTATCCAGAAAGAATTCTGCAAGGTCGCTTCGGTGGCGCAGGCCGCGCCTGCAGCGCCAGTGGCCCCTGCGCCTGCTTCACCAGCCGGCCAGTTTGCTCGCATGCCAGCGAGCGCAGCGGTGGCTTCTGCGAGCCGCGGCGCGCCGACGTCATCCCCAGCCGGCCAGCTGTGCTTGGGGCGGGCATGCCTCGGAATGACGCTCGAAGAGGCCGCTTCGTTACCCCTCGTGGAATCGACCGTCGAGAAGTTCACGGTTTCCAGTAACGGCAACTGTTTCACCTGCGGGCCTGCCTACGGAGCTAATTCCAAAGGCGAGCGCATTTGGTATTCAGTGGCCGGTACTGCCGACAGCAAATGGATCCGGCAATACGCCCAGACCGTGAAGCTTGTATGCGTACTGGGTTCGCCCACGGCATATATGAAAGCCAGCGACGGGCAGCGGATCATCTTGAACTTCGCACCTGCTATCCAAGACGGGAAGGGCATGATGGAGCTGGTCACCATTACCCGTTTCTTGCCTGACACCATGAGTGAAAGCCAGTGGAAAGCCTTCGAGCAACAGGCGCGTGAGCGCTACGGCTCCGCGTTCTATGCAAACGCTAATCTCTTTGAAACGCCGCGTGGCCCATACGTTACGGTGCGCCGCAACGAGCTGGCTATCTATGGCGTCCGGCAGAATGGTGAAGACGTAAATCGAATGATGAAGGAGCAGCCAGGCTGCTCCGAGCGGACAACTCTCGAATGACGCCGGCCTCACAAGGCAGTCTGGCGCTGGGCCAGCGGCTCATGGAAGTGAGGAGTGAATCATGGGTGTACATGTCGTCCAGACGATGCCTGGGAAGTTCAAGAAGGGTGGACACAAGAAGCGCCGCGAGGCCGCTGAGGCAGCCAGCGCAGCAGCCGGACATGCGGCTGTGAAGGGGCCAGTGCCAACGCAGGCGCCGCGCGCAGGCATCAGCGGGAAGCGTTGAGCCGGGCAGGCCAGAGCAACCACGCCTGGCTCGACGTGATTGAATCTCCATGTTCCTCGCGGGAGGCATGGAGATTTTTTGATCGGAGTGGTAATGAGTCAGCAGAGCAGCGAGACGGTGGTGTTCCTTGAAGCAAACGGAGTTGGCCAGGGTTTGGGCGGCGGCGGGCCGTCGTATGCAAAGGTGGTGGTCGGGAGCCATTTCGAGGCCCAGCTGGTGCGCCTGCAGGGGCTGTGTGCGAACAATGAGCTTACCGAAGTGCGGATCTCGTACGCACCGGATATGTGGGGCCCCGAGGGCGTGGAAGACGAGATGCGCATGGAAAGCCCCGAGCTCGTGGTGACGAAGACGGACTTCTGGTTCACCGACCGTGGGCGCCATAGCGACGGCCTGGTCGAAACCCGGACGCAGAGTATGAAGGAACTGTTCGAGCTGCTGGCCACCGCCGACGGCCCGATTTACCTTGGGAGCGATCCTGCCGCAGTCGAGCGCGATGTGATGGACGACTTCCCGCCGGATGAGGACGCCGCGTCGGAAGCATTCCGATAAACGGCCGGACGACCGGAGAGACTGTACGAAAGTTAGTATGAAAAACAACCCGCATTATGCCCCTGAGAACCTCCTCAACATGCTGCAGCAGCTGCTCGGTCTGAGAAATGACGCGCATCTCGCCGATCGGCTTGGGGTGGAGCCTTCGCAAATCTGCAAGATCCGGCATCGGAAGGGTGTGGTTTCAGGGGCGTTCTTGATCAACGCGCACGAGGAAACGGGTCTGAGCATTGGCGTTCTCCGCGGCCTGATGGGGGACTACCGGGAAAGTACGGCCGCATCGGCAAAGCACCCGGAGGAGCCGCCCCTGCATTGCCTGCATCAGCTTAACCATCCCAGTATGCTCCCTGCGTTCGCTCGGGCGTCGACGACTGCCCGCGCGCCACAGCAGCAGCATCACGCCTGAGTCTTACGGCGTCAGCACCAGGACGCGCCGATCTGTCTCGGCCATGCCCTTGCCCGCATCGGTGCCCATCAGGATCTCTCCATTCGGCAAGGGCGAGCCGTTCCTTATCTTCCTGCCGTTGTGCATCACGATCCCATCCGGCAGGATCTCCCGAATCCCGAGCTTTTCGCCGCTGGCGATGTCCGTGGGCTTGCTGTCCGCGCCTTTGCTGATTCCCATCCGGGTGTCCGGCTCGGGCTTGGCTGCTGGCGCTGCCGGCGCGGCCGCTGCAGGTGCGGGAATGACCTTGGCTTGAGCTTGTGCAGGCACCTGCGCCGGCGCGGCAGCGGCCCGCGGCGTCTCCGTTGCCTTGGCCAGTTGCGTCTTCTCGCCGGCAGGGACGGTGCTTGGCCGGGGCCTGGCGGGGGGCGGCGCGGGCGCCTCCTTGATCTTGGCTGCTGCCGGTGCCGTCGCGGGCTTCGACGCGACAGCTGGGCCGGTTGCGATAGGGCGTGGGAGGGATTCTTTCAGGCTGGTGCGCACGTCGCTGGTGCGCTCGGCCGGCGCCGCTGGTACTGCAGGAATCGACTCTGGGATGATGGCCGGCAGTGGCGGGGCCTGCGGGCTTGCCTGCGCGACGACCTCGATCTCATAGGAGGAGATGGCTACGTGGGGCGAGCTGTCCACCTGGAGGTAGGCAGCGCTACCCAGGAGCACGCTCGCAGTCAGCGCGCACGTGGCTCCTCCAAGCATCAAACCGACGCGCCTGGTGGACTTCATCCAACGGTAGTCCTGAGGCGCGTACGGCTCGCCAAGTACCTCTTCCGCCCAGTAGAGATTCAGGTCGGACATTATCGGGGCTGTTTTTTCTGGCCGATGAATGCCTCGACCTCGGCCACTGCCCACATCAGGCGGCCGCTCTTCCTCGCCGGCACCGGCAGCCCGGCCGGCGGCTCCTGCAGCTTGCGCGCAGCTCGCTCTGTCGCCGCAAGGGAGTTAAGCCAGGCATAGTTCCGGAGCGTCGCCTCGGACAGGCCCATCAGTACCGCCGCGGCCGGGGTGCTGATAAGTTCCCCCTGATGCCGGCCAGCACCAGGGGCGCCTGCTACGACACGAGCTGCGACAAGCGATTCGTCAGGCACTGGCCGCATGGCGTTGCGCTCCACGAAGGGCCTGTTGAATTGCCTTGTCATGCGTGCGCACCGGCCGCAGCGCCTGAGCAGCGACAGGGGCTGGCGTTGGAGCTGGGACTTGTGCTGGTGCTGCACCTGGCGCAGGAGCATCTGGTACCTTCGGCAACTGGGTCATCGTCGTCGAATACTTGGCCGTCTGCGCGCGCCAGAACAACTGGACAAGGGCGCCAGGCAACAGGCGAGACCAGTGCAGAATCGCTGAGTTCTGCTGCTGTTGCGCGATCATGAGGGCGTTCATCCGCGCCGCGTGGTCGATAAGACGGCTCATTGCGCTTTGCAGATCCGCAGCCGGCTCAACTGGATGCAGGTCTACAGGGGCGTTGTGTCGTGCCAGCGCTTCGGACAGGCGATTGCGAGTGCCAAGCATGGATTCGTGCCAGGACGCCACTACGCCGCGAGCTTCGGTCGACGAAGCATCGTTCGGTACCGCCGCGTCTAGCAAGCGGAGGAAGGGCTCGACGTCACGTTCGGCCCGGTGAAGGAGGTCGAACAAGCGATGCGCCGCCTCGATGCGCGGGTCGACCTTCTTCTCGGCGTGCTCGCGCACCGTGGCGACTTCTGCCTGCGGCTGGCGCTCATGTTGAACAGCGGCCTGTGCAGCTGCTTCTGCAACTGCGCGTGCGCGCTCCTCTTCAGCTGCGCGCTCCTGCGCTTCTAGCACCTCCTGGTCGCGGACGCGCTGTACTTCCGCACGCACGAGTTCCTGGGTGCGCAGGTCGTCGGCCTCGCGCTGCTTCTGCGCCGCCTTGCGATCGCGACGGCGAAGCAATGCCAGGGCCAGCAATGACACGGCAGCAGCACCAGCGCCAGCGTAGATCGCCCAGTTAGAGGCAGACTGGTCGGGCGCGGCCGTAGCTTGCGCGGTCGGGGTGGCGCGTAGCGGCTGCAAAGCAAGGGGCTTCGTCAGCTTCATGGGTACGGCCGGGTTTTCCTCGGCCTTCAGCCCAGGGTGTGGCAGCGCATTCGGCGAAGTAAGGGCGGCTGCGCGAGCCGCGTCAGCACCGGCCGAGGAACTGCCGGCGACGGCCGATACGCCTGGGCCGGCAACGATCGCGTCCGGAGCTGGGACTGGTTCGGCCGATCGGATGACGCCGTGCTTTACCTGGCCGCTGACGTCTGCGCGTAACTCTGGTGCTGCGCTTACAGCGGGCGCTGGCTGCCGCTGAGCTTCGTCCGCCGGCCGAAGCCGAGGCTCGCTGCCGTGGGAGCAAGCCGCGAACGACGCCAGCAAGGCCAGAGCGGTCGCACGCTGCGCCACCTGTAACCGCGTTGGCATGTTCCCGGTCTTAGCCATTGTCGGCTTCCGAGCGAGGAATCAGCTGGCCGCGAATGCCGCGGTTCGGCGTGGCGACGCTCAGGGTGTCGTAGGTGCAGTCGCCAATAACTCGCGATTGCACGCCCAGGTGCAGGTCGCCCACTTCGACGGTCGATGGCTTGCCGGTTTCGCCGACGTCGCCCTCTACCCACAAGGCTGCTGCGCGGATATGGCCCTTGACGCTACCGCCGGACAGGATGACGACGCGACCGGCACACTCGACGCTGCCAAGCACCGTTCCGCGGATGACCAGGCTCTTCTTTCCGCCGATACGGATTTTGCCTTCGATCACGTCGTCGGAGCCGATGGCCATGCTGACTTCCAGCGCGTCGACGAGGACGTCAGCGGTCGCGCCTTTTGCGACGTACTCGGCGAAAGACGATTCCTTCGGATCAGCGCCGGGGTTGAAGTTGTTGCCGCGTGGGCTTGGGGGCAGGCCGGCGCCAGCGCCAGGGGCGGGGCGGTTCGCGCTGGTATGCGGGGTGTCGAGCGAAGGCATGTCGCCCAGGCCGAAATTCGAGTTCGAGTGTCCGTCGTTCATTTTGAAGCTACTCCTGAGGTTGGGGTGGTAAGTTTTGGATCGGCCTGGAAAACAACGGTCTGGCGATCAGTAATGCGGGTTGCGGTGAATCCGCGATGAACTGGATCGACCGCGTCCAAGATGTAGCGGCCGTCCGGGAAATACTTGCCGAGCTCGACCTGTATCGAGCGCTCGCCGACGCGGCAGCTCACCGCGGTCGCCTTGATGCCTGACACCAGGCATGGTGCCGGAGCGGTTCGCCCCTGCGAATTAATGTTCTTCTGCCACCACAGCATCCCCGCGAACGACGCCGCCGCAACAACCAGGCCGCATACCAGGCCGATCGCCATGCTCTGCAGGTTCGCCTTCTTCAGCATCGCAGCTGCCATGAAGCGGTATTCGTCGGGCTGCACGCGCACGATCGCAACCCTGGTCATGCTGTAGCTTCCGTCCAAGCGCTGTTCGATCCCATTGGGCGGGCCAGGCGGTAGCTTTGTTGCGCCAGCGTAACGCTCGGTAATCACCATGGGCGTCTGGATGCGCAGGCCTTCCTTCGGAAACGTCAGGGCAGCAATCTGCGCATCGGTCATCCCGTTGAGGCTACGAATCGTGTCGTGAATAGCGTCGCGCTGCATGAAAGGAGTGTTGCCTGAACGGAAGTTGTTTCGTATTATGGCGAAGATGCGTAACGCAGTCTAATGATATATCATTAGGTTGTCCAGCGGAACTATTGCCCCATGTCCACAAATTCAAACAAGATCCCCCTCGATTTCTTCGAGTTCGCCGACCACGCGCAAGCCACTTTTGTCGTTGTGGATCACCGTCCTGGCCGCCTGCCGGTAAGCCGCGCCATCGTCACGCCTGCCGGCGCCATCGAGATCACTGGTACCGATGGCCTGGTCGAGGTAATGGGTTCGCCCGACTACCCGTGCAGCGCCGCGGTGCTTAGGCGCATCCGTACGCACCACGAAGGTCTCCTTCTTGTCCAGGTCGACGCGACACGCGTTGACGGCGTCACCGAGCAGCTCCTGAGCGCGCGCTTCAATTAACCTACCTGAGAGTTATTCCTACATGCTGAACCTGTCTTACATGCGCCCCGCAGTGGTCGCGCTCGCTGCTGCCTTGCTTGCGGCCCCAGCCGCCCAGGCGGGGCCTGATGTCGAAGCCGTCAAAAAATCGGTGAAGGCGGTTACCCGGCTCGATGTCGTCAAGGTGGAGCGGTCGAAGATCCTCGGCCTGTACGAAGTGCAAACGGCTGGCCAGGTTTTCTATACTGACGCGAAGGGCGAGTACATCCTGTTGGGCGCCCACGTGTTCGCGACCAAGGACAACTCGAACTACAGCCAACAGCGGATGAACGAGCTGGCCGGCTACAAATTTGCCGACCTGCCGCTGAAGGATGCGATCAAGGTCGTGCGCGGTGACGGTAAGCGCGTCATCGTCACGTTCGAGGATCCGAACTGTGGCTTCTGCAAGCAGCTGAACAAGACGCTCGACGAAATGGGCAATACGACGCATTACGTCTTCATGGTCGCCATGCTCGGCCCGGAATCGGTGGCGAAGGCCAACGCGATCTGGTGCTCGGCTGACCCTGCCAAGAGCTGGATGGACTGGATGACCGGGGGCAAGGCGGTACCGGCCCCAGCGCAGGATTGCGCAACCCCGGTTGAGCGCAACGGGAAGCTGGGGCAGAAGTATCGGGTGATGGGGACGCCAGCGATCTTCTTCCCGAACGGCGATCGCGAGCAGGGTGCCGTGCCGGCCGCGGTGCTGGAACAGCATTTCGCTAAACAGGCGAAGTAACATAACAGCGCGCGGTCGCATAAGCATATGTGGGGTTGGATGAAAACGAGCGGGCGCGCCTGGTTACGAGGACAGGGGCGGCAGGAGTGGCTGCATACCCGAGCCACTGCGATAGGGCTCGCCTTCGACCTTACGTTGGAAGAACTGGCGAGCGTAATTCCTCTGCGCGGCCGGGACGCCACGCTGCTGATGCGCAGCTAGTGGTCGAGCTCTCGCACTACCAATGTGGGCCAGTCGCGCGGGGAGCTGCAAGGCACCTTGTGGCAATGGGAGTGAAAGGCGTTGAATTCCATTTTCTTGGAGGGCATTACGTTCTACTCGACAAACAGACCGGCTTGTTTCATGACATGGAAGCGCCTCAGGGCGTCAGAGGAAAGCGCGAGCTGCCGATCTGGAGCCGAACGTCAGAGTTGTCAGGCGCGGTGAGAGGTGATGCGAATTTTGAATCGACCTTCTTGCGATATGCAGCGCTCTGGCTGCAGCGCAGGAACGGTGAGCATCCGCACCTGGCACTGTGAGATTCTGGCAGGAATAAAAACGGGCCGAAGGGAGAGATCCCTCGGCCCGTTTTTCTATGCGGTTCCAGTTTGTGAGCAGCTGGTGCTTACGGACGCGGGGCCGGCGCGTCAGGTAAGTCCAGGGTGCGGCCGGTGAGCGCCGCGAGGTGCAGCATCAGTTCGTTGTCGGGCGTCGAGTCGGTGAACTCGCCACTGTCCTTCATGATGCCGACCATCAGGCCGATCAGAGCGCCGATGCTCTCGATCTGCGGGCACTTGCCCTCGCCAGGGATCGGCAGCAGCGGGCGCACGCTATGGTCGAACGAAATAGAGGTGCGGGCCGACGTGACCGAAGCATCCTTGACCAGGGTCTGGAGGAACTGGTTGCAGTCCAGCGAAGGGTCGTTCAGCGACAAGCCGGTGACGTTCTCCTCTGGATCGTAGAGGAAGACCTTAGGCTCGGGCCGCGCCGCGCCAGCGCGGAAGACCTCGAAGCTGATACTGGTGATGTTTGGTGGGGTATCTGGGATGGTGAACATGGTGGTGGGCAGTGGTAGGCCGATTGGATGCTGCGATTATAGGGCAGCAGGGGGCGGAGCGAGGCAGCGTGGTTGCAAGTTCCCGCCCCAGCCTGGCGCCCGCCGCGCCCATGATGCCCAGCGCCTTATGCGGGCGGAGCAGGCGCATTGCCTTCCTCGACCTCGTCGTCTTCGTCCTGGATGCCGAGGCGCGCGGCTACGCGCTGCACGATGAGCCCGTGCAGCTGCAGAGCCTCCAGGCGGTGCTCGCGCTGCGCCGTCCTGCCGACGAGCCCGGTCATCGTGCTGACCGCGACGGCGACGTCACGGCAGAATTCCTCGTAGTCGCAAACAGGCGATGCCCGCTCGGGCGAACAGATGATGTCGATCACCTCGGGCCGGGAAAGGATGCGAAGCACGCCCAGGCGATCGGCGTCGGTTCCCAGGTGACGCAGAATCGTGTTCTCGCAGAACGCGGCTTCGAGCAAGACAATGTCCGGACTGTTCGTGTACCCGTCATAACCGTTGGCCACCACATCCGCGATCCAGCCGTCGCCCGACGATTCCCAGCTCTTGCGAGTGAGCGCCATGCCCTCGATAAGAAGGGTGCGGTCGTCTTCGGTGAGCAGCACGATGCGCTCGCGCGGGTACTCACGCAGGAGGGCGGCCACGGCCCTTTCCGCAGCGCGGCGGGCCTCCGGCGACGCGTCAATGTCGAGCATGAGGATGAGGGTTTCAGCCGGCGAAGTATTCAACACGGTGATGGCGCCGAGCTCGGTGGTCTCGTCGTCGATTTTCGTCAGCAGGCCTTCGCGCCGGGCGATGTCGACGGCCTGTTCGATGCCAGCTCGCATGACGGTGGGATCGAGATCGCCGTGGTTCTGCGCGTCGACGGTGATGAGGAACTGTTCCTGGTGAGCGTGGGTATTTTGCATGATGGTCAGGGGCTAAAGGTGTGTTTTACATTCCTGGCGCTGGCGCCGGTTCTTCGTCCGCTGCAGGCGCCGGGTCGGCTGGCAGGGGAAACCGCGGCGCCAGGCCCTTCAAGCGATCCGTGCAGAGCATTTCCAGCACATAGACGTAGGCGCTCTGCTGGGCGCGATGCCAGAGCGCGCCCTGGGCAGCGGTGAGGGGGAATGGCGAATCGAGGTGGTCGGCGCGCGTGGCCGTGGCCAAGCATTTTTCGATGACGTCGGCTCCGCTGGTAACGCCGTACTTACCGAAGAGCGCATCGGCAAGAAGCGCATTCTCGGCTTCCAGGTCAGCGGCCGTCCGGTCTTCAGCACCAGGTGCGCCTGGTGCCGGGCCGAGCTTCGCGTGCAGCTCGCGCAGGAAGTCACTGCTGACCATCTCCAAGCTGTGGCTGTAGGCGCTGGCCGAGGCCTCGTGGTGCAGACGGGCCTCGGCCGGGGTCAGCGGGAAGGGGGCTTCGTCGGGCGTGGCGTGGCGGGCCACCTTCAGCTGCTCCTCGACCAGCGCGATACCGGGCAGGAGCCCGTGCTGGCCGGCCAAGGCTTTGCGGAGCGTTTCGTTGTCGGCGAGCGCCTTGCTGGTGGCGCTGCTGGGCGCTGCGGCCTGGGGCTGGGAGTGGGGCATTTCGGAACCTCTACGTGGGGGAAGTAATGCTGCGATACTAGGCGGGAGCTCGATGCGTGGTTGCACTGCCTGCGCCCGGCGCGCGGCGGGGCGCACGGGCAGGGGACTCACTTCGATGCCCGCAGCCGCCAGGATTGCCGCGCACCGGGCAGCGACCAGGTGCTCGGGGGCGCGGTAGGTGACGTACAGGCGTGGTGCGCGGCCGCTGGTCTTTCGATCGAAAGCCGGCGCGCGGGCCAGCTGCAGGCGTTCGGCCACGACCTGGGCGCCGTCGTTCCCAGCTTCTGTCTGTACATTCACGAATCCCAGCATCGGTTCGCTGGCCGCGCACTGCTGATAAGCGATCGCGCTGAGGATTGTGGACAGGCCTTGGCCAGAAAAGTCGGGTCGTACCCCATAAGAGATGTTGCAGCCGATAGCGCCGGTCTCGCGACTGGTGACGGTGCCAGCCCAGGCAGCCGCGACAACCTCCTCCTCATGACACGCAGCAACGCAGAAGGGCATGTCCCGGATGCGCCAGTCCAGGAGGGGCATGACCATCCCTACCGTACTGCCGCATAGATCCGAATAGCGTTTGGTGTCCTCTGCGAGCATAGCCCGCACGCGCGGCAAGGCGAAGCCCTGGCCTTCGGCGAAGAGGGTGAGGTTCTTATGGTGTCCGATCTGGACGGGGTCGGGAGGTAGGAACTGGTCGAGGAACATGGCGATCGCGTTTGTGAGCACGCGATCATGGTGCCGCAGAGGGCTGGGCGTGGTTGCGCCCGGCCCCTGCTTACTGCGTCCCGACGTCCTTCAGGGCTTGCTTGAGGCGCGAGACAGATTTCGCCTTGTAGCGGCGCGTTGTGGTGATCGAGCCGTGCCGCGCCATCTCCTGGCCCAGGGTAATGTCTCCCGTGGCGTCGACGATCATCGTTACCTGCGTGTGGCGCGCGCAGTGCGAAGCGAAGCTCTTGAGCCGGCCAGCAGCTGCAGGATTGTCGGCAGCGGCCGCGATCTCGCTGGCCCGGCCGAGGAGCTTCTTGACCGCCCGGTTGATCGTCTCCGGGTGCACGTTGCGGACGGGGCCGCGCATCGGCAGCACCAGGGGCGTGCGATCCTTTCCCTGGTAGTCCGCGACAGGGAGGGCGGGCAGGCCTCGGGACAGGCGGTACTCGCGCATGCCCGACATGAATTCTTCGGACAGGGGAACCGTCGCCTCGACGCTGCCCTTGCCGTGCACCTCCAGCATCCAGGTGCTCTCGCCATCCTCGTCGTTGTCTTGATAGACGTCGCCGGCCGCGGCGCCCGCCAGCTCGTGCCGGCGCATCGCAGCCCACAGAAGGGCCGTCCAGATCCACTTTTGCTGGTGGTATTCCAGGATGTCGCCCTCGCGCTTCATCTCGTCCAAAGCATCGTCGATATAGCCCCTCTCAAGTGCCGACAGCGCCTTCTTCCTGGGCGAGGCCTTGCTCAAGACGGAACTGACCTTGAATCGGTTGAACGGATTGCGCTGGATCTGGTACCCGTTCTCCAGCTGCATCTCGATCATGTCCGCGTACATGGCCTTCAATGCGCTGACGGCCCTGTCAACGCTTGCGGTCTGGAGGGGCGCCGGTTTGAATGGTTGACGGGTGAGCCCCGCGCGCCCGAGCACTTCGAGCGGTATCGAGTGCTCCTTCGGCCCTGCCAGGAAATGAGCATATGCAGCTGCGTCGAGCGAGCTGCCCTTGTCGAGCCAGCGCGTGAAGGGCTGGCCAGCCTTCACCCACATCAGCCAGGCGAGCCAGCGCCGCGCCTCGAAGCCGAACGCGCGCTGCGTGTGTTCGGAGCCCCGTTTCGACGCCACCCAGGCCACGATCGCCGCCAGATCATCGCTGGCCAGGGCGCCGACCAGCGCCAGGCTGGTGGGCGCGGGGTCTAGCAAGACCAGATCGCCATCACGCATGTTGTTCTCCAGTAGTTTCAGGTCGAAGCGGGGCTTCTCCGAATAGCTCGTGCACCGAGCAATCCAGCACGTTGAGCATCCCGTTGAGCACTTCCATGTTCACCCGCGGGGTCTTGTTGTCGATGATGCGCAGCAGCTGCGCGTCCGAGATCTCGACACCGGTCTCTAGGAGGAGGCGGCGCAACGCGGCGGCCGACCGGATCGACCGTTCGGTCATCAGCGCGCGAGCGCGCAGGACGATCTTTCGGGACGGGGGCTTCGAGTGGGCCGGGGGTGAGTGGGCGAGCTGGTCTGGAGGCATCCCCTATTGTAGAGCTCCCTTGCATGCCGCGCAAAAAAATTGCATCACATGATTGATTTCAGGATTGCGGGCCTTGTCCTTCCCACTTGCAACCACGTGTAGGGCCTTTCCAGATAATCGGCTGACTTCAACAACACATCGTCCAGCCATGTCCGAAACACGCACCTTCAATCACACGGCCGCCGCCCTACTTGCATTCGACGCCGGCGCTGCCAAGCGCGCGCAGGCCTGGGATACCGTCGAAACCAATGCGGACGTGGATGCGGCGGAACTAGCCGACGCCCACGCCCTTCGCGCGGTGCAGGAAGCGTTTCACCGCGACACGGCCGAGATCAACAGCCTGGCGAACTGCTATCGGGTCGACCTGGGCTTCATGCGCCGGATGGCAGCGAGCTCCGCACCTGCCGCGCTGGTGCCGCACCAGGCTGATCCCGACGACGCCGACGACCAGGCCGACGCGCCGGCGCCGAGGTAAGGCCGTGAGCGAGCGCACAGTCAGGCTGGTCAAGCACGAGGCGAAGAAGCGAAAGCGTTCCGGGCAGGCGCACTCCTATATGGCGGCGCTGGCGCAGCTCGCCGCCGAGAATGGGCATGGCGACTGGGCAGCATACGAAAAGGTGCTTCTCGCCGTTCCAGACGCGGCGCCGGACTTCCGTATTCGCCTGGTGCCGGCGGCGGGCGAGGCGAAGATGATCGGGGTTTTCATGCGCGACATCCTGCCATATCACGGTCTGGATGAGAGCCAATGGCAGGCGGCCGCGGACGAGGAGCGCGTGCAGTTCGTGCTGGACTTCGCCCTCTGGTCGAGGCGCAAACGCGGCGATTTCACCGGCTACCGGGCTGAGATCACGGAATCGAATGTCGAGCACGGCGTTGAGGCGGCCGGCCCCGCGCCGGCCCAAGGGCACCAGGCGCCCAGCAGCGCGCCTGATTTCGTCGTCGAGGTAGAAAGCCGGGCAACCGGCAAGAAGGAGCACATCGGCGTGCAGCTCGCGGATCTGCTCGAACTGCACGGGATGAGCCAAGCTGAGTGGGATGAGGCAGGCCACGAAGAGCAAGAGTCGCTGGTGGAAGAAGCGGCTCTCTGGGAAAAGCGCAGCAAGGGCGACCTGGGCGGCTATTACGCCGAGGTTTTGTCAGGCCTTGATCAGGGCGAAGGAAGCGCGCCGCGCTAGTCGTCAAAAAATCATGCACATCGAAAATCCAATTACCAAACTCACTCAAATTCTTACCCGGCCCGATGGCTCGCAAGCCAGGATCGTCGCTCAGGTGTTCTTCGGGGCCGGTCTGCACCGCTCGGTTGGCGTATACGTCCATCGCCGCGAGAACCCGGATTCGCCTTGGACATTGTGCAGCGACCAGCCGCACCCGGACTGGAAGCACATGCCGCTGGAGGAGTACAAGAAACGCGGGCGCTCTGAGGTGCTCCGCACGGTCACGCCAGGCGAGATCCTGAAGCTCTCCCATGCCTTGCTGCAGGGGAGTGTCGACAGCCTGTATGAAGGCGCGAAGGACGGGAGCGAAGGCGAGGAGGCAGATGCGGAGATGGAGGAGGCGGGGGATGCGCCTCGGTAAGCGGTTGTGACCACCTGGTCGATCGGTGATGTGGCAGCCGATCGACCAGGCAGGCGGTCAGCCGCCCATTGACATCGATGTGCCTTCTTCTTCGCCATCCCCTTCCCATTCCCCACTCGGGTCGCCGCTGTCGATCACCGCGGGGCATTCCTGGCCTGGTTGCGACGGCAGGAACGTCGTGTAGATCTTCCCGTCCCAGAACGACGTGTTCCTGCAGCTGATGTTGAGATGCTGCGCGAGGGATTCCGCGACCCTCTCGGTGAGGGTTTCGACCTGGCTGACCAGGTCTTCGATTCCAGGAACGCCAGCTTCCTGGGCGGCGACGAGCGTATCTTCGAGCGAGAGCAATTTCATGAGCAATCCTTGTGGTCGGTTGGCCAGCGTGACCGGAGCGATCGCGCTGTAGAGGCAAGCATTATCTCGACCGTTCAAGGACGTGGTTGCATCGGTCAGCGCCGGTAGTCAGGGGGCAGATCGTAGTATTTTCCCAGGCGAGCGACCCGGTCATAGGCATCCTGTGATCTGCTGGCGTTCTGACGGTACCGCAGGGTGATGACGTAATAGGTTGCGATAGCGACCGGTACCCAAAGGAACGGCATGATCCCGAACAGGTGCGCGATGACGGCCGTGAGGATGCTGATCGAGACCCCGAAATCCTTCGCCACAAGCAGCTGTGCCTGCGCAATCTCGGCCTGCCGTTCCAGCTCAAACTCCGTCATCCCAACCTCGTGTTGTCAATTTGCGGTATAGACAACATTGTAGGCGGGCAAAGAATTATGCTGCGCGCGCATGGTTGTGAGGATTGGCGAGAATTTCCACAGGATAATGTATGTACAATCGTTGGCTCCACAGGAGGCGTGAGGGCGTGTATGGAGCAGGTGGCTCGGCAGAATCAGGTTCTCGAACAAGTCGTGAACCACGGCGTCGCGTTGGACGCTACGAAAGGATCTGTCGCCGCGTGGGTCTACTTGTCGCGCCATGGTGTCGACGACGACATGATCGTTCGCGTGCTTGCGTCGCCGGCCGGGCGCCGCCCCCCGGCTGATGGCAAGCTGTTGGCGCTGCCGCCCCTTCCAAGTCAAGGCATCGGCCAGAACCAAACTTCACGAGACAACCAGTAGCACCCGGTCGGCGTGCCGTCGATCTCGTTTCCACAGCGCGTGTACTGACCCCATCGGTCTTTCGCAACGATCGCGATGTGCCCTTGCCTGGCTTCGGTACCGTAGATGTGGAAGAACGATACGATGCCTCGGCGGGCGCCGATCTTTTGCTCGGCTTCCTGGCCGCTGCTGTACTTCTCCGGCGCGCCGACCTGTTTTGTGAGCCAGGCACTAAGCGCGCGCTGGCGCGTTTCGATGAACCTGCCCTTGTACTTCCCGGCCTTGATCGGCCATTTTCCAGGATTCGGATAGCCGGCGCCTAGTAGCGCCAGGCTCATGCGTATCGCGCACGTGTTCTGGAAGTTCGGATTGTGGACGTTCTCCGGGTAGCCGATCCACTGATACAGCTCCTCGGGCGGCACGCTGGCGGTATCTGGGAAGTGCATCCGGAGCTTCGCATACGGTACCTTCATTTCGCCCTCGTCTTCGTCGTTGTGCAGGGCCATTTGGCCCGCCAGACCTCGACAATGAGATCGCTCGCGTTTCGCGACAGCTGCTCGGCCGGCATGCGCTGCAGGGCATGCCGGGCCGCCATCACGAGCTCATCCGGCGCCGGCATATATTTGGGGTGCCAGCACCACTGCTTACCTTCGGTCGCGTCATGCACGCCTTGGATATAGCCGTGCACGAACTCGCCGTGGACGCGATCGAGGTGCTCTACGGCCCACGCTCTACTGCGAAACGGGCTCGACGCGTCCCATGCGACGGTGGCCGGGTCGGTGTTCCCCAGCAGCTTGACCAGCCGGGCGCCGGTCATCCAGGGGGCGCTGGCCGCGGGCTGTGCTGGCGCTGGTGGCGCGCACATGGCCAGCGCAAGCGCCAGCACCAGGTGCGAGAGCCTCACGATGCGCTCCGGCGCCGACGGTTCGGACGCAGGAGTGCGCCTGTCGAGAGCGCGATCTTGACCTGCTGGCGCGCCAGCGCATGCGCAGCTGCCGTGGATCCGGTCATTGCCCTGGATGCGCGCCACGACGGCGAGCTGGCGGCCGGTGCCGGGCGGCCGGGCCAGGCACCGTCCGGAGGCAGGGGGCGATCACACATGGCGATTCGTGGCCAGGCACCAGCCGCCGGTGGTATTGCCAGCTGCGCCCCCGCCGATCTTCTGCTGGGTGTATTTCCAGCGCACCTTGGAGAATTTCAGGCCGATGCTTTCGCCCATGATCGAGCCGGCGGCGACGCTCGGCGCCACGTGGGCGATCAGCACGTTCTCAAGCTCGATCTCGTAATACTTGATCGGCTCTCCAGCGCCGTCGGCGCGCATCAATTCAAATTTCGCCTTCGGGATGGTCTTCCCCTGGGCGCATAGCTGCAGGAGGAGCGGCGACGTCAGGTCGGCCATCTTGCTGATCGAAATTTCGGTCAGTTCACATCGCTCTGCGGTGTGGCCACCGTTGGAGGAAGCGTTGGCGCTCTTGGGCTGGGTGACGGCCCAGCTCACCGAATCGCATTCGATCCAGCCCGTGTGCTTCGAGTCCTGGGACTCGCCCTTTACGCCGTCGATCTGAAGGTAAATATCTGCTGCCATGCTGCCTCCCCGGAGTGATGGTGTATCGATTTTGCCGCCGGCGCGTCTCGGTTTGTTTGCCCTCGCGCATGAGCTCGCTTTGGCGAGGGCCACGAAGCGCAAACAGCGGCCCGGCATCGCGGCCCAAAGCCTAATTGACCTGAGCCGTAGGCACCTTCACAATGTCAACCCGCGCGCACCAGCGGCGGCGACCATGGCAGATGATGGATCTTTTCTATACAAGGGCGACAGGAAATGCAGGAAGTATTCGACAGGATAGAGCGGGCGGTAGCGGCGGCTGATGTTGGCCCGGCAGGGCATTTTGGTATGTCCGAGGCAATCATTTGGTTCCGGACACTTGGCTTCTTTGAAAAGGCGGGTGTTTCCGTTGCTGCGCTGGACATGACTGATCTGAGTAACCCAGAGCCCGTCCGGTTTGATCCTGATCCAGAGCGCGCAGCTGCTGCAATGCTGCGGATGACCCAGTGCATTCTGGATGGACGGATCTTCTTATACTTCGACAAGTACGAGCTCGTCGCCATGATCGCGAAAACAACCCCTCGCAAATGGTTCAGGCGCACCGTGCGCTACACCCCGTTTTTTGCCGCGCCAGGCTTTCCGGTGCTCACCGGCCCAACCTACAGCGGCGATTCCGATGCACTCGGCTGGATCGAAATGCGCCAGCGCCGTGCAGAAGAGGTAATGCCTTCGATCCTGGTCGAGGCGGGCATTACGGACAGCTAGAGCCAGCGGGTGGTCTGCCACCACGTTCTCTACGCTCTCCAAGCCCCTGTGGCGACGTCGGTCGCGGTCGAGTCCAGTGGTCGATCCCAGCGCTGTTCTGGCGCCTTGTAGAGCCCTTCCCGAACAATTCGATCCAGGTCGAGCTC
The DNA here is from genome assembly GCF_042656795.1 of Massilia jejuensis. NCBI lineage: Bacteria > Pseudomonadati > Pseudomonadota > Betaproteobacteria > Burkholderiales > Oxalobacteraceae > Massilia > Massilia jejuensis. Next base: position 19,925 of record NZ_JBHSMS010000026.1, on the reverse strand, counting down.
TTGCATTTTCTCGCGAGCTGTCGCCATCGCTTCGTTCACGCGGGTCTCGAAGCCACCGGCGGCCAGGATGTCGGCGGCGATCAGGCGCTTGAGCTCCTGCTGCGTTTTCTCGTCGAGCTGGTCGCGCAGCACCTTCTGCGGAGGAACCACCTTGTCGGCGTAGGCCTCGAACTTAATGTCGAGCCACCGCACGAACTCTGGCGAGGTCATCGCGTTGAGCTCAACGCGCTGAGTCTGGAGCCATCGCTTCCAGCGCTCGGGCACGTACTCAGCAACCGGCAGCTGCCGATCGCGCTTGCCGCCCAGCTCGCGGAAGTTTTCGATCTGCAGGCCCATGTCGATCGCTTCCTCTGGATCGAGGCCGAGGTTGATGACGTGTACCTTCCGGGCGCCGCGCGCGCGCGTGGCCTCGGTCAGTGCCTGGTAGATCAGCGTGCCCGATGCATCAGCGTCGTGGATGCAGAAGAAGTAGATCTCCTCTTGCGTCTGCCCGATCAGGTTAAGGACGTCGCGGGCCGCGCGGGAGGCGAAGCCCTTGCTGGTCAAGAGGGCGCAGTCATTGCGCTCGGGCCAGCCGGTGTCCTTCAGGATGGAGAACAGACCTTCTTTTTCGCTGTAGAGGATCTTGTTGAACGTCCACTCGGGGCGCTCATATTTTTCCACGTGCAGCGTCCCCAGTGGGATCTCCTGCCCGGTATGCGGGTGGTAGATGACGCCACGAGCGTCACGGTACAGCCCCGGCAGGTCGTAACCCAGCTCCGCCTCGATGTCGGTGACGACCTGGGCGAAATAGTTGTAGTCGGGCTCCTTGCCGATCTGCTCCAGCATGTACGGGCGCACCGCGTAGAAAAGCTGGCGCAGGGAGTAGCGATACGCCGCATTGCCACTTGCCTTGGCGATCGCGTCCTGCATGTTCGCGATAATCACGTCCTTCTGCGAGAAACGGGCGCCGGCCACTGCCTTATCCTTGCGCTTGGCCTTTCGCGACGCTTTCTCGATCACCAGCGCCAGCGGCTGGAGATACCGGTGCAGGTCGGGCTCCTTGCCGTCGGTGGTGATCGGCATGTAAGGCGTCGTGACGTTCAGGATGATGCGGACAGGCTTGCGGCCGACATCGAAGACGTGGCCAAGGCCGCAGCCGATGATCCCGACCTGATGCGCCTTCTGGCGAAGCACCTTGATCTCGCCGGTGATGGGCGTACGGTTCACCAGCGCGATCACCTGGTCATCCGCGTCGGCATCCAGAACCTCGACGAGCGCCTCGATGCTGTATGGGAGGTGGGCCGTCATGCCGGTACCGAGCTCGATCTCGCCGGCCACGTGCGCATGCGCCATTTCGTCGCCCAGGCCGCCGAGCTTGCCCAGTGCCGCTGGCTTCGGCGCGGCCGAGCGCTCCCGCAGGTGCGTCAGGAGCGTGTTCACCTGGCTACGGGTGATCGAGCTCGATAGCGTCGAGCCAACCAGCCCGGTGGCAACAGCAGGCGTGACGTCGCGGAAGACGGTAAAGAGGTCAGCCAGCGGGCGGTCGCCGGCCGCCTTGCACATCTCGAAGAAGCTCTCGGTGTCGTACCACCATGGTGACGTTTTCCCCTTGTACGCCTTGCCCATGGACGCCATCGCGATCGCGATCTCCGACCAGCTCAATACGTCGTGCGGTACCGGGATGGTGTCCCCGAAGCGAATGCCGATCCTGGTGCCGGTGGTCTGGCCTGGCGCTGGCGTCACCTCGACGTCGGTGCTGCCGTCATCGCGCGGCGCCAGGTCGAAGCGCCGGCCTCTGGTCTCGACAAACAGGCCACCGCCGGACGCCAGTACGGCACCGGCAACCACACGCAGGCCGTTGCCCAGGGCGCCGCGGGAAGGCACCCGCACCATCTTGGACGAAGTGAGAGGGCGCTTGATCGAGAAGAGGCTGGCGATCGCCGCGGCATCGCCCGGCAGGCCAGGGCCGTCGTCGACCACGTAGATCCAATCGCCGTCGTTTTCCACCTGCGCGGCCGCGCCAGCATCGAGCGCGTTGTCGACCAGTTCCTTGACCACGAGCGCGGCCAGGCGGCGCAGAGGTACGCCGGCCTTCTGGCCGAGCGTGCCCAAGCTGCGAAACAGCGTCCAGTCTTCCCGTGTAAACATATCGTGCTGCCTTCTATCGGTTCGTTGTGAGAGTGCCTGTCTGTGCGTTACCATGATAATGAAACGCAACACACTCTCGCAAATAACCCGGTAACTATTTTCATGCAGACAGACGTAATCGCCCAGTTCGACCGCGCCATGGATCTCTACATGTCCGCAAGATTCGGAGGGGATAACGCTTGGCGTGTCGCCTGCCATAGAGCAGCGAAGATTGCTGCCGCAGCGCTGGCCGAGATTGTACCAAGCGTGCCGATCAAAGCTGTGCTGGTCGAGCTTCTCGCTTATATGGACGGCGGCACCAGCTTCGTACACATCGGCTGGCGCAATGACCCGGAGCAGATCCCAGGTTCAATTCCGATGCACTGGGCGGTGCAGATCGGCGACGATCTCTACGATCCTTGCTTTTGGCAGCTGAGCACTAAGAAAACACCCCTGCGGTTGCCGCGGGAACCATACTTTTTCGCCCCGGACTGGTTTGCCCGCGCGCGCAGCGGCAGGGCGACCGACGCCGAAGGGGTCACCTGGTGCGTCGATAGCGGGAGCCCAGGGCTCAACATCGGGTACCTGGTGCGCGGTGATGAGCTGCCCTCCCGTGTCCGGGCGCAGCTCATGAGCCGCGACACGGTGCGCGTGCACGCTGGCCTGGTGCGCGCCGCCTACGCTGCGACGATGGTGGCGGCATGAGCAGGAATTTGCGCTTCTCCAGTGAGGAAGATCTTCAGCAGGTGCTGGCGCGCACACGCGGGATTTCCGCAAGCGTGGGCGGCCAACTGAACACGACCCGGCAGCGGCAAGCGGCGCCAGCAGCAGCGTTGGTACCCCTCGCTGTGCCGGCGGTCGCCGCAGCTGCGCCCGAAGCAGCTGCCAGGAAGGCACCGCGCAGGGCGCGATCGCCAGCGCCGATGAAGGTGTCCGAAGACGACCTGCAGATCAGCTGCTTCCAATGGATCGAGCTGATGCGGCCGGCGCACCCGATCCTGGAATGGATTATCCACGTTCCCAACGGCGGCAAGCGTCCGCGCGGCGCGGCCGGCAAGCTCAAGGCAATGGGCGTCAAGCCAGGCGTGCTCGATGTCCTTTTGCCCTTGCCCTTCAATGGTTGGTCAGGCCTGGCCATCGAGATGAAGGTCGGGTCGAACAAAACGACGGAGCAGCAGGACGACTGGCTCCAGGTCTTCGAGGCGTCTGGCTATTACACGGCCGTCTGCTACACGCTTGAGGACTTCATGTCGCATGTCGGCCGCTTCCTGGCATGGGCGTGCCCGCACAGCACGAGCTACGCGGCCGCCCGGCAGGCGGCGTATCTGGTGGGCAGGCGAGCGCAATCGGCGGGGTGAGGGTTGCAGTCGCCGGGCTTGAGGGAACTATTTGCGCGTGAAAAGCAAGTTTTCCGGAAAAACGGCCGCTAACAAAAATCAGGGCGGAGCGCCGCCATATAATTTATTCCGGACATCACCAAAGCCAGGACAACCCGGCAAATTATCTGCGCCTCCGCGCGCCCGACAGTTGGCCGGTAGCTGACGAAAAGGAAATACATGAACCTGAACGCCTTCAAAAATCTGCCTACCCAGCGCACTGACCGTACCATCCACAATGCTCGCGTCAATCCAGAGCACATCAACTATATCGTCCCATCTGGGCCGGATCGCGTTGGCGCGTGCTTGCTCACGATGGCGGCTGATCTCGCCGGCGGCTCGGTTCTGGCGCCGACAGATGACCTGGCAACGCTGGCACGGATGTTCAATCAGCTGACTTCGGCGCAGGTCTACAACACTGCATCTGCAAGCAATGGTGGCTCGGCCCTGGTGAATATGGCGCGGGTGGCGCTGATCGAGGAGAAGGGAGCGTACGCGATCCTCTCCTTTGTCGACGGTGGTAGCCTGAATATCGTGAAAACGTGGCCATGATGCGATCCCAGTCATCCGCAAGAATGCCGATCGATGCATACGTCGACGGCGCCTGGCAGCCGCTTGAGTTCGCGAACGAAACGCCGGTCTATCCGTGCAGGGTAGGTGCGGCCGAGGGTCTGCTCGCGTCGGCCTGGCTGTCGATGCACACCGATCACGGCGCCTACGAGGAGGCCAATCGGATGCAGGTGATCACCCCGCACTTCATCAGCCAGGAGGAGGCGCCTGTCCTGTTGCTGACGCGTGAGGGAGTTTTGGTGGAGCAGCCGCTGGCACTCGGCGTGCCCGTGGTGGTCGACCTGCTCGCGCCGCACGCGCTGCTGCCTCGGAAGTGGGCCGACCTGGTGCTGCAGCATGGCACAGATGATTTCCCGGAGTTCCAGGCTTGGTGGGAGCCGCTCTACGACAATGAGGATGTGGCGCCGGTCTTCGCCTGGTCCAGTCAGCGGGCGTAAGTGATCACGTTCGCGCTGACGCGTCCCTCGATAACTAGAAAAAGGCCTGCGTTATTTGTCGCCGACCATGTGTCCGCCGAGGGCGAACCCAAGGAAACAGCCGATGCCGGCACCCATAAAGCCGCCGATAATCATGACGCCAACCGTCGTGCCAGCCGCAGTGCATGCCATCAAGATCGCCATCTTTACCCAGTCCATGAACGTCCAGGGAGATGGGCCAGCGGCTCGGCCGTTCATCGCGCTCGACATTGGCGCGCCGCCGAGCTGTCTGAGCGCGGCATCACCTTGTGCTGAGAACCTCGCTGGATCGTCGATAACGAAGCCCTCTTCGTGAACAACGGAGTTTCGCATCGTCGCGATATAGCGCAGCGTTTTGACCAATTCGGCGGGCAGCTTGGCCTCGACGCTGGAGACTTTTTCGTGCAGGCCTTTGCCAGAGGCATGATGCTGTTGTTCCAGCAGTGATTCGAGTCGGCGGGAAAGGGTGACAGCTAGTTCGATTTGGCTCATGGCGGGACAGTTTAAAAAAATTGCAAAACGGTGGATCAGTGCGCGCGGTCGTCGTCGTATATCCGGAGGAACGCCGATCAAAGCGTGCAGTTGTCAATTCCCTCGGCGATCGCGTCTGCCATCTTCTGGAGCGTCGCCGGCTCGGCCAAGCGTGCGACTTCTTCCTCGCTGACCATCACGCCAGCTTCCAGAAAGACAGAAGGCCCCTTCACGAACTTTGGCGCCGTCATGGAGTCATTGCCCCGTACACCGGCTGGGTCGAGCAGGGGCGGTGCATTTCCGGTGCGATTCGACCAGGGCTTCTCCCCGGCCTTTGAAAGCGCGTGCCCAACCTGCCACGAGCAGCCCAGGCTTCGCTCAAAAGCGGGGTCGCGTTGGGAAACGTAGAGGGAATAGCCGCGGTACCGCTCGGGCTTGGTCGTGCCGTCCGGGATCCGCGTGTATGACAGCGAGACGTATAGGGTGCCCAGGCCGAAGAGGTTCGGCGCGGGATCGTTGGAGCTTTCCAGCACCTTGATGCGGCGCGCGCGCAGCGCCTCGGTCAGGTGGGCGGCCAGCTTGTGCTCCAGGAACGGTTCCGCGAGAGGCCCGGCCTCTGGCAGGCGGGGGCCAAGCAGCCCCTTATCGATATAGACGGCGTCGACCCGTGCGGAGGCATTGGCTGCTGCGAGCAGGGCGGTCAGGAAGATGGCGCTGGCAAGTTTCATGTTGGGATAGTCCGGTAGTGCGGTGGGAAGGGCAGTCGCATGATACGTCACGACTGCCCCAGGCTGGTTAGTGGAACGCCGGGCTTTCGATGGGGTTAGCGTCGAGGTCGGCTTCATGTGGTGATGGGGTGTCGTTGGCTGCCTGCGGTGCCGATGCAACCGCCTGGTACTCGGCCAGAACAGCGCGCTGCTCGTCGTTGAGAGCCGCCAGCAGCAGGCTCTCCCGGTGCCGAAACAGCATCAGGCCGCCGACGTCGATCATGGCGTTCACCTTGCGCTGAATCTCGGCCCTGTTCGATGGCGTCCGGATACCTTGGAAGTATTTCAAGGCGCGATCGACGGCGGCGCGGGTGACGAGCTCGGCGGCCGGGTACTGGAAGCTCGGCCTCTTGGTCATGCCTTCGCTTCCCCGCCCAGTTCCTCCACCAAGTCAGCCAGCAGCAGGCCCAGCTCGGCCGTCATCAGCATCATGTCGCTGTCGAAGCGTTCGAGGTCGTCGCGCGCGGCGCTCCCGCCTTCACGGATTACGTCCAGGGGCTTGATCGACTTGATGGCCAGCGTCTCGGTCAGGACGAAGCTGATCTTGTCCTTCCACGTCATCGCCAGGCGGGTGCACTGCTTGCCCGCTGCAATATGGCGGCGGATGTCTTCTGGATCGAGCGAGTGTTTCACATAGCGCACGGCGGCGCGGCTTTCGCCAGTGGCGCGCAGCTCGGTGTCCTGGTCGATCGTGAAGCCGTGGGGAGCTTCGTCCGCTTCCAGCCAACCGGTCATCACGGCGACCGGCGAGCGCTGCACGCGCAGGCTCTCCAGAGGCATCCGGTCGATCGCCTTGAGCAGCATCTTGACGACGTCGTCGGCTTTCGACGGGCTTGCGGCATCGACGACCAGCCAGCCGTTCACCGGGTCGATCCAGGTGTGCGCGACCGTGTTGATGCCGAACGCACGTGGCAGCAGCTCATCGGCGACGCGCTCCTTCAGTTCTTTCATCGCCTTGCGCCCGACCGGGAAGCCCTGGGTATCCTCGATCTCGCTCGCCTTCGCTTTGGCTACCTGGTTGATGACCGACGTTGGCAGCAGCTTCTTTTCGGTCTGCAGGGCGATCAGCAGCTGCTTGTTGACGGTGTGAACCAGGGCGCCGTCCTTGGTGGGCGGCGTCCAGCCCGAGGTCGTCAGTTCGGCGCTGGTGGCTGGGCGGAAGGTTTGCGGAGTCAGCAGCTCGATCAGGCGCTCGGCCGTCATATCGTAGCCGGCGGGGAGGCGGTAAATCTGGGCGTTACGGAAAAACATTTGTCAGGTTCCTTCGCTATGAGTTCGATGGAATGACTATAATACAGAACAAAAATTGCCTGTAGGTATTATTGTTGCAACCACGCCGGTTTGAGAGAGCCGGGTGGTGTTGCAACCACGCGCGGCGCTCGCGCGTAGGATCGGGGCGTCAAAACCACAACATGAGGAACAGGTAATGTCCAGTCAGCCATCCCGTGCTTTCGCCAGTGCTTTCGCATCCGCCATGTCGGCCACTGCCATCCAGGCATCGCGCCACGACGGTCTCGCAAAACGCATGTCCGCTGCCGCTACGGCCGTCATCGCCGGCTTGGCGATCAGCATGACCGCAGCACCGGCGCCAGCCCAGGCGCAGAACAACCAGGTGATGCGCACGGCCGCAGACGTCTTCGGCGGCGTCGTTGGCGGCGCGATCGGCAGCCAGATCGGCGGCGGCAGCGGCAAGAAGGCGGCAACGGCAGCCGGCGTGGCCGCAGGTGTCTGGGCGGCCGAGGCCCTCCAGCAGGATTCGGCGCCGACGCAGCGCGGCCGCACTTTCGTCTCCAGCGGCAGCTCGATCGGCCCGGTGATCTCGCCGGGCTGGAGCAACACGCGGGTTTCAGGTGCGGAGCCGCGCATGATCCAGTCGCGCGTTGTCGAGCGCCAGATGCAGCTGCCGAGCGGTACGACCCAGTTGTCGGACGAGCGCATGTCGAAGCTGGTGGCCATGGAAGGCATGTTCCTGGCTGCCCGCGACGGTTACGCACGTGCCATCTTCGCGGCCGAGCAGGCAAATGACGATGCGGTGCTCGAACCTGGTGCCCGCGGCGTCGTCCAGCGCCAGGCCGCCACCCGCGCCCAGCAGCGCCAGGCACAGACCGAGTTCGAGTCGGCGCGCAGCACGTTCGTCAGCGCAGTGGAGCACATGGGTTCGCGCGGCTACGATGTTCACTATTTCGCGGCGTCGCACAAAATGGCGCAGGCACGCGTAACTGCCAACGACATGCGTCGTGGCGACGTGGTGCGCGTCACGCGCGGCGCCCGGATTGTGGACGAATATGCCGAGAATGATTCCGTGCGCGGCGAGAGCTACGGCAACCGCTGATCGCAATCCTTAACCGGCGCCAGCTGGCGCCACTCCCCGGCGACGTCGCATTTGAGACGCCGCCATTTTTTTAGGTGCAACCATGCAAAACACGACACTGAATGCCGCGATTGCGGATATGAGGATTCCTCACCGCCACGTCGAGGCAATGATCCGTGAAACTGCCGCTTCCCTCGGCGACGAGCGACTCGACGACCGTCTTCGCGGCGAGCCCGGCTTCCAGCTCAAGGCGGTGGATCTCACCCAGGGCCTGGTGATCGCAATGACGCTTGCGCAGACCCTGGCGCCGGAAGAGAAGTTCGCTGCGATGATGGGGCCGGAAACCTTCGCGAACGGCGACGCGGGCCTGGCCAAGCTGGGCGGGGCGATGCTGGAAGCGATGCTGCAGTCGCCGCGGCTGGGCGAGGGCGTGGTGCCGGAAGAGACACTGCTGGAGCGCGTGCGCGTCATCCAGCAGTGGGTTTGAAGGGAAGGAGCGCGCCGGAGCGTTATGGCGCTGGCGCTGACGGTGGATCCTCTGCATCAGCCTGCGCCAAGTCGCTCGGCGCCATGGCGCACCGGGCGTAGAACAGCGGGAACTGCAGCTGCTGATCGAGGTCGGTTCCATCGGCGTCGACCGCACGCAGCAGAATCGAGGCGGAGCCTGCCTCGTTGATGAAGACGCTCTCGACGCGAGCTGCGCCCACGCCAGCGGGCTTGTCGGCCACGTCGACCACCTCTCCCAGGCCAAAACCGCAGTAACGGGGTAGCAGCTCGCCGATGCGCTCCTGGGCCGCTCGTGTAGCTGCGCCCAGGAATACGGCATGTCGCTCGGCAGCTTCGCAACCGGGAAGGCTGCCAGGCTGGCCAGGCCTGTCAAGTAGGTATAGAGCTGCTCGGCCTCGCTATTGTGCGCGGCCGGGCTCTTTGCGTTGATTGCTGGTGCGTGCATCCTAGTCACATCGAAGCCGGGCCGTAGCCGAGATCTTCTTCCTCTTCTTCATCAGGGGTGGTCACAGGAGGGATGTCGCGTACGCCGGTCATCTCGCGGATCTGCATGGCGTGATATTCCAGGGTCTCGCCGCGGTCTTCCTCGAATTCTTCCTCAAGCAAGCTGGCCATCTGCTCCTCGCTCGGGGGCGTGGCCGACCAGAGCGTGTACATCGTGTCGCCGTGCCGGTGCGCATGGTTCACCACATACGGCTGGCGCCCGTCGATCTGGTGGGCGCTCTCCAGCAGGGCGGTTGCCAGGGCGCGCAGGGTGTCCGCAGAAAGTGCCGCGCCAGGTGCGCCCAGGACTTCATCGGCCCGCTTGTCCGCCGCCTGCAGCTCGGCGATCAGTTCCGCGTGTTCCTCTTGTACGGAGTCTTCCTCGCCTTTCCAAGCAACTAGGGATTCACTGAGCTGGCCGCGCAGGTCGTGGGCGATTGCGGCGAGCATCGGCGCTGAGGCCAGCAGCTGGCCGACAGCTTGATCCTGGCGAGGTGCCAGGAAGCAGATCACGTCGCTCTCGGTTTCGCCCAGCACCATGCGCGAGGGAGCATGGAAGTGCCAGGATTGGTTGGTATCGGTCATGTTCTTGTCCATTCAGGGGGTTGGGCCAGAGGCTAATTCGGTATCGTGTTCGTCTTCGTCCGGCGCGCCATCCGCTTCCAGGCGCGCGGCCGGGCCGATGTGGACGTACGCGCAGTGTTGCGCCACCAGGTCGCGCGCGCCGCCGCCGAAGCGGGTGGTCGAGCCGAACTTGAGCGTCTTCATGTTCATGGTCTCCAGCACGCCGTTCGCAAAGCGGATCGGGGCGTCGTCGGGCATATCGGAGGCCTCGTAGCTAACGAGCACTTCATGCACCCAGGAGTGCATGCCACGGGCGTCTGGCACAGGGTTCAGGGCGTTGCGCACCCACACGTACGGGTAGAGGCTATGAGGGGCTCGCTCGGCGAAGAACTTATCCAGGGCGGCGGAAGCGATGGCGGTGGTAACCGGTTGGGATTGCCCTGTGTGCATCTGCACCAAGCCGTCGAGGAAGCCCGCCTTTTTCGCCGGGAGGGTTTCCCAGAGGGAAGGAAAGCGGCGCCAGGAAGGCTCGGTTTCGCGCCGGCGCGCGGAGGCGGCTGGGTCAAAAGGGCAGGTGGAAAGCATGTGTGGCCTCGTCAGTAATCGAACGGTGCCACTTTATCGGGGGTGCGCATACGTGGTTGCACCCCCGACCGTTCACGTTCAGTGGCGGGTGCCCGGCGAGGACATTTCGTCTGCGGCGTCGTCGGCGTCCTGGGCAGCGACCGCCGCGACATCCCAGCCATGCTCGGCCGCGGTGCCGATAATCTGGCGGCTCCGCGCGATCGCGGCGTTTAACTGGGCCTGGGCCAGCGCCGGATCAGCTGCGGACAAGTTCGCCAGGGCGGCGACGAGATCGCGAGCTGCTTCCTCGGGCGTCTGGATTCGCTTCGGGGGTTGCTGGCGCAGCTGCTCGGCGCGCCGGTGGTCGGCGATCTCCTGCTGGCGGCAGCCGACCACAAAGGTGAAATGCTCGCGACTGATTTCCGCCAGCTTGGAGACGCCGAAGAAGTCGCACATCGAGTCGACGATCTCGACGCGGTGCGGCCCGGCCCAGTTCACATGGGCTTGGCCGATCTGATCGGACGAGTCGTGGTCATCCTTGATGGCGATGACCTGCTCGTAAGGCATCGACAGGATATAGAGGGTAGCGTCGAAGCGATCCTCGCCGCACTCGATCGCGTCATTCCCTTTGGGGCCATCCCAGCGTTGTTTTGTGAAGTCGCCCATGATGCGCCGATTGGAGAACGAGAACACCGGCACCCCGGTGCCCTCGATCTCGATCGTGAGCGTGACGTCAGGCTTTTTCAGGCCGTGGTATTGCCTCGCAAAGCGTACCGCCTCGGGCAAGGTGTCTTCGACGCCGACTTTCATGACGCAAATTTGGGTATGGCTCAATTGATGGATCGAGTACATAGGGATTCCGATTAGGATGGGTAGGGACAGGCGATGGCCGCGCGTTACGCGCAGCGCTCCGCTTCCAGGGCGAATTCTTCGAGCGGCTCGCCGTCGGCGTCGAAGCGCTCGTCGCCGGTATAGCCGACCATGTGGACGGCGTCGACGCGGGCCAGCTTGGCGAAGGCGACCGCGACATCGCCGCCGACCAGGTCGATCAAGGCCTCCGGCACGTACACGCGCTCGCCCTGGCCAGCGTAGTTGCCGCCGTAGAAGTTGGTGTCGTATTCAACCTGCACGTGCGGATGGTCGACCGGCGACATGATGGCGTCCATCTCCGCGCTCGAAAGGCTTGCGGCCAGTTCTGCATTCTGGGATTTCGACCAGTTGCGGCCGGCGGCGCCGACCATCTTGGCGCGCAGCTCGTAGACGAAGGTGTCGCCCACCTGCACGCCGTCGCGGTCGACAAAGCCATCGGCGTAGATGCCGTTGGCGCGGATATTGAAGTGGAAGGGTTTCATGACTGCTCCAGGGTGAGTACGTGGAGCGATGGTAGTGGGCTTGGCGATACGTGGTTGCAAGCCCACCAGGTCGGTCAGGGCGCCGGCGCCAAGCCTTCCTCGTCGTCTGCGGCCGGCTCCTGGTCTTCCAGGGGAGCAGCTGGCGCCGGCTGCCGCTCGGCCCGGTGCAGGAGGCGGAGGTACTCGCGATCGGCTCGTTGGTAGATCCGCGAGAAGTCGCCGCGTAGGAAGCACCAGTCGTTGCGGAGCAGGCGCGCATGCTCGGCGCGGATCTCGTCGCCGGTGGCGCAGGCGGCCATTTTCTGCAGCTGCTGGTCGAGTAGGGCATCCATGCGCTTCTCGGCGGCGTCGTGCACACTGCGCACATCCTGCCGTACCTGGGGCAGTGCCCGGATCATGGGGTTGGTGTGAACGTCGGAAGCATGCTTCACGTGCCGCATGTCCGTGGCAACGCGGATGCGCGCGCGCGCCGAGCTGCAGTCGTTCGCCACGCGGGTGATCAGGGTCTGGACGAAGAAATCAGTGCCGTCGGTCATCGGTATCTCGCTGTCTCACGGTGCCGGTGCATGGCATGGCTCTTCTTCGGCCGCGTATTCCAGCGCCACCTCGACGGCCCGGCGCTCGGCTTCCATCAGCAACTCGACGTATTCCAGCAGCTGCTCCGACAGACCGTCGTCGAGCCGCACCCGGCCTTTGAAGTAGCTCATGTCCGGGACGTACATGCGCTCGCTGTTCACCCAGGGCACGCCGCCATCGTCACGGCTGAGAACGAAGGCGTGCTTGCCCATGAACAGGACTGTGCGATCGTGGTTGCTGCAGGCGACATAGCTCTTGCCGGCGTAACGTGCGAGCGAGGTCATCATGATGTCGCTGCGCTGGTTGGCCATGCCCGGCACCAGGGCGAGCACGTGCAGGGCAATTCGGGTTGCCTTGTTGCGCAGCGGCTCGTCGCGAGTGTCGTTCAGGATCGCGGCAATGGCGGCGGAATCGGCACGTTGTGCCTGGCTCTCAAGTGGATTCATCGGTTCGGTTCCTTCAGCTTCTGGATGGCGCAATGCCTGTAATCGGTGCAAAGATGGTATCGGAGGCGCGGCCGCTTAACTGTGCAACCACGCCTCGGGTTGCTCAAGCGTAGGCCGCCGGCGCCGCGGTAGCGCGGGCCTCGTCGCGCTGGTCGAGTACCAGGTCGAAGAACGAGTCGAAGGCATCGATGTCCAGGCAGGCGATGTCGCCGGCCGAGACCTGTGCGTCGTTCAGCCAGACGTCCGGATGGTCGCCAGGGGTCGAGCTGGCCTCGACGTCATGTGCCCCGACAAAATGCAGGCACGGGCTCAAGGCTGGGCGCTCGGCGTCAGTGGGCCCGGCCACGTGCTTGACCAGCGCCAGCGTACCAATCTGCTCGCCGTCAGCCTCGACGTCGATCGCGAGGAAGGCCTGGGCGTCGCTGGCGCTGCTGGCGCGCACCTTCGCATCGAAGCCGCGTCGGCGCAGCACCTCGGCCATTCGCTCGAATGTCGGGCGTGCGACCGGCATGAGCTTGGCCCAGAAAGCCTGGTCGCGGTAGCTCGCGAGCTGTGCCGGAATTCTGGATGGTTCCGACACCAGGCGCAGCGCGGCTTCGCCAGCCGGGTAGCGATCAGTGGCGTCGACGACGACGGTGTACGACGCGTCGCAGGTGTACAGACGATCGCGGCCGCCGTCGGGCACCGGGTCTTTCTGGACGTGAATGGCGATCGGCAGCGTCGTCGCCGTCAGGGTGAGCTCGTCCGCTGCCGCCGGGCAAACGCGGCCGACCGTGTAATTCCAGCTCGCCAGGAACTCGCGCGCGTCGGAGGCGGCGTAGCTGCTCGCGATCAGGCGGTTCGTGGCCGTGACCCGGAAGGCCCGGATGATAAGCTCGACCGAGAAGCGCGATACCGAGGGGTTGGCGCCGGCAGCGGCTGTTTCGTTGGAAGTGGTCGTCATGGCAGGAGTCGTGGGGTTGTGGTGCGCTACAGTAGCGCGCAGCAGCAGGCTCTGCAGTGCAACCACGCCCTGCTAAGAGCCAGGAGGAATTGCTCCGCAAGCCCGGCCACGCTGGTTGCTTTTATTTTGCTTTATTGGGTGTACAATAATTTTATTAAATCCTGAATAAAGCGAAATAAAGCATGGACGTCTTCTACTACTCTCGACCGCTCCTGGCCGATCAGCTGGTTGCAGACCTGACAGGGAGAAACCCGTTCAGCGACGCCTCGAACGGACTCTTCCTGGCAGCCCCGCGGCGCACGGGCAAGTCCACCTTCCTCCAGAACGAGCTTCGGCCGGCCCTGGATCGCACTGGTCGGGTCGTTGTCTATGTCGACCTGTGGAGCGACAAGAGCCGTAATCCTGGCGCCCTGATCGCCGATGCAGTGGCCGCCGAGCTGCAAAAGCACCTTGGGATCGTGGCAAAGACGGCCAAGGCCGCTGGCGTGGACGAGCTCAATATTGCCGGCTGGATGAAGATCGACACGAAGAAGATCGACGGCGCGACGCTCACCGATGCGCTGCGCGCGCTGTGCGAGATGTCGGGCAAGCCGGTGGCGCTGATCATCGACGAAGCCCAGCACTCCCTCACCAGCGAGGAGGGCGAGACCGCCATGACGGCCCTGAAGTCGGCGCGCGACCAGCTGAACCGCCCCGGTAACACGCGCCTGCTGCTTGTCATGTCGGGCTCCGACCGCGACAAGCTCCTGCGCCTGGTGAACAGCAACGCCGCTCCGTTCTTCGGCTCGGCCATCTCACGCATGCCCGAGCTCGACCGCGACTTCATTGTCCACATCGCCAGCCTGGTCGGGCGCAGTTACCCGCACATCATGCCGATCGACGTCGACACGCTCTGGGATGCCTTCCAGCGCCTGGCGCACCGGCCACAGCCGTTCCTGCGCGTCCTGGGCAAGGTGCTGAATCCACTGAACTCCCCGGCGCAGGGCTTCGAGCGAGACGTTCTGGAGCTGGCCGAATCGGAGCGCGCCAACGACGAGCGTGCGATGGAGTCGGCCTACCTGGTGCTACGGCCGATCGAGCAAGCGGTGCTCTGGCGCATGTTCGAGCAGAAGGACAGGTTCCGGCCGTATGACGCGGAGGCACTCACCTTCTACCGCGAGAAGACCGGCACGAAGATCACCGCGCAGAAGGCCCAGGCAGCGATCGCCTCCCTGCGCCAGCAGACGCCGTCCCTCATGTGGAAGTCGGCAAAGGGCGAGTATGCGCTGGACGACACTGGGATGTACCAGTGGTTTGAGAAAAGGAAGAGGGACGGGATATGGCCACCGGTCGGGCCGGATCTAGAAGATGCCAGTGAGCAAGAGGAGGCGGAGCCTCCAAGGATGTAGGGCGCCCTTTGTTCATCGCAATCAGTATCGAACTTTAAATTCTATTTGGAGAGCTATGCGGGATTTTGCAAAGCAGGAGAACGGTCAGCTGGGACAGAAACTGTCCGACGTTATATTGTCGAAAGACTTCTGGACGATACTTCGTCCAGTCGATGCGGATGCGGCTGACTTAATGGTTCAGCGAAAATATGAAACGCAGGAGGATATTCAGGCCGACCGGGCAACGCCCCTGCAATTCGCGACTGTGCAAGCTAAGTATTTTGAAGGTAAGAACCAGGTAAAAATTGCTAGGCACTACTTATTTAATGAGGACGGCACATCCCCGCGTCGAGCGTTTCTAGCTTTCCTTCATACACATGATGATGAAGAAGAGGCTGTTCACTATCTATTTGATGCAAGTGAAATCATTGACAAGTGGGAAGAAAGGACGGACTACTACTTCTTTAGCCTTGCCGACGGTCGGACATACGCCGATTTTCGCAAGCTCAGCCCGAAGAGGGTGCGGGAAAAGGTGAACGATGCCATCGCGCAGTCAACGGCACAGTCTATGGCTTGGGGTTGGAAGACGGCAGCCGATCTCTACTCTACGGTACGAGCCCCGCATTGTTTAGAGCCGCAATATCGGCTGTTGAAGGTTCATGGGGCGTGTATAGCTATATTCGAGGGGGGATACGGCCAGCTAGGGCATCCGTTGGAAATGCGGAAGGATGTGGTTCCGTCGCCAGGAACCTTTGAATGGGGGTATCCGGGTACAGGGCCAAAACTTCTTGCAGCCTCGTTACTGACCCATTTTTTCTGCGGACGCCGCCCGAACGAGAATGAAATTACACGAACACTGGATTACCTTATTAGCCGATTGGAGCGTGATAAGGAGGCGCAGTTCGGTAAAGAAGAGATATTGAAAGCCTTAGCTCAAATTCCGTACGACCTTAATCTTGAGGACATAGGGTCATGGGCCGAGAGCTATCACAAGACGGAGAGGGAATACTCCAGCTACTTCATTGAGCTGCCGGGTTCGACTGGGCCACTCGAAGGAGAGCAGCCGGTTAGTGAAATCCAGGAAGACGAAGCGCCGGAGGCTCCGCGGTAGAAATGTTGGTCGAACGCGAGCGCCCGGCCGGCAAACAGTTACTTGTGCTCCTGGGAGGTGGTCATTGCCGCGATCTCGCGGAAGCAGAAGGTTTCGCGCATCACGTGGCGGATCGTCGATGTCGGTGCGAAAAGCATCGCATCGATCAACGTCGCGCGGGAGCAGGTGAAGCGGTCGGACATGTTCAGCCAGGCCGAAAACTCGGGATGGGCGCCCAGCAGGATTTCCCACTCGGCGTTCGCACCGGTGAGCACCATCTCTGCACGGTCGGCAGCCGGGGCGTAATCGAGGCCCAGTGCGGTCGCCATTTGTTCGCGGCAGTATGCCGTCTCGCGGAGCACCTGGCGAATCGCGCTTGTCGGCGCCAGGGCGATCAGCTCTGCCAGCGTGTCGAGATCGCAAACGTGCGGATCGGCGTCTTCCACGCGTGCCGCGAATTCTGGATCCACCGCCAGAATGCTCGTCCATTCCGACTGCAGAAGGCTGCACATGGCCATGTTATCGGCCGCCGCCAGGGCGTCCATCAATGCTTCGTCCTGCCGCGCCGAAGCCAGCAGCGCGTCCACACAGGGAGCGAGTTCAAAGAGGTTCGTGCTGCGTGCTTGCTGCATTCCAAGGTCGATCTGACTGCTCATTTCTAATCCCGTTTCCTTTGATTCCTGGCCAGACGAGCCACCTTCAGTCGTCCTTAAAAATATTGCCGCTGGGCAAAACGTGACTTTACGAGATATGTAGATTTCCATCAACTAATAGGCTTTCTGTGAACTCGAATCAATGCGCTAGTTGTCTCTATGTAGGCACACACTTACCTGCAATGCAATCCTTCGGTTACAATTGGTGAGTATTGCTGTAAATACGGCGTCGCAGCTTGCACGCCTTTCAAACGATGGTGGATCAGCGGCACGAGACTATTTCGTTCGCCATCTCGTCATCCTCATCTTCCAGCTCCTCCTGAACTGCATGTAGCCCTTTTTTTTCGGCCTTCGCAGCATCTTTGAGGGCCTTTTCCAGCAGCAGCTCGCTGTAGCGATGCGCCACCTCGTCGCCAGTCACGTATCCGACTTTGAGGTTCAGCAGGTCAGCCACCTCGCGGCGCACGCCGGCAAGCAGGTTTGCGTCCTGGCTGGAGATCGCCGCGGTTGGCCAGCCCTTCGTGTAGAGCAAGTGCTTGGGGATCTTCGCTTCGGCGCCCTGGCGCAGCAGGGCGCGCTCCTTGGCGTCGACGACGGCCAGGCGCTGGTTGGGCGTGAGCAGGTGGGGGGCGACGTCGGCCAGCCACCGGTTGCCCTGGAACCCGAAGGTTGACTCGATTTCGAGCTCGACGAGCTCGACGTAGACCTCGTGGTTGTCCACGCAGCCGGCCGAGGCCATCAGGTCAGCTTCCGACGACATGATGCAGTACACGCACGAGATCCTCGACATCCCGTACTTCGAGTAGCCCTCGTGCAGGTTCAACCCTGACGACGCGATCGTGCCCAGCACCTGGTCGAGGTTGAACTCAATGACCGCGTTCCAGGTGTAGCCTTCCAGCCCTTTACGCTTCAGGCGTGGATCTTCCTTCGCGATCGGCGCCTTCGCCCGGTTCTCGCTCTCCTCGCGGCGGATGCCGGCCACGTTGACGATGTGCTGGCCTGGGTACCGCTTTTTCAGGGCGCTGGAGATAACAGCTGCCTTCAATTCGCTCGTGCAGAAGCGCATCGAAGGCGTGCTCCACGGGAGGATCATCTTCACGCACGAGAGGTCGATATAGCGAGCCACGTTGTTCTGCCAGCGGCCATGCCACCGATCCATCATGTCGCCGGCCTGGCGCCGCACGACGAGCAGGTCCCAGCCCAGGTGCGCAGCCAGGCGCTCGCACTGTGGCAGGCTTTCGGCCCACTCAATGCGCCCAAGGTCAGAGTGCACCAGGATACGCGGCCCGGTGTGGCCGATCGCGTTCAGGTGCTTGTGCACAGCGATCGCACAGGCGTCTGAGTCCTTGCCGCCACTTGCCCCTACCGCGCAAACGGAGTTCCTTGCGAGAAGGTCGTTGATCTCGGGTGTCACAGCAACGGGCGGGATCTCTGCACCAAAGTGGCGTGTGAGCAGCTGGACGGGGAAGACGCGGTCGTTCATGGTGGACTCGGGCAGGTTTCAGATGGGGCGATGGTAGGCGGCGCGGGCATTCGCTGTCCTTGCAACCACGCCCGCAGGGAGGTCAGCCCGCGCGGGGCGCTTCAGGCTCGCTCGTGTCATCGGCTTGAGCATCGCCGTCTTCGGCAACGAGCATGCGCTCGGCCGCGCGCTGCGCCTGTGCATGGGCCAGCCGCGAGTTCCAGCCGCCCAGGATGTGCGCTGGCGTGTACCACTGCGAATACTTCTCCAGGGTGAGCGTGTTGCCGTGCACGATGGTGGCCGGCACGTGCATCAGGGAGAGCTGCACGTAGGCCATCATCACGGCCGTGGAGTCCAGGTCGACCGCGGTCACGTGGACGTGGCGCTGGTAGTTCAGGCCCCGATCCTGCATGGCCAGCATCATCGCAATGACCGTGGCGCCCGAGCCGGACGCCGGCTCGTGGACGGTAACGAAGCCGTGCTTGGCTACCTTTGCCTCGATGTCGTCCGAGATGGTGAGCGAGGCCATGAGCTCACAGATGTGGTGCGGCGTGAAGAACTGGCCCATCCGGCTGTTGCCGATCTCCAGCTGCATGAAGATCTCGCCCAAGATGTCCCGCGGCGCCACGTGCAGACCTTCCTGCAGCTCGGCGAACATGTGGGCGATCTGGCGCGCTTCCTCGCGGGTGTACTTGGCCACCGTCTGCATGTATAGCTCTTCGCGGGCCTCGGCCTGGCGCAGGTCGGCCTTGCTCAAGGCCACCGCGCTCATGGTCACGAAGTCACGGAAGACCGTGTGGCGGCTGTGGCGCCGGCCGACCTCGTCGATGAGCTTGATGATGTTGGTGCGGTGCTGCGTCGCCTGCTTCGACAGGTTCGAGGCGCTATCCAGGTCAGCGACAGCCGAAGCGGCATGTGCGCGCCAGGCGAGGGTTGGATCCAGATCACGTTTCATACGGCCCCCTGGGAGTGGCGTGCGGCCCGGCGGCATGGGCGCGCGCAAGAGTAGGTGGGGAGGCCAGGAGCGGTGGTGAGCATGGGGGATGGGCTGCGTTGGAATGCGCCGATTACACCAGCTTGGGCCGGGCGTGGTTGCAAAAGGATGGGGGCTTTTCCGAGAACCACTGGAGCTGGGCCATGCTATGCTGGAAAAAGAGTCGATACCCGACTCCCTCTGAATCCGTCTTCAATCCGTCCTATTCAGAGGTTCACATGGCCCAAGCCACTTCGCTCCAGCCGGGGCAAATACGTCACCTTCTCCGCGTCACCGCCGCTACCAGCAGGCACCCAGAACGCGACTGCCTGGTCCTTCTTCTCGGACTAACGGCCGGCATGCGTGTGACCGAAATCGCGCAAATTGAAGTGCAGGATTTGCTGTTCCCCTCCGGTGCTCTCCGCGACGAAATTAGCCTTCGCGCCGCGATCACGAAAGGTTGCCGGCAGCGCTGCATCTACCTGAGCCACGCAAAGGCCATCTCGGCGCTAGATCGATACCTGGACTTCCGGATAGCGCGGTACTTGCGCACGACTGGCGATCCGGGCCGCTATCGAGGCCTGGAGCCGTCGAGCAAGCTGATCTTGACGCACAAGGGGTACAAGTTCCACCTCAACACCAAGCGGCGCATGAGCTGGGCCGGCGAGCCTGTCGATTACCTGGTGAATCGCCACGAGTTTTCTAGACACTCGCGAGCCGCTGGAAATACTGCTTTTCATATTCGACCGGCGACAAGTCATTGCTGAAGCTGTGCCGGCGCTTTGGATTGTAAAATATCTCGATGTAATCGAATACGTCCCGCTTTGCTTCTTCCCGTGTGCCGTACGTCTTGCGCCTGATTCGCTCCCGTTTCAGGAGCTGGAAG
>NZ_JBHSMS010000025.1:0-1532 GCF_042656795.1 Massilia jejuensis | reverse complement strand
ATTGCCGTCCATGTGTGGATGCCGTCGTCCTCGCGCGAGCCGCCCTGGTCGTGGTACGAGATCCAGTACGCTTGCTCGTCGATCGGCTTGGCCAGGAAGCTGTTATCCGAAATCATGAGCTTGTGGCCGTCGGCCCTGTGTTCGTACCAGTAGTGCAGGCCGAGCGCTTCCCAGCGCCGGTGCAGGTGGTTGTAGTCGGTCTCGTCGTACTGGTTGGCGAGCGTTAGCTTCGACTCGTCGATCCTGTCCATGTGCCAGTCGGCCTGGCGGTAATGCTTCAGGGTTTCCTCGGTGATCTCGAGCACGTTCTTATTGTGGAACGACCGGTTGTCCTTGCGCAGGCGCGCAAACGCGAGCCAGGGTTCGAGCAGCATCTGGTAAAAGGCGAAGCCGCCATCGCAGCGCACGAAACGACATTCCGTGATGTAGCCGTTGAAGTAACGCAGCGATCCGTCTTCCCGCACCAGGGAGATGGTCACCATCCGGCCCATCAATGTTTTCAGCGGAATGCGCGGGTCGTCCGACAGCACCTCGAGCTCGAAGCGGAAACCGCGCGAGACTTCCTCGTGCGCGACTAGCTTGTTCGGCAGCAGGATCGCGGGTGGCCCATCCTTGAACGGAAAATCGAGCCGCATGAGGCGCTTGTGCTGGGATGCGCCGCTGAACGCCGAGCGCGCGGCGCCGGCCGCGATTTCCTGGCTTTCGCCCATTGATTGTCTCCGATGACTGCGCGGCATAGCCGTAGCGCAAGTGAAAAGGTCAGCGGAGACCTTACTCTGACGCTGCCAAGCGGAATTTGAGCAGCATCAACACATTTCCCTGCGACATGTCCAAAGTTTTTTGACAGTTCTCCTGGGGGATGGATGGCCAAAAAGGTGAAACGAAAGGGGCAAGCGCGTGCCGCAAGCACGCTAGGCCGACAGCCTTCCGATGAGCATGGTCGTGCCGCCTTATCGGGCCCAGTATGTGCGCTTTGCCGACGCGGTAATGCGGTATCTGGAAGTGCAGGATCCGCGCGCGCCCGATCACGTTTTTGGCGGGGCATTCTTTTTCCTGACCCATCACCGATCGGCCGGCGCTCCAGAGGGAAATGCCGGACCTTGGAACTCGTCTTCATCAGCGAGCGCCGGGACAGCGACGGTGGCCATATCTCGCTGTCCGGTGAAACGGATCGGGGGCATCACAGTCGGCAAGTGGCTGTCCGAAGTTCTTGGTGTCGGCAGGACAGCGGACGAGTAAGCTCCATCGATCGATGCGCGTTTGCTCGGCCTGGCGCCCGCTCGCTGCCTGCTGCTGTCGGCGGGCGCCAGTTTCACCGTCGGCGCCTGGCTGCGTGCCACCTTCGATATCCCGATCACGACCGGCACGGCGCTCGCTAGCGTCCTGATCGCCGCCGTTGCCGTGCCCTGGCGCTGGAAACGCAGCGTCGAGGCCCCGATCGCCTTTCCGGTGGGACGGCTCGCCCTGGCTAGGGTGTGTCTGACTGAACGAAATTGAGTCCAGGAGGTCAGAAGGCGATGAGCCGAACTGAC
>NZ_JBHSMS010000024.1:0-8237 GCF_042656795.1 Massilia jejuensis | reverse complement strand
TACCTCGACAACTACGCCGCGCACGGGCAGGCGCGGCTGCTGCTGGGCGCGGCGCCCGAATACACACTGCGCCTGTTCGGGCGGCTGTTCAACGAATCCCTGGTGCGCATCGAGGAGCTGATGCGCGGCGTGTTCGACGCCTGGGACGCGCGCCTTGGCATCCGCATCGACCGCGAACTGGTCTGCGAGCTGATGATCCGCTGCGTGCTGAGCGAGCTGGTGGTGCCGCATGAGCGTCCGCAGGACGGCGTGCAGCGCATCGTGACCTTCCTGTACTCGATCGTCGATTGCGAAGCGCGCGCCATGCTGGAAAACCCGCCGCAAAAATAAAAGTTAAACAGAATTGCCAAATCTGTCTATATTTGGCATGATGGGTCCTGATGTAAAAGCACCGACCGAGTGCGCCGGATGGAGACATGAAGCGTGTGGACAGGCTGTATGGCCGTCCGATGTGTCCGGCCGATGGCGCCCCAGCGTCGGGATAACCAATCGTCACAGGGAGACACCCATGCTCATCGACCTTCACGCCCACGCGCCGCATCCCGACTACTACGACCAGCACCCGCACTGGGGACCCTTCTTCGAAAAACGCCCGGACGGCGACATCAAGCTGCGCGTCGGCCACTGGATCCTCTCGCTCGGTTCGCCGGAACGCAAGGCCGCGCTGAAGAAGGCCAAGGCCGAGGGCAAGGACCTCGACATCAACCAGTACCTGGAACGCTGGGCCGATCCGAAGACCCGGCTGGCCGGCATGGATGCCGCCGGACAGAGCGCGCAAGTGGTGTCGGTGCCCTCGCACTGCTACATGTACTGGGCCGAGCCGGAGTTCGGCGTGCCCTTCGCGCAGAAGGTCAACGACGTGATGGCGGAGTACTGCGCTGCCGCACCGAACCGCCTGATGGCCTGGGCCCATGCGCCGCTCAACGTGCCGACCGAGGCGGCGAAGGAAATCCGCCGCGCCTGCACCACCCTCGGCGCCAAGGGCCTGGTGGCGGGCGGCGCCAACTTCGGCGGCCTCGAATTCGATTCGCCCGAGATGGATCCGGTCTGGGAAGCCCTGTGCGACGTCGACCTGCCGATGTTCGTGCACGGCTATAACCAGTCGGTGACCTGGGGCGAACAAGCCAACACCGACCGCTACGAGACCACCGCCATCGTCGGCATGAACTACGACGAGACCAAGTGCTTCTGGAACATCATCAACGGCGGTGTGCTCGACCGTTTCCCGAACCTGAAGATCTACATCACGCACGGCGGCGGCTTCGTTCCCTACCAGCTCGGCCGCCTGGCGCAGACCAATCCGAACCTGGACGTCTCGCACAACAAGAAGCCGGTGCTCGAGTACATGAAGAACTTCACCTTCGACGTCGAACTGCACGAACTGCCGATGCGCCAGGCCATGATCGAAGTCATCGGCGCCGACCGCGTCGTCTACGGCTCGAACTTCGGCGGCAGCGACGCGGTGCGCCATGACCTGACCGACGGCCTGCGCCTGTCGGACGAGGACCTGCAGAAGATTCGCTGGAAGAACGCGTGCGAACTGCTGCGCATCGACCCGGCGACCCTGGTCGAGGTGGCGAAACCGGCGGCGATCGCGGCATGAAGATCGCGCGCTGCACCGACGGCGGGACGCCATTCTGGGCGCTGGTCGACAGCGAGGCCGGGACGCTGCGCGAAATCGGCGGCGTCTTTGCCGACTGGGGACCGGCGCTGACGCGTGCGATCGCGGCCGGCCGCCCCAAGGAAGGGCAGGCGGCCTTGCCGCTGCAAGGCGCGGCGCGCCAGCTGGCCGGCGTACGCCTGCTGGCGCCGGTCGAACCGGTCAACCGGGTGGTGGTCGCCGGCGCCAACTACGCCAAGCACCTGGCGGGCGACTTCGGCCTGAAGTCGCCTTCCCAGCCGATCGCTTTCCTGAAGGCCTACGGCGCGCTGATCGGCGCCAACGATCCGATCCGCTATCCGCCGCTGACCAGTGAACTCGACCACGAAGTCGAACTGGTAGTGGTGCTGGGCGACGCCCCGGTAGATCTCGAAAATCCGCTGGCGGCGGTGCTCGGCTACACGGTCGGCAACGACGTGTCGGCGCGTGACCTGCAGCGCAGCGGCCCGGCCGGCATCGGCATGGACCTGTTCGCGGCCAAGAGCCAGGACCGCAGCACCGGCGTCGGCCCCTGGATCGTCACCCGCGACGAATTCCCGGCCGGCAGCCCGCAGCTGCGCCTGAGCCTGAAGGTCAACGGCCAGACCCGGCAGGACAGCACGACGGCCGAAATGACCTGGGACGTGGCCCAGTTGCTGCGCTTCGTCGAACAGCGTTCGAGTTTTGCCGCCGGCGACGTCATGTTCACCGGTTCTCCGGCGGGCGTCGGCCAGGGCACCGGCCTGTACCTGAACCCGGGCGACCTGGTCGAGGCGACTGTCGAAGGCATCGGAACCATCAGCAACGTAGTCGGGCCGAAGCCCGGCGCTTGAGGAGACTATAACAATGAGCGACAAGAACGAAGTAGCGGGTGTGGTTGTGGTCGTGGGCGCCGGCCTGATGGGCACCGGCATTGCGCACGCCTTTGCCGCCAGCGGTTTTACGACCCGCCTGGTCGACAGCAATGGCCAGGCGCTGGACAAGGCGCTGCATGGCATCCATGCCATTCTCGACGGCGGCGTCAGGCTCGGCAAGCTGGCGCTTGAAGCGGCCGAAGCGGCAAAGGCGCGGCTCAGCGTGCATACCGTGCTGACCGAAGGCGCGGCCGGCGCCAGCCTGCTGGTCGAAACCGTGTCCGAGAACCTGGCGCTGAAAAAGGCGATCCTGGCCGAAGCCGCGCCGCTGCTGGCGGAAGGCGCGCTGCTCGCCACCAACACCTCGGCGCTGTCGGTGACCGAAATCGCGGCATCCGTGCCGCACTCGGAGCGCCTGATCGGCATGCACTTCTTTAATCCGGTGCATAAGATGAAGCTGGTCGAACTGGTGCTCGGCATCGCCACCGACGAGGCCACCGTCGCGCGCAGCCGCAGCTGGGTAGAGGCCATCGGCAAGACCTCGATCCTGGTCAACGAATCCCCGGGCCTGACCACCAGCCGCATGTCGGCCATGCTCGGTAACGAGGCGATGTGGATGCTGCAGGAAGGTACCGCCAGCGCCGAGGATATCGACACCGCGCTGCGCATGGGTTTCAACCACCCGATGGGGCCGCTCGAACTGGGCGACCTGACCGGCTGGGACACGCGCCTGTCGGTGCTGCGCTACCTGCATTCGACGCTCGGCGAAAAATTCCGCCCTTGTCCGCTGATCATCAAGATGGTGGCGGCGGGCCGCCACGGACGCAAGACCGGGCATGGCGTCTACCAGTACGACGCGGCTGGCCAGCGCGTGGCCGGTTCCGGCCTGAAGGCGAGCAATCTATGAACGACATCTACATTGTCGAGGCGGTGCGCACGCCCATCGGCAAATACAAGGGCAGCCTGGCCGGCGTACGCGCCGACCATCTGGGCGCGCACTTGCTGGGCGAGATCGTGCGCCGCGCCGGCATCGAGCCGGCCGAGGTGGATGACGTCATCTTCGGCTGCGTCACGCAAGTGGGCGAGCAGTCCGCGAACATCGCGCGCACCGCCTTGCTCGGCGCCGGCTGGCCGGCGTCGATTCCAGGTCTCGCGATCGACCGCAAATGCGGCTCGGGCGAAGTGGCGGTACACCTGGCGGCCGGCATGATTGCGTCCGGCGCCGCCCAGGTGGTCGTGGCCGGCGGCGCCGAGAACATGAGCCGCGTGCGCATGGGCGGCAACCGCGAGATTTATGGCGAAGCCTTCGGCTGGATGGCCTCCGACCACTGGGAGCTGACCAGCCAGGGCGAGGCCGCCGAGCGCGTGGCCGACAAGTGGGAACTGAGCCGCGCTGAGTTGGACGCCTATGCGGTCGAGAGCCACCGGCGCGCGGCGGCCGCCTCCCAGGCCGGCTGGTTCGGTCGCGAAATCGCCGCGGTGCCGGTCGCCGCGCTGATGGAGCGCGGCTATGCGGAACCGGTGCCCGAGCTGCTGGCGGTCGACGAAACCATCCGTCCGGGCACGAATGCGGAAAAGCTGGGGACCTTGAAGACCAGCTTTCGCCCAAACGGCAAGCTCAGCGCGGGGAATTCGTCGCAGATTTCGGATGGCGCCGCGGTGCTGCTGCTGATGTCGGGCGCGGCAGTCAGCCGTCTCGGCGTCACGCCCCGCGCGCGCATCCGCGCTTTCACCACGGTCGGTTCCGACCCGACCCTGATGCTGACCGGCCCCGTGGCGGCCACGCGCAAGGTGCTGGAAATGAGCGGCCTTGAGCCGGGCGACATCGACCTGTTCGAGGTGAACGAGGCCTTCGCCTCGGTACCGCTGATGTGGGCGAAGGAGCTGGGCGTGCCGCAGGAACGCCTCAACGTGAATGGCGGCGCGATCGCTCTCGGCCATCCGCTGGGCGCGAGCGGCGCACGCATCATGACCTCGTTGTTGCATGAACTTGAACGGCGCGGTGCGCGCTATGGCCTGCAGGCGATCTGCTGTGCCGGCGGCATGGGCACGGCGACCATCATCGAACGCATGTAGTGAAGCAGGCGCGGCAGGACCGGCACAGAACCGGCCGCCGCACAGCAGCCGTACCTAACTAATACAGGAGGAGACAAAGCATGCACATCGACCTGAGCGGCAAACGGGTGATCGTCACCGGCGCCTCGCGCGGCATTGGCCTGGCCATCGCGCGCGCTTTCGCGGCGGAGGGCGCGCGGGTCGCCATCTGTGCGCGCGGCGGCGAAGCACTGCAGAGCGCCGCGCGCGAACTGTCCGCCGCGCGCGAACTGGCTGGCGGCGCGCACTGGATCATCGCGCGCGAAGTCGACGTCACCGACAGCGCTGGCGTGCAAGCCTTCGTCGCCGAAGTGGCCGACGCCTGGGGCGGCGTCGATGTCCTGGTTAACAACGCGGGACAGGGGCGCGGGGGCAACCTCGACACCCTCACGCCCGAGCAGATCCTCGAGCACGCCAACATCCTGCAGATGGGGCATTTCCGCTTCGTGCAGGCGGTGGTGCCGCACATGCGGCGCCAGCGCTGGGGCCGCATTGTCGAGATCAATGCCCTGGCCGGCGCTTTTCCCACCCCCGACGGCATCCCCTCGGTGATCAACCGCGCCGCCTGCCTGGCGCTGTCGAAGTCGCTCGGCATGTCGCTGGCGAAGGACAACATCCTCGTCAACTCGCTGAACATGGGCTGGATCGACACCGGCCAGTGGGATCGCCATTACCGCGAAGTGGGGCCGGGCGTCTCGCGCGAGGAATTCGATGCCATGGTGCTCAAGGTGGTGCCGCTCGGGCGCTTCGGCAAACCCGAAGACGTGGCCGGCATGGCGCTGTTCCTGGCCAGCGAGTACGCCTCCTTCATCAGCGCGGCCTCGATCGACATCGCCGGCGGGCTGCAGGGCCAGATCGCGTATTACCCAACCCTCAAGCGCGATTTCACCGACATGGTCCGGGCACGCAACCTGGCGGCCGACGCCGCGTGACGGCTGGTGCGCAAGCCGCTTGCCTGCGCACCTAAAATTCTCAATACAGAATCTTCGTCAAACAGTAGAATTCTTCGGAAATTAGTACTACAATCAAAGCGTCGTAAAAGTCTCGTATCCGTTGGGCCGAAGACAGTCGAGCAGCACGGTTCACTGGAAGGACTTGCAAGCAGTGCTGAACGATTTCTAAAAGCGGTCATAACCGATAAACAGGAGACAGGTCCCATGAACCAAACACGCGGTGTTCCATCGCCCGCCAGCCTCGCGCTGCGCGCTATCCCAGCAGCGGCAGCAGCGGCGCTCGCCTGCGCCTTCCCGGCGCTGGCAACCGAGATCGTGCTCGACAACCCCGACATCAAGATGCGGCTCGATACCACGGTCCGCTACACCGGCGGCTTCCGGATGGAAGGGCAGGACCCGCGCCTGCTGCGCAACTACATCTACGACGAGGGCGACTCGAAATTCGACAAGCACGACATGGTGACCAACCGTCTCGACCTGCTGACCGAATTCGACGTCAGCTGGCGCAACAAGCTCGGCGCCCGCGTGTCGGGAGCGGCCTGGTACGACCGTGCCTACGACGACCGCTCGGTGCGTTCGCCCGCCGGTTTCCTGACCGCCTACCGCAACGCCGAATACAACAATGAAGTGCAGCGCTACGTGAACGGCCCGTCCGGCGAAATCCTCGACGCCTTCGTCTGGGCCAACGTCGACCTGGGCAAGGTGCCTGTGAATATCAAGGTCGGCCGCCAGACCAACGTCTGGGGCGAAGGCCTGCTGCTGGGCGCCCACGCGATCTCCTATGCCCAGTCGCCGGTCGACGGCGTCAAGGCGGCGATCAATCCGGGTGTCGAGACCAAGGAGGTGTTCCTGCCGATCGGCCAGGTGTATCTCAGTGCCCAGGTCACCGATGCGCTGACCCTGGTCGGCCAGTATTATTACGAATGGAAGCCGACCCGCATCCCGCACGCGGGCACCTACCTGATGGGCGCCGACACCGCGCCTTCGTCGGACAACCTGGTGTTTCCGATTGCCGGGGTGGCCGCGCAGCTGATCGAGGCGAAGAAGCCGGGCGACCATGGTAACTGGGGTATCGGCGCACGCCTGAACGCCGAGTCGATCGAATCGAACTTCGGGGCCTATTACCGCCGCTTCGACGATTATTCGCCGGAGCTGGGCGTGCAGCTGCTGAACTTCAAGGGTCCGTTGCCGACCCAGGCGCGCTTCCTGTATCCGGACAAGATCGACCAGTACAGCCTGAGCTTCAGCCGGGTGATCAAGTCGGTCTCGGTCGGCGCCGAGCTGTCCTACCGCAAGAACGGCGCCCTGAACACGCCTTCCTCGATTGTCACGCCGACCGGAGCGCGTGGCGACACCTGGCACGCCGTCGTCAACGGCGTCTTCATGCTGCCTGCGACGCCGCTCTGGGCGACCGGCACGCTGGTGGGCGAACTGGCCTATAACCGCCTCGACAAGGTCACGACCAATCCAAATTCCTACCGTTCGGTCGGCGCGTCCAGCTGCGTCGATTCGCGCACCGGCGTGGCCGGCTCGGGCAACAAGGACGACGGCTGCTCGACCAGGGATGCGTGGCTGATGGCATTGCGCTTTACTCCGCAGTACCTGAACGTGCTACCTTCGTGGGACTTGTCCCTGCCGGTCAGTGCGACCTACGGCCTGAAGGGCAATGCCCCGTCCTCGGGCGGCGGTACCGAAGGCGAATTGCGCTGGTCGATCGGCGCCACCGCCACCTATGCATCGAAATATGAATTTTCGCTCCTGTATGCCGACCGCACGCTGCCCGTCCGCGAGCTGAACGGCAGGATCACCGGGGGCGCGGCCCACAGCAATTCGTCGGTCGGCGTCATCGACCGCGGCTGGCTGTCCTTTACCTTCAAGACGGCATTCTAAAGCGCCGCAAACAGGAGACAAGACATGAAAACGAATCGCATTCTCGTGGCACTGCTGGCAGGCCTTGCAGCCGGCGCCCAAGCCCAGGTTACGCCGGACGAAGCCAAGCAGCTCGGGTCCACGCTGACCCAGGTCGGCGCGACCAAGGCAGGCAACAAGGAAGGCACTATTCCCGCCTACACCGGCGGGCTGACCAAGGCGCCGCCAGGCTTCAAGGCCGGCAGCGGCGTCTGGGCCGATCCGTTCAAGGACGAGGCGCCACTGATGCGCATCGACGCCAAGAACTGGCAGCAGCATGCCGACAAACTCTCGGAAGGCCAGAAGGAACTCTTCAAGAAAAACCCGGGCTTCTACATGGATGTGTATCCGAGCCACCGCACGGGCGCCATGCCGGACGACGTGCTGGCCAAGACTGTCCGCAACGCCACCACCTGCAAGACCACCAAGGGCGGTCTCGGCGTCGACCAGGCCTGCCGCGGCGGCATCCCGTTCCCGATCGCGAAGACCGGCAATGAAATGATGTGGAACCAGCAGCTGCGCTACAAGGCCGACACCACCACGCGCTCCTCGCGCTCGTGGGTGGTCGATTCGAGCGGCAAGGCCGTCATGACCTCGCAGCAGCAGACTTTCGAGGAAACGCCGTACTACCACGCCGACCTCGATGGTCGCGACGACCAGATGTACTGGCGCACCTATTCGGTCACCAGCGCGCCGATCCGCAAGGCGGGCGAGGTGACGGGATTGATGGACTTCCTCGATCCGACCCAGAAGCCGCGCCGCGCCTGGAGCTATGCGCCAGGCCAGCGC
>NZ_JBHSMS010000023.1:284638-427795 GCF_042656795.1 Massilia jejuensis | reverse complement strand
CAGTTCGGCTCATCGCCTTCTGACCTCCTGGACTCAATTTCGTTCAGTCAGACACACCCTAGCGCCCTCACGGCGCCTTCGGGGGCATCTCGGCCGCTGCCAGGACTGCATGAGCTTGCGGTACCGGGCGCAGCACCAATTGCCCGTGCGCCAGATCCTGGCCCAGCACGAGACGCAGGTCGCTCGGCTTGCAACTGTCGACCTGGACGATCTGGACCGGATCAACGCGGCCGCTACGGCGCTCGCCCAGGCGCGCTGCCAGCTGTTCGGCTGCGGCGCGGAACTCCGCATGGTACTCGATGCGGGTGCGCCGTACCTGGAAGCCTTTTTCATTGCTCAGCCGCGTCAGCTGCATGCCCTCGCCCACGACCTGGCGCGACAGCGAGCGCGCCAGGCCGGTGACGCCATTGCCATTGCGAATTTCCAGCAACACGAGATCGCGCCGGGCGGGCGGTGTCGGCTGCGGCTGCGGGGCACTCTGGGCCACCGCGCGCTTTGCCGGCAGACGCAGCAATTCGAGCGTGCCATCGGCGGCGGTGCGGATCTCGGTCGCCGCCCAGCCGGTATCGGGCCGTTCCGGACGCGCCACCGCCGCTTCGATCGCGGCCACCGCCGTGCCGCCGGCGGCCGCATGGTCACCCCGGAAATCGTGATTGCGCAATGCTTCGGCCTGGCGGAACATCAACGCCGCGCGTTCGCCATGGCCAAGCCGGCGCAGGCTTTCGCCCAGATTATTCCAGGCGCGGTGGTCGAGCGGATCGAGTACACAAGCCTTTTCCAATACGGTAACGGCGTTGTTCAGATCGCCATTGAGCAAGTAGGCGTAGCCGAGGTTCGCGAACAGGTAGGCACCGCCAGGCCCTGCGCCGGGTGCCAGCTCGTCGGTGAGGGCGCGCCAGAGGGGAATGGCGTGGACGAAATCGCCCTGGCGCGCAAACGCGGCCGCCAGGGCGTTGCGCGCGCCGACATGGCGCGGCGTGGCCGCCAGGACGGTCCGGTAGGCCGCGATGGCTGCGTCATAGCGGCCAGCCAAATGATGCTGGCGCCCCTGATCGTAGGCGCGCTCGGCCTCGACAACAGGCGCGCCGACGGGCTGGCGCGCGACGTCGGCGCAGGCGAGCAATAGGGCACTGGCACACAGGACCGACATTTTCTTCAATATGCGGCGGGCTTGCATGGGATTCTCCTTGGGTCAGGGCGCGCCATTGACGGCGGAAAGTGTACGGCCCAGCTGAATGCCTGCCGGCCCTAGCAGCACCATCAGCAGCGTCGGAAAAATGCAGCAGATGAGGGGAAACAGCAGTTTCAAGCCGATCTTGGCTGCGCATTCCTCTGCCAGCAGGCGCCGCTTGTTGCGCAGGTTTTCCGAATATACGCGTAAGGAATCGCCGACGCTGGTACCGAAACGCTCAGACTGGATCAGCATCGCCACCAGGGTATCGACGTCGTCGATGCCGCTGCGCAGCGCGAAATTACGCAAGGCCCGCTCTTTGCTGAAGCCGGCGCGCATTTCCATCAAGACCAACTGCAACTCCTGCGCCAGCGTCACGCTTTTGATATGGATCTCGCCCGCGACTTTCACGAAAGCGCGCTCCAGGCTGAGGCCGGCCTCGACGCAGACCGTGAGCAGGTCCAGCGCGTCGGGCAGGGTTTCGAAAATCTCACGCTGGCGGCGCCGTGCGATGTGACCCAGGCTGACGTTCGGCGTGTAGTAGCCGACCGTCGCCGTCAACAGCAGCAGGAACAAGAGCTGGAGACCGGACAGCACGATGACGGCCGTCGCAACCAAGAGACCGATTACGGCGGGGCCAAGCAGCGCCAATACCGTTTTGGCAGCGAAAAACAAGGTCGGCGCAGCCGGGTTGCGCCAGCCCGCATTCATGAAGCGGGTGCGCAGTGCCGATTTTTCCCAGCCTTCTTCCGGGATCGACAGTTTGGTCAGCGGCTGGGTAACTTTCGCAACCCGTTCCACCCAGCCGTCGGACTCGAGCTGGGTCGTATCGGACTTGCCGATGAAACGGCGCAGCCGGGTGCGTAGCGCTCCCGGGGCGAATAACAGCATCGCCAGCCAGGCCAGGGCGCAGACGATGGCGAAGACGATCAACAAGAAGGATAATTGTGCGGCATTCACGGCAGCTCCTCAAATGCGGATTCGGATGACCCTGCGCAGCCAGACGACGCCAACCAAGATCATGCCGGCCGCGTACCACAGCAGGCGGATACCGGTCGGGTCGGTCCATAGCAGACTGACGTATTCCGGATTGAGCACGGTCAGCGCCAGCATCACGACAAACGGCAGCAGGCTGAGAATCCAGGCCGACATGCGACCCTCGGCCGACAGCACGCGCACCTGGGCTACCAGTTTCAGGCGGCTGCGAATGATGGTGCCGATGTTGCCGAGAATTTCGGCCAGATTACCGCCCGACTCGCGCTGGATCAGCACGGCGATGATCAGGTAGCGTAGGTCGGTAAGCGGAATGCGCTCGGCCATGTTGTGCAGGGCTTCGCCCATCGGCACGCCATAGTTGATTTCCTCGCGCGCGACACGAAATTCGCTGCTCAGCGGCTCAGGCAACTCGTTGCCGACGATCTGCAGCACGTTTGTAAACGAGTGCCCGGCGCGCAGCGCGCGGGCGATGAAATCGGCGGCATCGGGCAACTGGTGCTCGATGCGGTGCAGGCGCCGTGTGCGGGCGCGCCGTATCAGAAAATACGGTAATCCAAGCACCGGCAGCGCCAGCACGATGCGCAGCGCCGATGGCAGCGGCAAGAGCGCGCTTGCCATGAGAGCGAACACGAAAGCCGCCAACGAACAGCCGAGGAAGCGTTCGACCGTTAATTTGCTGCCGGCCTGTACCAGCAAGGCATCGAGCTGCTGCAGAGGGGATATCCGGTGCAACAGGTGATCGACACCGTCATGCGCGCTGAAACGGCGCTGCTTGAGAATCGAAATGCGCTCGCCGGAGCGCCCGATTCCGCCCGACATGACCTGCAGCCGGCGCGCAATGCGCTGGGCAGCCTTGCCATGGGTGCTCGACCACCACAGATAGACGCCCTCGATCAGCAGGATCACAGCGGCAAACAGGAAGACGGTGAAGCTGTAGAAAAGCAGATCCATGGCGCGGCTCCACTGCAGGCATGGCCTGCGGGTTCATTGGAAAATGCGGTCGGGGTCGAAGGTGTTGTCAGGCATCTCGACGCCGTACATCTTGAGACGATCGGCAAAGCGCGGACGCACGCCGGTGGCGGAGAAATGTCCGAGCACCTTGCCGTCGCGGTCGACCCCCGTCTGCTCGAAATGGAAAATCTCCTGCATCGAGATGATGTCGCCTTCCATGCCCGTGATTTCCTGGATGCTGACCAGTTTGCGGCCGCCGTCGATCAGGCGCGAGGCTTGCACCACCACCGTCACCGCCGAGCAGATCTGCTGACGGATCGCACGCGGCGTCAGGCTCACCCCGGCCATGCCCACCATGTTTTCCAGGCGCGACAAGGCATCGCGCGGGGTGTTCGAGTGGATGGTCGCAAGCGAACCTTCGTGGCCCGTGTTCATCGCCTGCAGCATGTCGAGCGCCTCGGGGCCGCGCACTTCACCCAGGATGATGCGGTCCGGCCGCATGCGCAGCGCGTTCTTGACCAACGCGCGTTGCGTGACCTCACCCTTGCCCTCGATATTCGCCGGACGCGTTTCGAGGCGCACCACGTGCGGCTGGCGCAGTTGCAGCTCGGCCGCATCCTCGATGGTGACGATGCGCTCGTTGGCGGGGATGAAACCCGACAGCAGGTTGAGCAGCGTCGTCTTGCCGCTGCCAGTACCGCCCGAGATCAGGATATTAATCTTGGCGATACCGAGACCTTGCAGCACCTTGACCATCGGCGGCGTCACGCTCTTGTACTCGAGCAGGTTTTGTACCGTGAGGGGCGCGGCGCTGAAACGCCGGATCGACAGGATCGGCCCGTCGATGGCCAGCGGCGGAATGATCGCGTTCACGCGCGAGCCGTCCGGCAGGCGGGCGTCGACCATCGGGCTCGACTCGTCGACGCGCCGGCCTACGCGCGAGACGATCTTCTCGATGATCTTCATCAGGTGCGCGTTGTCGTGGAAGGCAATGTCGGTCATTTCCAGCTTGCCGTGACGCTCGACGTAGACGCGGTTGGCCGTGTTGACGAGAATATCGGACACGGTCGGGTCGTTCAGCAGCGGTTCGAGCGGGCCGAAGCCGAGCATCTCATGCTGGATGTCGAGCACGAGATTGTGACGCTCGTGCTGGTTCAGGACGATGCGCTCTTCCTCGATAATGCGCTGAATGAGCAGCGCCAGTTCATGCTTGAACTGCTCGGCGGTCAGGCGCTTCAGGCGCTCCAGATCGATCCGGTCGAGGATCATCTGGTGCATCATTTTTTTCAGTTCCTGATAAGCCCCGTTTCCGACTTCGGCCGGCAGTGCCCCGGGCTTGCGATCATCGTCGGAGAGGGAAAGGCGTTCGCGCAGCGACATGGGTTACTCCTTGCAAATCAATAGTCGGCTTCGCCACGGCCGAACAGGCGGTCGAGCAAGCCACGGGTTTCCGGGGCGCGTCGTGTGGTAACCAGTTCCACCAGGTCGGCCAGACTGCGCGACGCTCCACTCGTGCGCGACAGCTCGAGGACCGGGACGCCTTGATTGACCGAATCGGTGACGGCGACGTAATCGTTCGGCACGGTATGCATGACCTCGCAGCCAAGCGCGGCGTGCAGGTCCGGCAGGCGCAGGCGGCCGCCCTTTTCGTAGCGGTTGACGATCAGGCGGATCGTCTCGAGCGGGTAGCCGAGCGAACGGAAGATGTCGAGCAGGCGGCGTGCATCGCGGATGTCGGGCAGCGCCAGCTGCAGCACCGGGTAAATCGTGTCGGTGCTGTCGAGCGCACGCAGCGAGACGGCGTCGATCTGGCGTCCGACATCGAGCACGATGTAATCATATTGCTGACGCGCCACGCGCAGGATGGCGTCAATGTGCTCCGGTTTTACTTCCTTCGCTTGCGACGGGTCGTCGGCCGCCGCCAGCACGCCGAAGCCGCGCGTGACGTGTACCAGGCAGGAGTCGAGGAAGGGTCCGTCGATGCGCGCGATCTGCTCGCAGACATTGGACAATGTCATGGCCGGCTTCTGGTCCGACACGTAAAGGGCCGCGTCGCCGAACTGGCCGTGCAGATCGATCAGCAGCACCTTCTTTTCAGCAAGGGTCGCCAGCGCATAGCCGAAATTGGTCGAGATGAAGGTGGCGCCGCTACCGCCCTTGCAGGCGATGAAAGCGAGCACCTTGCCTTCACGCAGCTGGGCGACGCCAGCGGCCGTGGCGATGCGGTCCATCGCTTCATGAAAGGCACGATGCACCAGCGGCAGTTGCAGTACTTCGCGCACGCCGGCGCGCATCGCGCGGATCAGGAATTCCGGTTCATGCTCGCTGGTCAAGAGCATGAACTGGGCTTCCGGATATTGGCGCACCATCCGTTCCAGCAGGTCGGGATCGTCGGAGGCGCCGTCCCGTGCATCGACGATCACCAGGCCTGGCGCCTCCCCCAACGGCCGATCGAGCGCCTCGCGCATCGAGACACGGCTGTTGGCGACGTTCAGCGGCGGCACGCGTGCCGCGCCCTGGGAGGCGAGCTCGGCAAACAGCAGGCTGTCGCGGCTGATCAAAAGGGCTTTCATGACAATCCTCGTGGAGGAACTGGTGTTGTTATTGATGAAGGGAGTGCGTCCGGGTACTGGTCATTACTGGCCGTTGCCGAGTGTATTGAGCAACGGCGCCTTGGCCCCGCTGTCAGGCTGGACAAAGGACTGCTGATAGCGCTCATGCGCGGCGAGCGCCGCTGGCCCATCAATGCCGCTGGCCGGATTGGTGTTTGCTGCAGCGTGTGGATCGACAGTCTGCGCCGCCAGATTGGCACGTACCGAGGCACCGAAATGCTTCTCGAACCTTGGCGCGCTCGAGCAGCCTTGCAGTAGCAGTAGCGCTACGATTGCTGCGATAGTCCTGGTTGTCATTGCCGCCTCCTATTTGAGTTCGAATCCATCGACGCTCTGGCCTGTACGTGCGCTTGGCGCCGGCAGCTTTGCCGCGCTTTCGAGACGTCCCCCAAGCATCAGGGCGGCGCGCGAAGGCGCATCCACGCCATCGGTCGGCAGTGCATAGCCGGTAGCCGTCAGCGGCTTGACGAGGCGCGCCGTGATCACGAAGACCAGCTCGGTCCGGTCTTGCTGGAAGTCGGTACTGCGAAACAGCGCACCCAATACAGGGACCTCGCCCAGCACCGGGAGGCCTTTCAGGCTCGTCACCAGGTTGTTCTTGATCAGGCCACCGATGGCGAAGCTTTGACCGTCGTAGAGCTGCACCGTGGTGCTGGCGCGGCGCGTGGTCACGACCGGCAAGATCGCACCACCGGCAATACCGGTGGCATTGATGCCGATACCTTCGCGCGAGAGCTCGGACACTTCGGGTGCGACACGCAAGTTGATCCGGCCGCCGGCGAGCACCGTCGGGGTAAAACGCAGACCGACACCGAACTCCTTTTCTTCTAGCGTGACCCGGTCGTTGTCCTGCGCTACCGGAATATAGAACTTGCCGCCCGCGAGAAAACTGCCTTCCTGACCACTGATGGCCATGACGTTTGGTTCGGCCAACACACGGACCAGGCTATCCTGGGTCTGGGCATCGATGCCGAGGCGGTTGCCGTTTGGACGCTGGGCCGATAGAGTGCCCTTCGCGGTGCCGCTCAAGAAATTTGCAGCCAGCGTGGCGGCCCAGCTGCCGGACCCGAAGGTCCAGTTCGTACCGGCTTCAAGCTTTTCGAGCAGGCTCTTCGACACTTCGGCCACCTTTACTTCCAGCTGCACCTGCTGCGGCGCTGCCACGGCGAGCAAATTCACCAGGCGCAGGTTGCCATGGCCGGAAGAGCTGGCCGCCGCGCTGCCTGCGCTCGGGGTGAGATCTTTCGGTACCGCGCCCAGCGGACGCAGCGGACGACGCACATACGCGGTCGCCAGCTCGGCGGCGCGGGCGACTGCCGAGGCGTCGGATACGGTGCCGGTCAGCACCAGCGAATCGGCGGCGGCCAGTACGCGGATATCCTTCTCTTCGGGCATGACCGCAGCGAGCGTGGCCTGGAGTGCACTCGGGTCCATCGAAACCGTGATATCGAGCACGCTGCACAAGCCGCTACGGCCCTGGACGATCATGTTAGTGGTGCCGACATCGACGCCGGCGATGTACATCGTGTCCGCCGAGACGAGCATGGCTTGCACGACTTCCGGGTTGCCGACACTGCGGTTCTGGACAGCCTCCGGCAAGCGCATCAGTGTCGATTTACCCATTTGCAGCGCGACCTGCGCCGGGCGCGCCGCTTCGCCGCTACAGCGCGGCCCGGCTCCGCTACGCTCGCCGGCAAGGGGTGCGGCATCGGCCTGGGGCGCAGGACGCACCGCATGCGCGGCCCCGGCCAGCGCCAATGCCGCGCCGCCCAGTGCGCATCGACGCAACAAGGAACCCATGCCGACGCGGGAATGAAGGTGGTAGCCGGACGGTTTTGGACTGGTGTTCATGATTTCACCTGACACGGTAAAGGGATCAGAGGCACTCTTGCGAGGAATGCAGGCCATTGATGACAGTGACACAGTTGCGCCGCACGGGTGGCGTCGCAACCCGGTGCACGATTGCCTTGTCGGGACGGCGCGGCGAGGCGGACGGCTTGGATACCACCGGCTTGACGGCCAGTGCCACGACCGGCAGCAAGGTCAGCTTGGTGGCACCCTCGGTCTTGGCCGATTGCGGATCGACCTGGTTGCGCAGCGCCAGCGACAGCGTGCCGACACTGCGCGCCAGGTCGAGCTTCTCGGCCTGTTCCGGCGTGACTTCGAGCGTGACGGCATTGACCACGCGTGGCTTGGTCTCGTCGCGGTTGACTTCCTGAGCCACTGCCAGCACCAGGATGCGCTCGAGAACGATCTTCGAGATGGTTTGTCTGGCTACGCTTGCCTCGGGCCCCGGATCCTTTTCGGTGCTGACGATGATGTCGACAAAATTGCCAGGCAGCGTGAAGCCTGCCACGCCGATGACGTCATTGACGCGTACCGTGATCGCACGCTTGCCCTCGCTGATCAGGGCCGACAGGCCACCGAGCGTGCCGGCCGGCGCAAGTTTCGCTTCGCTGACGGGATCGCCGGCCAGCACGCTGCTCTTGAGCACCCGGCCGGCGAGCTTGCCCGTATCGGTGAAGGCGCCCTTGGGCCTGCTGTCGGCGGGCCACTCGGCCAGCTTGACCATCTCGGGCGTCAGGCGCTGGCCGAGGCTGATGTCGGTCGCGGCGACCGCAATATGTCCGGCGCTGCTGGTCGGCTGCGACAGCAGCCAGCTTGAAGCAAGGATAACGGCGGTCAGGCCGAACAGGATGGCAATGGCCATCACGACAAGGGCACGCTTGTTTTTCATGGTTCGCTTCCTGCGACGTGGCACGAGGCCGGGGCGCTGCCGCTGGGGCACATACTGTTCCACGCCTGCTCCAGGGCAGCGATCGTCAGGCGAGGTTCGGTGCCGGCAAAGCCGGCGAAATCACGCACACGGCTGAGCAGCTCGTGTGGGTAGCACGCCAGCAGCGGCGTACCGCTGCCGCGGTGCAGGCGCGTGACAAGATGCTCGATCACGGCTTCGTCGCAGTCGATACCTTGCAGCCGGCCGGCGCGGCGCAGCAGTGCGCGGTAATGCGGCTCGGCCAGCGGCCCGAGAGCGACCCGGTAAGCGATGCGGCGCAGGAAAGCGGGATCGAACACGCTGCTCGGCGCCAGGTTAGTAACGAACACCAGCATGGCGTCGAATGGCAGGGTCTCGCCACGGCCACCGGCGACCAGACGCGCCGGGCTACCGTCGAGCATGCCGAGCCAGGCCGCGAGCAGCTCGGCCACCGGCACGCGTCCACGCCCGAGGTCGTCGAGCACAAGGATGCCGTTATTGGCCTGCAGCTGCAGCGGAGCATGGTGCAGACCGCTGTCGGCATCGGGATGCAGCGCGAGCATGCTTGCGTCGAGTTCGGCGCCGACATGCACCAACGGACGTTGGCAAATTGCCCAGCGCGCATCGCAGCTGCGCCGTTCCTCCTGTTGGCGGCCGAGTGGCAGCGGTGCCGGATGGCGCAGCGGATCGTGGAATGGAACGATGTGCTCACCGATCAGGAGTGCGTACGGCACCGCCACAGCACCCGGCAGCAAGCGTGCCAGGCTACGCGCCAGGGTCGTCTTGCCGGAGCCGGTCGGGCCATGCAACAGCAGCGGGCGCTGGGCATGCAGGGCGACGCCGAGGAGCTCGCGTAGCGCCGGATCGTGGCCATCGTCCGCCAGCAGTGCCGCCAGTTCTGCTGGTAAAGGACGGTGCGCCGGCGATGACGCCCGCGCAC
Source organism: Massilia jejuensis (assembly GCF_042656795.1). Taxonomy (NCBI): domain Bacteria; kingdom Pseudomonadati; phylum Pseudomonadota; class Betaproteobacteria; order Burkholderiales; family Oxalobacteraceae; genus Massilia; species Massilia jejuensis. Next base: position 418,370 of record NZ_JBHSMS010000023.1, on the reverse strand, counting down.
CGTGCGCCCCGGGCTGATGGAATGTCGCGCGGCGCAAGGACTGGCGTTCGACCATTGCGCGATAGGCATCGAGCGTGACCGGTGCCGGCCCGACGTACGGGCATTGTGCCAGGCAGTCGAGCGCGGCGCGCTGGCCGATCGGAGTAAGTTGATAGTGGACGTCGATGTCGGAATCGCCCGACCAGGCAACCTCGACCTGATGATCGACCGTCATCGCGCCCAACACTTCGCGCAGGACGCTGATCGACAAGCGCAGCTTCCCGGACAGCAGCGGCAGCGGCGCGCGGCCGGTCATCTGCAAGGTCTTGAGCACGAGCGTGGACAGCCATGGCAGGGCGAGACCGGTATCGCTGACGGTTCTTGGTTGACGCGGCAGGATCGCGGCGATTTCCAGCTCGCCCGGCGGCATGGCGGGCGTACCCAGTGCAGTTCCGGAAGCAATTCCGGAGGTTGCAGAGGACATCGTTTCACTCATCGTATTTCTCCTTGCATTCACAAGAGAACATTTCCTTGGAATATAGAATTCATTCTAGCGGTCGAGTCTTGTAGGCCATTGAGGCGTAGCAAGCGGTTACCGTCATGGAAGATAACGTTGTGCCAACAGTGAAACGGTGGCCGGCCCGATTGCGCATCCTTAACCTATCTGCGCTAACGCTGAGCTAAGCCAAGGAAAACCCCCCGGAGGAAATCCGGAGGGGCGCATCTGCATGATTACGGTGCCAGTGCAGACTTCAGGCTGGTTACTACATTGTTGAACGTCGTTTTGATCTCATCTCCGAGCAGCTTTGCTGCGCCTGCCATCGCAACACCGACCAGCGCAGCGATCAGGCCATATTCGATGGCAGTCACGCCGCCTTCATCAGCGATAAAAGCTTGCACAGTAGTAAGCATCGTTTTCATAAAAATTCCTTCCAGTGGTTTATAAGAACAACCCTGCAACAGATGAAGACATCCTGCTTCCAGCCACGATTCGGTATCTCTGATGCAGCCAATCCACTATAAATGTGATTCCTTATTGCAAGTTGATTGCAAGCAATCTTTTGCTTTGAAATTAATTCGCGGAGAATCGAGATTGTGTTGAGCCATCCGTATTTGAGCAGTCGAAAAGCAAGACGGAGTTTGATCAAGCGCTAAAAATTTCTAAGTCAAATGACGTTGCGCTAACAGCCAAAGCGTTGTAACCGCAATGGCGAGTCCATAAGGCATCGAACCGACACTAGGTCTGGCCATCACGCTCGCTTGGGCCATGGGACCAATACGTAACATCGGCAAAAGCAGGCTACGCAAGTTGACATAGGCGTCCGACCAGCGTCGTGTGAAGAGGATCATGACGAGGGCCATTACGCCGCCAGCACACCAGGTGAGAATGCAGGTCTGCACCGTTTCGGCGGGTCCAAGAAACAGGCCGACGGTAGCCATGAGCTTGACATCCCCGGCCGCCATGCCACGTACCACGTAAAGCGGAAGGAACAGCGCGAAGCCGACGAATGCGCCACCAAGGGCGTTGCCAATAGCAGCGGCGGAAGCGGTATCGACCAGGTGCAGGCCAAGCACAGCGCACCAGGCCAGGAGCAGGAAGAGATTCGGAATTTTGCGTATCGCAAGGTCGGTAATAGCGGCGCAAACGACGAGAACGAACAGCGACAAGTCGAGCCAGGTGGAAATGGGCATGATTGGGCTCCCCAAAAAAAAACCCTCCGGACCGAAATCCGGAGGGTAACCCTGCGTGATTAAGGAGCAGTTGCAGATTTCAGACTCGTCACCACGTTATTGAACGTCGTCTTGATCTCGGCACCCAGCAACTTGGCGGCACCGGCCATCGCGACACCGACCAGCGCAGCGATCAGGCCATACTCGATGGCAGTGACACCATCTTCGTCAGCAAAAAAGGCCTGCACAGCGGTAGCGATCGTTTTCATGAAAAACTCCATATGGTGGTTTATAAGAACAACCCTGCGACGGCAGGAAACTTCCCTTGACGCTGCAAACTGCGCTTCGCCGTTTCCGTTGCAGTGACTTCACTATAAAAGATGATTCCATGTGGCAAGTTGACTGTGGGCAAACTTTCCATTAGGAATTAATTACGCCTGAAAAACGCTGATCCAGATCGCGTTCACTGTGATACGCAGCCATCCAATCGAAAAAAGGCAGTACGAATATTGCTTAGATAAAAAAAAGAGATTATGCTGCGTCGCTTTCTCTCTGGAAATTCAGGCGACTCACGCCATCATGGGAGAGATGGGGCGGGTTGATTACATTTCTGAGAATGACATGGATTCCCTTCTGAAACACATGGTAGACATGACCGGCCACCGCGACCATGCGATGCTCGACATCTCCGTGGTGGCGGCGGTCCAGGAACTGGCCGCCGCCACGCAGGCGCGGGTGTTGTCCATCTCTACCATCGGCGCGCGCCAGTACGTGCGTGTGCGGGCCGTCAGCATCCGCGGCGCTGCCCGCATCGAAGATCCGCACGACACTGGCACGCGCGGCGAGTCACTCGATGCCTATCCGGAACTGGCCGCCTGCCTGGCGCGTCGCGATACTAGCGCCGAAACATGCGGTTCCAACTGTACCCGCACCCTGTGGCTGCCGATCTGGTTCGGCGACAAGGCCCACACTTGCCTTGAAATCGTGCGTGAGTCCCCCTTCCCTGCCGCCACTATTCACATGATTGCCGGCATTGTCGGCGTATACCGCAATTTCCAGAATTTGCTCGACTATAGCGAACGTGATTCGCTGACGGGCCTGCTCAACCGCAAGACTTTCGAAGACCAGCTTGCACGCATGTTGCAAAACCCGGTCGACATGGCGCCGCCGCTAACGGGCCGCCTGGAACGGCGCGGCCATCACGGCGAGGAAAAGGGATGGCTGGCCGTGGTCGACGTCGACCATTTCAAGATGGTGAACGACACCTTCGGCCATTTATACGGGGATGAAGTGCTGATCCTGATTGCGAACCAGTTGCAGGCATCGTTTCGCGTCCAGGACCGGGTGTTTCGCTTCGGCGGCGAGGAATTTGTCGTACTGCTACGCTCGACGACGCTCGAACATGCGCGCCGCATCATCGACCGCTTCCGCGGCAATGTCGAGGCCTACCAGTTCCCGCAGGTAGGAAGGGTGACGGTCAGCGTCGGCTTCGTCAGCATCAGCCCCTACGATTCGCCCGTAGTCACGCTGGGCCATGCCGACCAGGCGTTGTACTACGCCAAGACCCACGGCCGCAACCAGGCCTGCCATTACAACGAGCTGGTCGAGCGCGGGCTGCTGCAGACGGTGACGTCGAACGACACTGCCGAATTCTTCTAATTACGCGACCGGAAATCAACGTGAATTTTGGCAAACAGAACCATTGCGGTGCAAGGCGGCGCGTGCGCCGGTTCTGACATTCAACAACAGTTCATTTCTGGGTGAGTACTGTGGCGCTACTCAGCAACGAACAGGAACTTGTCCGGGTCGACGCGCCACTTGTCGGGCGACTCATGCCGCACGATCTTGTCGCCGCCGCCAAAGCCCAGCGCACGCGACAGATCCAGTAGTTCTGGACGAATGTACATCTGGCTCTTGGTGTTGAAGAACACGTTGACCTTGGGCGTAAGCAGGTTGCTCTCGTGCGGTTCGACCACGACCCCCAGGCGCCCCGACTCGAGCAGCACCAGCGTACCAACCGGGTAGATGCCGACACAACGCATGAATTCCTGGGTCAGGACTGGATTGAAGTGGAACTTGCTCCACTCATAGATTTTGCGCAGTGCGTCGGCAGCTGCCATTCCCCTGTGATAGCAACGGTCCGAAGTGATCGCATCGTAGACGTCGACGATTGCCGCCATCTGCGCCAGTTCGCTGATCTCGTCTTCATTCTGCATTTCCGGATAACCGCTGCCGTCGCGCCGTTCGTGGTGGTGCAAGGTGATGTCGAGCGGGATCTGGCCGATGCCCGGAGTCTGGCGCAGCAGGTCATAACCGTCGCGCGGGTGCTTTTTGATGACCGCAAACTCTTCGTCGGTCAGGCGGCCCGGTTTGTTCAGGATGGCATCCGGCACCAGCGCCTTGCCCGTATCGTGCAGCAAGCCGCCAACGCCGGCTTCGTAGATCGTGTCCTCGTCCATGCCGCGCGAGCGGCAGAAAGCCACCAGCAGCGTGCATACGCTGACCGAGTGCAAGAAGGTGTAATCGTCCTTGGTCTTGATCCGCATCAGGCTCAGCAAGGCGCCGGGATTGCGCAGGATCGATTCGGTAATGTTCGTCACCACTGGCGAGACATTCTCCATTTCGACCGCCTTGCCCAGGCGCGCATCCTGCATCACAGTGCGCACCAGGTTGACGGCTTGGTGGCGGATTCCGACAGCGCGCTGCAACTCGTCGCCGAGCGTGGTGCGCGCCGGTCTTACCAGTTTGCTGGCAATGGCCGTCACTTCCGCTTCGGTTTCCGCCTGCGCTTCCGCCAGCGTCGGCGCCGCCTCGACATCGATGCCTTTGGCGCAGTCGATGATCACGTTGCGAATGCCGGCACGGGTAATCTTGCGGATCTCGTCGTCGCTGCTGAGGACAAACTTGGCGCGCACGAACGGGTGTTCCATCCACCCGCAGTCGAGATCATGGATAGCCATGCCCACACGAAGCTGGGAAGAATCAATTTTCTTTAGCATGAAACAATCCGGGAATATGTTAATCTCCGCCACCTCGACGGACCATGCAGTATAACAACTTCGTTTCTTCAAATAAACTTTTCGCTCTTAATTTGTTGCTTTAGTGCGCAGATTAGTTCTATATGGAATTACGACAACTCCGGTATTTTGTTGCCATCGTCGACCACGGTTCCCTATCGCGTGCCGCTCTGGTGCTGCATGTGGCGCAACCGGCACTGACCCAGCAGCTGCGCCAGCTCGAGGAAGAACTCTGCGTCCAGTTACTGCACCGCTCGGCCCATGGTGTGCTCAGCACTGATGCCGGCAAGGTGTTTTATGAACACGCCCAGGCCATCCTGAAGCAAGTGGCCGACGCCCGGTCGGCGGTTACCCAGTCCACCACCCATCCTTCAGGCAGCGTCACGCTCGGCCTGCCGCACAGTATTTCAGGCGCCCTCGCCCTGCCCCTGCTCACCGCGGCCCGCGCCACTTACCCGGAAATCACGCTGCAGCTGACCGAGGAAATCTCCGGCAGCCTGACCGAACAGCTGAAATCGGGACGCCTGAATCTCGCCGTCCTGTTCGACGACGGCCAGCTCGGCGCCTTCGAGGCGACGCCCCTGGTCGAGGAAGACTTGATGTATATCTGCCGCGCCGATTCCACCTTGAAACCGTCAAGCCCGGCGATCGCCCTCGGCGCAGCGCTCGGGACGACCCTGATCCTGCCGGCCCAGCAACACGGCGTGCGCCCGCTGATCGAGCAGGCTGCGGGGAGCGCTGGGCTGGCGCTTACCAAACTGATCGAAATCAATTCGATCGCGATCCTGAAATCAGCCCTGCTGGCCGACATGGGCGCCACATTGCTGCCGCTGGCCCCGCTGCGCACGGAGATCGAAAGCGGCGTGCTGGCCGCCACGCCAATCGACAATCCGCCGATCCGGCGCAGCGTTACCTTGTGCGCCTCGCGCAATATCCCGTTGACAAACGCCGCCGCTGCCATCAGCCGCCTGGTGCGCGAGGTGACGAAAACGCTGTGCGCGAATGGCGGCTGGCCCGGCGCATGCTTGCGCTGAATAACTGCCATCATTTTTTCTTATACCCCTATCTGCATTCCCTATTTCCCGTTCTGGCGGGAAGCTCATACACTGGACGCGCCCGTTGAACCAGCTGGTTTTGCGCAAGCGAATGTCGCCTACCGCGACCCTACCCGCCGCCCCACCCTGCCTACCCGGCATGACACGAACGGCGGGACCAACCGAATATCCATGGAGTCCGTCATGCCCGATACCGTCGCGCCGCAAGCTGCGCAGGATGCCGTCCCGTCCCGCCTCACCACCGTCACCCTCGACGACAAATACACCGCGAAATCGGGCAACATCTTCCTGTCCGGTATCCAGGCCCTGGTGCGCCTGCCAATGATGCAGCGCGAGCGCGACGCCGCGGCCGGCCTGGATACCGCCGGTTTTGTCTCGGGCTACCGTGGCTCGCCGCTGGGCGGCCTCGACGAGACGCTGTGGAAGGCGAAAGGCCACCTGGAAGCAAGCCACATCCAATTCGTGCCGGGCGTGAATGAAGATTTGGCCGCCACCGCCGTCTGGGGCACGCAAACGGTCGACCTGATCGGCCCGACCAACTACGATGGCGTATTCGCCATGTGGTACGGCAAAGGCCCGGGCGTCGACCGCTGCGGCGACGTGTTCAAGCACATGAACCACGCCGGCACCGCGAAAAACGGCGGCGTGCTGCTGGTCGCCGGCGACGACCACGGCGCCTATTCGTCGACGCTGCCACACCAGTCGGACCACATCTTCTCGGCCTGTATGATTCCCGTGCTCTACCCCTGCAACGTGCAGGAATACCTCGACCTGGGCGTGCACGGCTGGGCCATGTCGCGCTTCTCGGGCTGCGCCGTCGCCTTCAAGGCGCTGGCCGACACGGTCGAGTCGAGCGCCTCGGTCGACGCCGATCCGCACCGTGTGCAGGTCAGACTGCCACAGGATTTCGTCATGCCCGAAGGCGGCTTGAATACGCGCCTGTCGTCGGTCCCGCTGGGCCAGCAGGCGCGCAATCAGGAAGCGCTGATGCAGGACTACAAGATCTACGCGGCCCTGGCCTATGCGCGCGAAAACAAGCTCAATCACACCACGATCGACAGCCCGAACGCGAAGCTCGGCATCATCGCTTCCGGCAAGTCCTACCTCGACGTGCTGGAAGCGTTGGAAGAACTGGGCATCGACGAAACGATGGCCGCGACAGTCGGCCTGCGCCTGTTCAAGGTCGCGATGATCTGGCCGCTGGAACCGGAAGGCGTGCGCGAATTCGCCCAGGGACTCGACGAAATCCTGGTCGTCGAAGAGAAGCGCCAGGTCGTCGAATACCAGTTGAAAGAGCAGCTCTACAACTGGCGCGACGACGTGCGCCCGCACATCATCGGCAAGTTCGACGACAAGGGCGAATGGGTCGCGCCGCGCGGCGACTGGCTGCTGCCGCCGAAGGCCGATTTCTCGGTCTCGCAGGTGGCGCGCGTGATCGCCGGCCGCATAGCGCGCCTGGTCACCGACGACGCCACGCGTGACCTCATCAAGGCGCGCCTGGCCTTCCTCGACGCCAAGGACGCCGTGCTGCAAAAGGCGATCACGACGCCCTTCCGCCCGGCGTTCTATTGTTCCGGCTGCCCGCACAACACCTCGACCAAGGTGCCTGAAGGCTCGTTCGCGCTGGCCGGCATCGGCTGCCACGTGATGGCGACCTCGATCTACCCGGAGATGAACAAGCTGACCACCCACATGGGCGGCGAAGGCGCGCCCTGGATCGGGCAGGCCGCGTTCTCGAAAGTGCCGCACGTCTTCCAGAACCTGGGCGATGGCACCTATTTCCACTCGGGCTATCTGGCCGTGCGCGCGGCCGTGTCGGCCAAGGTCAACATCACCTATAAAATCCTGTACAACGATGCCGTCGCCATGACCGGCGGCCAGCCGGTCGACGGCCAGACTTCGGTGCCGATGATCGCCCAACAGATGGCGGCCGAGGGCGTCAAGCGCATCGCGCTCGTCACCGAAGACCTGGCGCGCTATGCCAACCGCGCTGGCCTGCCGGCCCTCGTCACCCTGCACGACCGCAAGGAGATGGACAACATCCAGCGTGAACTGCGCGACCTGCCGGGCGTGACCGTCATCATCTACGACCAGACCTGCGCCGCCGAAAAGCGCCGCCGCCGCAAGAAGGGCGAATTCCCCGACCTACCGAAACGGATGGTGATCAACGAGGCCGTCTGCGAAGGCTGCGGCGATTGCGGCATCGAGTCGAACTGCGTCTCGATCCTGCCGAAAGAGACGGACTTCGGCCGCAAGCGCACCATCGACCAGTCGTCCTGCAACAAGGACTATTCGTGTGCCAAGGGCTTCTGCCCGAGTTTCGTCACGGTCGAAGGCGGCACGCTGAAAAAGAGCAAGGCCGGCGTATCGAAAGACGCTGGCGATGACGGCTGGGGCGTACTGCCCGAGCCCGCGCTGCCATCGATCGAGCACCCGTACAACATCCTGATCAACGGCATCGGCGGCACCGGGGTCATTACCGTCGGCGCGCTGATGGGCATGGCCGCGCATCTCGAGGGCAAGGGCGCCTCGGTGCTCGACATGACCGGCATGAGCCAGAAAAACGGTTCCGTCACCTCGCACGTGAAAGTGGCCGCATCGCCCGAGCGCCTGCGCGCCCAGCGCATCGCCACCGGCGAAGCGGACCTGGTGCTCGGTTGCGACATGCTGACCACGGGCGCGGCCGATGCGATCTCGAAGATGCGTCCGGGCCGCACGCTGGCCATCGTCAACCTGCACGAGCAGCCGACCGGCACCTTCGCCCAGAACGCCGACTGGCAGTTCCCGGCCGAGGACGTGCGCGGCCTGATCGTGGAAGCGGTCGGCGGCCCCGAAGGCGCCGATTTCATCGATGCCACGAAATTGGCCACTGCCTTGATGGGCGACTCGATCGCGACGAACCTGTTCCTGATGGGTTACGCCTGGCAGAAGGGCCGCATTCCATTGCTTGAGGCCTCGTTGATGCGGGCGATCGAGCTCAATGGCGTGGCCGTCGCCTCGAACAAGAAAAGCTTCCTGTGGGGCAGGCGCGCCGCACTCGACGTCAAGCGCGTCGAACGCGTCGCCACGCCGGCCCAGGCCGTGCTGGTGCAGATGCCGCAAAGCCTCGAAAGCGTCATCAAGAAGCGCGTCGAGACGCTGACCGCTTACCAGGACGCGGCCTACGCCGGCCGCTACAGCGCACTGGTCGAGCGCGTGCGCTCGGCCGAAACGGCCGCCGGCCTGGGCAACAAGCTGTCGCTGGCAGTGGCGAAATACTATTTCAAGCTGATGGCCTACAAGGACGAGTACGAAGTGGCGCGCCTGTACACCGACGGCCGCTTCCTCGAGCAGGTAAAAGCGCAGTTCGAAGGCGATGTCAAATTCAAGCTCAATCTCGCCCCGCCGCTGTTCGCCAGGAAGGACGCGCGGGGCCAGCTGGTGAAAGCCGAATTCGGCCCGTGGATGCTCAAGGCCTTCACCGTGCTGGCCAGGCTGAAAGGCCTGCGCGGCGGCGCCTTCGACGTGTTCGGCCGCACCGCCGAGCGCAAGATGGAGCGCGCGCTGATCGTGGAATACCGTGCGATGATCGAGGCACTGCTGCCGACCCTGGACGGCGCGAGCCATGCCACCGCCGTCGAGCTGGCCAGCTTGCCGGAACAGATCCGCGGCTTCGGCCATGTCAAGGAAAAGGCGGTCGAGGCGTTCCGGGTGCGCAAGGCGGAGCTGCTTTCCGGCAACGTCATCAAGCGGGCCGCGTAAGGCTTGACGCCTCCGCGTGGGCTCCGGCGCCACGCGGTCGCGGTCGCCGCGCATCCCGAACTTGACGTTAACGTTAACGTCATATACCGTACAAATCGAACCTGCCCGCGTCCGACTTCCAGAAGGAATCCCATGAACGACATCACCACCGCCGCCAAGCTCGAGCTGCCGGAGCAGCCGAAGCTCGCCAACAAGGTCCGCTTCGTCACCGCCGCGTCGCTGTTCGACGGCCACGATGCCTCGATCAACATCATGCGCCGCATCCTGCAGTCGAACGGCGTCGAAGTGATCCACCTCGGCCACAACCGCTCGGTCGACGACGTCGTCACCGCGGCCCTGGCCGAAGACGTGCAGGGCATCGCCATCTCCAGCTACCAGGGTGGCCACGTCGAATACTTCAAGTACATGATCGACCTGCTGCGCCAGCGCGGCGGCGCCCATATCAAGGTCTTCGGCGGCGGCGGCGGCGTGATCGTCGCCTCCGAGATCGAAGAACTGCACGCCTATGGCGTGACCCGCATCTTCAGCCCGGAAGACGGCCAGCGCATGGGCCTGGTCGGCATGATCCGCTCGATGATCGAAACCTGCGACATCGACCTCACGCCCTACGCCCCGACATCCATCGAGGCCCTGCAAGGCGGCGACATCGCCGAACGCCACCGCCCGCTGGCCCAGCTGATCACGGCGCTGGAAAACGGCAAGGCCGATCCCGCGCTGCGGCGCTGGATCGTCGACGCGGCCGGCGCCTTGCCAGTGCCGGCGCTCGGCATCACCGGCACCGGCGGCGCCGGCAAATCCTCGCTCACCGACGAACTGATCCGCCGCATCCGCCTCGACCAGAACGACGCGCTCAATATCGCCGTCATCTCGATCGACCCGTCGCGCCGCAAGTCGGGCGGCGCCCTGCTCGGCGACCGCATCCGCATGAACGCGATCGCGCCCTGGAACGGCGTCAGCCGGGTCTTCATGCGCTCGCTCGCCACGCGCGAAGCCGGTTCTGAAATCTCGCACGCGCTGCCGGACGTGATCGCCGCCTGCAAGGTGGCCGGCTTCGACCTCGTCATCGTCGAGACTTCCGGCATCGGCCAGGGCGACGCGGCCATCGTGCCGCACGTCGACGCCTCGATGTACGTGATGACGCCGGAATTCGGCGCCGCCTCGCAGCTCGAAAAGATCGACATGCTCGATTTCGCCGACTTCATCGCCATCAACAAGTTCGACCGCAAGGGCGCGCAGGACGCGCTGCGCGACGTGGCGAAACAGTACCAGCGCAACCGCGAACTGTGGTCGCAGAGCCCGGACCAGATGCCGGTCTTCGGCACGCAAGCCTCGCGTTTCAACGACGATGGCGTCACTGCCCTCTACCATGGCCTGCTGCCGAAACTGGCCGAACTGGGCCTGCAGATCGCGCCATCGAAGCTGGCGGTGCCGCCGCAGAAGCATTCGAGCGGCAAGAACGTGATCGTGCCCCCGAGCCGCGCGCGCTACCTGGCCGAGATCGCCGACACCGTGCGCGGCTACCACAAGAACACGGCGAAACAGGTCAAACTGGCGCGCGAGCGCCAGCAACTGAGCGAAACGAAGCGCATGCTGGCCGCGGCAAGCCGCGCCGAATCACAGCCCCCTCTCGTGCTGGACGAGCTCATCGTCGAGCGCGAGAACGCGATGGACGCCGGCGCCAGAAAGCTGCTCGCCATGTGGCCCGACATGCAGGCGGCGTATGCCGGCGACGACTACGTCGTCAAAATCCGCGACAAGGAAATTCGCACCACTTTGGTGCAAAAAACCTTGTCCGGCACCACCATCCGCAAGGTAGCGCTGCCGCGTTTCGAAGACCACGGCGAAGTGCTGCGCTTCCTGATGCTGGAAAACGTGCCCGGCTCCTTCCCGTTCACGGCCGGCGTGTTCGCTTTCAAGCGCGAAGGCGAAGACCCGACCCGCATGTTCGCCGGCGAAGGCGACGCCTTCCGCACGAACAAGCGCTTCAAACTGGTCTCGACCGGGATGGACGCCAAGCGTTTGTCGACCGCCTTCGACTCGGTCACGCTCTACGGCGCCGACCCGGCCCTGCGCCCCGACATCTACGGCAAGGTCGGCAATTCGGGCGTCTCGATCGCCACGCTCGACGACATGAAGGTGCTCTACGACGGCTTCGACCTGTGCAGCCCGTCGACCTCGGTCTCGATGACGATCAACGGCCCGGCGCCCACCATCCTGGCGATGTTCATGAACACGGCCATCGACCAGCAAATTGAAAAATTCGTGCGCGACAATGGCCGCCAGCCGACCGACGACGAAGCGGCCAAGATCAAGGAATGGGTACTGGCGAACGTGCGCGGCACGGTGCAGGCCGACATCCTGAAGGAAGACCAGGGCCAGAATACCTGCATCTTCTCGACCGAGTTCTCGCTGAAGGTCATGGGCGACATCCAGGAATATTTCGTGCACCACCAGGTGCGCAATTTCTACTCGGTGTCGATCTCGGGCTACCACATCGCCGAAGCCGGCGCGAACCCGATCTCGCAGCTGGCGTTTACGCTGTCGAACGGTTTCACGTTTGTCGAAGCCTATCTCGCGCGCGGCATGCACATCGACGATTTCGCGCCCAACCTGTCGTTCTTCTTCTCGAACGGCATGGACCCGGAATACACGGTGCTGGGGCGCGTCGCGCGCCGCATCTGGGCCGTCGCCATGCGCGACAAGTACGGCGCCAACGACCGGTCGCAGAAACTGAAATACCACATCCAGACCTCGGGCCGCTCGCTGCATGCGCAGGAAATCGATTTCAACGACATCCGCACCACGCTGCAGGCGCTGATCGCGATCTACGACAACTGCAACTCGCTGCATACGAACGCCTATGACGAAGCGATCACCACGCCGACCGACGAATCGGTCCGGCGCGCACTGGCGATCCAGCTGATCATCAACCGCGAGTGGGGCCTGGCCAAGAACGAGAACCCGAACCAGGGCTCCTTCATCATGGACGAACTGACCGACATGGTCGAGGAAGCCGTGCTGCAGGAATTCGAGCGCATCGCCGAGCGCGGCGGCGTGCTGGGCGCGATGGAAACCGGCTACCAGCGCGGCAAGATCCAGGAAGAGTCGATGCTCTACGAGCACAAGAAGCACGATGGCTCGCTGCCCATCATCGGCGTCAACACCTTCCGCAATCCGAAAGGCGCGGAGACACCGGCGACGATCGAACTGGCGCGTTCGACCGACGACGAAAAGCAGTCGCAACTGACGCGCCTGGAAGCCTTCCACCAGCGGCACGCGAACCGAGCGCCGGCCGCGCTGGCGGCGCTGCAGCAAGCGGCGATCGACAACCTGAACGTGTTCGAGAAGCTGATGGACGCCGTGCGCGTCTGCTCGCTGGGCCAGATCACGACGGCGCTGTTCGAAGTCGGTGGGCAGTACCGCCGCAATATGTAATCATCGGCGCCCAAACAAAAACGGCATCGTGGCGCAAGCCCCGATGCCGTTTTTTTCGCTTGCCCGTGCGCGTTTCAGGCTACCTGCGCAACGGCCTCCCCGCTGCGCTCGACCTGGCGGCGGAAGAAGAACAGGGTAATGAGCACCAGCGTGATCGGCACCAGCGTCAGGTAGAACGCGAAGCGGCCGCTGAAATTGCCGAACACATAGCCGGTGATGAAGGAACCGGTGGTGCCGCCCAGCGCCGAGAAGATCACCAATAGACCCGTCATGCTCGAATGCTGGTTCTTCGGCAGGGAGCTGAGCATGACCGAATTGATGCCCGGGTAGATCGGCGCCATGAACAGGCCGATCAAGGGAAACAGGAAGGTCGCCAGCGGCGCACTGGCCCAGGTGACGTTCGCGTCGATGGCCAGCTCGCGCGTCAGCGGCAGCGCCAGCAAGACCATCGCCGCCATGCCGATCACGCAGCCGTTCATCACCGTGTACCAGTGCACCTTGCGCATCACGACGCCGGCCGACAGGCGCCCGATCGCAAGACAGGCGGCGAAAATGCTGGCCACCTGCACGCTCATCGCGGTGGGCAGTTTCAGGATTTCGTTGTTGAAGGTCGGCAGCCAGGTGCCGACGCTCTGCTCGATCAGCACGTACAGGAAAGCGGTCAGCACGAACACGCAGACGAGCGGCTTGAAGAACAGCTTGATCATGGCAAGGAAATCGTCCCAGCGGCTGCGACCCTGGGGCAGCTCGGCGCCGCTTTCGTCGAAACGCGTGGTCGCCAGCAAGACAAAGGTCAAGGCGCACAAGGCGCCCAGCACCCAGTACACCTGCAGCCAGCTTTGCGACTTCGGGTTGGCCGAGTCGATGAAGTGGGCGAACACCCAGTAGGCACCGAGCACGCCGACCATGAAGAAGCCTTCGAGCATATTCATGATGCTGGCGTGATGCTTGCGGTCGGTGGCGATCAGGCCCAGCGTCGAATACACCGACACTTTGACCAATGCAAAGGCCACGCCCACGCCCAGGAACAGCATCTTGGCGGTGGCAAAGCCCGGCAGCAGCGGCATCGCCACGCAGGCCGCCGTGACGATCGCCAGGCCCACCAGCATCGCGTTCTTGTAACCCAGGCGCGGCAGGAAAGAGGCGACCAGGAAGGACACGACCGCGATCGGCAAGTCCTTGAACGCCTCCAGGATGGAAGCGCTCGACTTGCTGACCTCGTAGTTGTTGATGACCTGCAGGATTACCGTGCCCACGCTGTTGAGCAGGATGGCGAAGACGAAGTAGATCAGGAACAAGGCCAATAGAATACGCTGGTGTTTCACGCTGTCTCCCGTTTTCATGATGTGCGCGTGTCAGTAGTCGTTCAGGCGGAACGCGCTCAGGCTCGGAATGACCCGGTCGGCCTGGGTCAGCACGTCCGGGCTGCCCACGCCGAGCGCGAACATCCCCGCCGACTTGATCGAGGCCACGCCGGCCACCGCGTCTTCCACGCCGAGGCAGTCTTGCGGCGCCACGCCCAGCGCCGCCGCGGCATTCAGGAAAATCTCCGGATGCGGTTTGCTGTTGGCGATCAGCGCGGCATCGACGACATAATCGAAGCGCGCGCCAATGCCGAGGCGCTCCAGCACCGTGAACGCGTTCTTGCTGACCGAGGCCAGGCCGATCTTCAGGCCGGCCGCGCGCACCGAGGCCAGCGCCTCGATCGCGCCCGGCAGCAGATCGGCCTGGCTCATGGTCGCGATCAGTTCCACGTACTGCCTGTTCTTGCGCTCGGCCAGGGCCAGCTTCTGTTGCATGGAATAGGTGTTCGACGAACCGGCCAGGATCAGGTTCAGGGACCCCATGCGGTCGACGCCCTTCAGGTGCTCGTTGAAGGCGTGATCGAAATGCACGCCTTCCGATTCGGCCAGCGCCTTCCAGGCCAGGTAATGGTAATGGGCGGTGTCGGTGATGACGCCGTCGAGGTCGAAAATGACTGCCTTGAATTGACTCATGCCTGTGGCTCCAGCGGGATGCGCGCGCCCGGCGCCGCGCGCGTCAGGGCCAGCGGCTGGCCCAGGTGGGTGAAGTCGAGGGCGTCGCCCGCGAGGAGAAGGTAGTCGGTGCCCTCGCCGTCGACGCGCACCCGCAGCTGGGCGCCGCGCAACTGGATCTTGAACTGGTAGTGCCGCCACTGCTTCGGCAGGGTCGGTGCGAAGCGCAAGGCGCCGTCCGACACACGCATGCCGGCAAAGCCGTAGGCCACGCCCATCCAGGTACCGGCCATTGCCGCCGTGTGCACGCCGTAGTGGGTATTGCCATGGGTGTCGTCCAGGTCCAGGCGCGCCGTCTCCATGAAGTAATCGTAGGCCTTGTCGTGATAGCCCACCTCCGAAGCGATGATGCTGAAGATGCAGGACGAGAGCGACGAGTCGTGGGTGGTGACGGCTTCGTAGTAGTCGAAGTCGCGCCGTTTGTCGTGGATCGAAAACTCGTTCGACAGCAGCATCAGCGCCAGCACCACGTCGGCCTGCTTGCAGACCTGGTGGCGGTAGATCACCATCGGGTGGTAGTTCAGCAGCAGCGGGTAGTTTTCCTTCGGCGTGTTCGCGAAGTCCCACACCTTTTTCGACAGGAAGCTGTCGTCCTGCTCGTGGATGCCGAGCTTGCCGTCATAGGGCAGGTACATGCGCTCGGCCGCATCGCGCCAGGCGGCGACTTCCGCGTCGCCCACGCCGGTGACCGCGGCCACGCGCGCGAACTCGCCCGGGCGCTCCTTGCCCAGCAAATCGGCCATGTCGGCGGCGAAGCGCAGGTGCATGCGCGCCATCGCATTGGTGTAGTAGTTGTTGTTGACCAGCGCCGTATATTCGTCGGGACCGGTCACTTCGTTGATGCAGAAGCGTCCCTCGCGATCGATACTGCCGATGCCGATCCAGATGCGCGCCGTCTCCATCACGATTTCCAGGCCGGCCTGCGCCATGTAATCGAGGTCGCCCGTGGCTTCGTAATAAGCCTTGATCGAATAGGCGATGTCGGCGTTGATGTGGTACTGGGCGGTCCCGGCCGGGAAGTATGCCGAGCACTCGCCGCCGGCGATGGTGCGCCACGGGTACAGCGCGCCACTCGCATGCGACATCTGGCGCGCGCGCGCGCGTGCCTGCTCCAGGCCGGCGTAGCGGTACTCGAGCAGCTTGCGCGCGATTTCCGGTTTCGAATACAGGAAGAAGGGGAAGATATAGATCTCGGTATCCCAGAAATAGTGGCCTTCGTAGCCCTCTCCGGTGACGCCCTTGGCCGCGATATTCGTGCGTCCGTCGCGCCCGACCGATTGCAGCAGGTGGTATTCATTGAAACGGATACCCTGCTGGAGCGCGTCGTCGCCGGAAATCTCGACGTCGGCACCCGCCCAGAAGTCGGCCAGGAAGGCCGCCTGCGATGCGCACAAGGCCTCGAAGCCGGCCGCCTGCGCGGCGGCCAGGGTTTCGCGCGCGCGCGCCAGCAATTCGCCT
This sequence comes from Massilia jejuensis, assembly GCF_042656795.1. Lineage (NCBI taxonomy): Bacteria > Pseudomonadati > Pseudomonadota > Betaproteobacteria > Burkholderiales > Oxalobacteraceae > Massilia > Massilia jejuensis. Next base: position 401,978 of record NZ_JBHSMS010000023.1, on the reverse strand, counting down.
TCCGGGTAATCGCGCGAGGAATGGTAGCTGCCGTACTTGGTCAGGCGCAGGACCTGGCCTTCGCTGGCGGCGCATGCGAAGCGCTGACCGGCGCGCTGGCCGTCTTGCCAGCTGCTTGCCGGCGCGCCCGCGACGACGGTGCCGATCGCGCTGACCAAGCCGAAGCCGCTGTTGTGGGTACGCTGCACCAGCGCCGAGAACCCCTCGTCCTGTTCGATCGACACCGTCTGCAGGGCCGGACCCGACACCGCCGAACCGACGCGCGGATCGTCGCCCGCTTCCTGGTTCTTGACGGCGCCGTCGACGAAGGAATCGACGACGATCGTGCCCGAGAAATTCAGCGGCGTGAGCTCGACCTCGATGGCGAACAAATGCTTGTTGGCGAAGGAGACCACGCGGCGGCTGCGCAGCGCGATACGCTTGCCGTTCGGGGCGCTCCACTCCAGCGTGCGCACCAGTACGCCCGTACGCAGGTCGAGCATGCGCTCGTAGCGGCCCAGCGTACCGCCCAAGGGATCGAAGCGCTCGCCGTCGATCGTGATCTCCACGCCTTTCGCGTTCGGCACATTGAGCATGAACTGGTTGGTCTTGGCCAGGCCGAATGCCGCTTCCGGATAGACGATCGGTTCGGACTCGTAAAAGCCGTTCAGGTAGGTGCCGTCGAGCGAGGTGCCGGCCGGGCCGGTATAGCCCTCTTCGCCGGTGCCGCGCAGGCCGATGTAGCCGTTACCGAGCGCGAACAGGGTCTCGCGCAGGAAGTGGGTGCCGGTTTCGAACGCGGTCTCGCGGATGCACCACGGGTCGAAGGGAAGCGTAAAGGGTGGGCTGTCGGATGGCTGCACGGCGAGTCCTTAAAACGGGGGTACGGTGGATCGAAGCCGACACCGCGCGGCATGCGCATGCGCACACGCACGGGTGTCGACGGTAAAGCGGATGAACATCAAGTCTGGCGCACGATCAGCCTGGTCGGGAGCGCTTCGGAGGCGACCGCTTCGTCGTTGAGCAGCGCCAGCATCTTGCGCCCGAGCAGGACGCCACCGGCGCGCAGGTCCTGGTGCACACTGGTGAGCGGCGGCACGAAACTGGCCGCGCCGGGCGTGTCGTCGTAGCCGATGACGGAGACGGCGTCCGGCACCCGCAAGCCCTGTTCGGTCAGGGCCCGGATCGCGCCCATGGCCAATAAATCGCTGGCGGCGAACACGCCGTCGACGGCGCCGGCACCTTTTTTCTTGAGGTACGTGCTCATGCTCTCGAACCCGGCCTCGAAGGTGAACGCCTTCGGGCGCAGGATATGGACGGTGCCGTTGCCGCGCACGGCTTCGATGAAGCCGGCGCAGCGGCTCTGCACTTCGGCATGGTCCACGTCGCCGAGAAAGACCAGCTTGCGGCGGCGCTGCTCGATGAAGCGCGCCGCGGCGCTGGCGCCGCCGGCATGGTTGTCGCTGCCCACCACCACATACGATTCGCTCGCTTCCGGCGCGCCCCACACCACCAGCGGCAAGCCCGCCTTTTGTAACACCTTGACCGCTTCACCGTGCGAGCCCTGGCCCAGGAGGATCATGCCGTCGGCGCCGCGCACCGGCGCGCTGTCGAGCAGCTGGCGCGAGGTGAGCACGACGGTGTAGCCGGCGCTTGTCAATTCTTCGGTGATGCCCCCTAGCAGGGCAAGCGGGTACGGATCCGACATCGGCCGCCCTTTGACAGGCGTCATTTCCACCACCACGGCCACCGAATTGCTGCGCCCCATGCGCAGGTTGCGCGCGCTGATATTGAGGCGATATCCCTGTTCTTCGGCAATACGGCGCACCTTGTCGCGCGTCTTGTCGGTCACCAGCGGGCTGTTGCGCAGGGCGCGCGAGACGGTGATCGTGGACACGCCGGCCAATGCGGCCAGGTCTTCCATCGTCATGCCGGCATCGCTGCCGCGCTTTGAAATTTTGTTGGACGCCATGGAAAAAATCGCTGAGGAAAAACAACACTGCGGCAAATTATGACAGATCTACATGACAGCGGAAGGTTAAATGACATCGATAACAATCTTATTGACATCGATATCATTCCTTGTTTCAATGAACATATTGACTGGCGCTGCACCGCAGGAGCGCGCCGATGCACCGGATGAACGCACTGCGCTGCGCTGGGCAGATGACACGGCCCGCAAGTCCAGGAGACGGATTTTGAACCATAATAAAGAGAGCAATCACATGAACCAATCCAAGCAGTTCGCGCTGTCATCGGTCGCACTGGCCGTGCTGACCCTGGTCGGCCAGGCCCAGGCCGCCGGCCAGGCCGTTCCGCAGGACGCGACCAGTGGCGTAGTCGCCCAGGAAATCCAGCAAGTGGTCGTGACCGGCACCGCTTCCGCCAGCGGCACGCGCAAGATCGATACTGCCTTCTCGATCACCACCGCCACCGAAGAGCAGCTGAAATCGGCGTCGCCAAGCAGCACCGCCGACGTTCTCAAATTGGTGCCGGGCGTGTACGCCGAGTCCACCGGCGGCCAGTCGGGCGCCAACGTCGAAGTGCGCGGCTTCCCGTCGGGTTCCGACTCGCCCTTCGTCTCGGTGCAGTTGAACGGCAATCCGATCTATCCGGTGCCGGTGCTGTCCTTCTTCGAAGGCACCTCGGCCTTCCGCCTCGACGACACGATCGCGCGGGTGGAAGTGCTGCGCGGCGGCCCGAGCACGATCTATTCGGTCGGCCAGCCTGGCGCGACCATGAACTTCATCCTGAAAAAGGGAGAAGACACCCCCGAACGCACGATCCGCCTGACCACCGGTACCGGCAAGCTGCGCCGCGGCGATGTCTTCATCGGCGGCAAGATCGCCGAAGGCTGGTACGGCACCGTCGGCGGCTTTTACCGCCAGACCCAGGGCGTGCGCGATCCGCAATTCAAGGCCGACGACGGCGGCCAGTTGACGGCCAGCCTGACCCGCAAGCTCGACGGCGGCGAGCTGACCGTGTACGTGCGCGCCACCGACGAAAAGAACGCCTTCTATACGGGTGTACCGCTCATTTCGAGCAACAACGGCCGCACGATTTCCGCATTCCCCGGCTTCGACCCGCTCACCGGCACCCTGATGAGCAACGAAATGCGTCATTTCACGATCGACGCCGCACCGGGTAAAACGCTCGAGCGCGACCTGGCCGACGGGCGCGGCATGCGGGCCGCCGTCTGGGGCGCGAACTACGAGCAAGAGATTGCCGGCTGGGAGGTGTCGAACAAGGCGAATTACTTCCGGGGCGACTTGAACACGATTTCGATGTTTACTGGCGACAATCCCTTGACGGCCGCCGATTACCTGGCCGCGGCCAACCGCAGCCACAACCCGACCGCCGCCACCGCTTCCGGCAGCATGACCTACGTCAATGGCGGCGGCGCCGTGGACCGCGACCAGCAAGTGGTGCAGGCCGGCCTCTGGTCGGTCGAAAAGCAATTGCGCTCATTTACGAACGAACTGCGCGTCAGCCGCGAAGTCCTGGCCGGCCACACGCTCACCGTCGGCGGCTACTATGCCAACTACGAATCCGATGACGAGTGGTACCTGGGCAATGCCCACCTGATGACGGCCACCCCGAACGCGCGCCTGATCAACGCCAGCCTCACCAATGGCACCGTCGTCGCACGCAACGGCAAGTCGGGCAATGTCTTCTACGCGCCGGTCGCCAGCTACAAGGGCGACAACCTGGCCCTGTTCCTGGCTGACGAGTGGAAGATCAGCGACCGCCTGCGCGTGGACGCCGGCGTGCGCCGCGAAAAGCAGCGCCTGGAAGGCGCGGTGTCGAACCTGGCCTCCGGCGACACCGACAACGATCCGCTGACCGTCTATAACAACAACACCTCGATCCCGACCGGGTTCTTTACCCGCCTGGAACGCGACGACAGCGTCAATTCCTTCACCGTCGGCGGCTTGTACAAGCTGAACAAGGATGCCAGCGTGTTTGTCCGCGCCAACAAGGGCAACACCTTCATCTATTTCGACGACCTGCGCAATGCCGGCACCCAGGCCGCGCTGAACGACCGCAACGGCGTGCCCAATCCGGAAGTGACGCAGTACGAAATCGGCTTCAAGACCGCCAATTCCCTGTACAGCGCCTACATCAACGCGTTCTACACCGACTTCACCGGTATCTCGTTCCAGCAGATCACGACCAATGCGGTCTTGAACTCGGTGAGCGGCTCGCGCGGTCACGGCGTCGAATTCGAACTGGCGGTGCGTCCAATCAAGAACCTGCAAGTGAGCCTGACCGGCAATTACCAGAAGTCGGAGTACCGCGACAACCCGGCCGTTACCGGCAACGAAGTGCAGCGCCAGCCGAACTTCCAGTTCCGCCTGTCGCCGAGCTACCGTATCCCGCTGGGCGACAACAGCGTGAAACTGTACGGCACCTACACCCACATCGGCGACCGCTTTGCCGACCAGGCCAACCTGTCCTATCTGCCGTCCTACCAGACGGTCGACCTCGGCGCGCTCGCATCCATCGGCGACAAGTGGGAAGTGCGCGTAGCCGCAACCAATCTGACCAATGAACTGGGCCTCACCGAAGGCAATTCGCGCCTGACCGGCGCCCAGAGCAGCGGCCCGATCAACGCCCGCCCGATCTTCGGCCGCGCGGTGGAAGCCTCGCTCCTGTACCGCTTCTAAGAACCGGTTCCAAGTGCCAGACTCGGGAGCGGCTTGCCGCTCCCTTTTTTTGTGCGTACTCTTGCGTGGACGCGTCCATCCACGGAGCCCCGCATGCCGATCAAGCCGGAAGACCTTGCCGCCCTGATGCGCGAAGTCGAGCGCGAAGACCCGATCGATTTCGCCGATTTACCCTTTCCCGAGGACGACCTGCGCGCACTGGTGGCGAACCACCTGTGCGAGATGGCCGCGGCGATGGACAACTTCAGCACCGAAGACCGGCTGCTGACCCTGCTTGCGGTGTCCGCCAAGCTGGTGCTCGAGAACCTGGTTCTCCATATTCAGTTGCTACGGCGCCACGGCCTGCCCGTGGGTGCGGATGTCGAAGCCCTCCTCGGACGCCTGCGCAAATCCGGGGACGTCTGAAGCGGCTGTCGCGGCATTGACACGGCCAGGCTGGATATTTCCGTAAATCAATAGTAGACAAGATATAGAACACGCCGGTAAGGTAAGGCCGGCGTCCGTCTTCGCTTTCGACAAAATAGCCTCTGTGCAATGCTCGCCCGATTGTGCGGGAATTAGTCTGTTCCTTGAGGTATTATTGTTGACTAGGAAACTTGTCGCCGTGCGTCTGCCGGTCGACATCAGCACGCCACACTGAGGAAGCCATGTCCCGTAACACGATGAAAATTACCACCGCTATCGTCTCCAGCGCACTGCTGCTGGGCGGCCTGACTGCCTGCAACCGCGACCAGTCGACCGCAACCCTGCTGGCCGAGGCCAAGCAATACCAACAAAAGGGCGACCAGAAGGCCGCTCTGATCCAGTTGAAAAACGCCGTCGCCAAGAGCCCGGAAGACGCCGAGGCGCGTCTGCAACTGGGCACGCTGTACCTGGAAACGGGCGACGCCGTGTCGGCCGACAAGGAATTGCGCAAGGCGGCAAGCCTGGGCATGGCGTCGGCGCGTACCTTGCCGCTGCTGGGCCAGGCGATGCAGGCCCAGGGCAAGTTCAAGGAAATCCTGACCGAGATCAAGCCGGAACAGGCCGCGAAATCGGCGCCCCTGCTGGCCCTGCGCGGCGACTCCCTGCTTGCCAGCAATGAGCCGGACGCGGCCAAGGCGGCCTACGAGGCGGCGCTGGCAGTCGACCCGGCCAGCGGCGCGGCCCTGATCGGCCTGGCGCGCCATGCCCTGGTCAAGAACGATCAGGAAGCGGCGCAGCGCTACATGGCCGAGGCGGTCGCCAAGGACGGCAAGAATCCGGAAGTCTGGATGTTCCAGGGCGGCTTGCTGCGCGGCCTGAACAAGCAGGACGAGGCGCTGGCCGCCTTCGACAAGGTACTGGTCCTGCGTCCGCAAGACCGCAACGCGAACCTGGAAAAAGCCTATATCCGCATCAACCAGAAAAAATTCGTCGAGGCGCGTGCCGAGATCGATGCGGCCAACAAGAATGCGCCGAACAACCTGCTCGTCACCTACGGCCAGGCCCTGCTCGACTTCAACGAAAACAAGCACAAGGAAGCGCGCGATTCGCTGCAGCGCATTCTGAAAAGCGCCCCGAACCACATGCCCAGCGTGCTGCTGGCAGGCGCCGTCAACCTGAACCTGGACTTGCCGCAGCAGGCGCAGATGCACCTGCGTAAATACCTGGAAGCCGAACCGAACAACGTCTATGCGCGCAAGCTGATGGCGCAGGCGCTGTTGAAAGACGCGCAGCCGGGCGCCGCCGCCGCCGCGCTGGCGCCGGCCCTGGACGAATCGCAAGACCCGCAACTGCTGGCGCTGGCCGGCGAGTCCTACATGCAAGCGCGCGATTTCGGCAAGGCCATCGCCTATTTCGAAAAAGCGACGGCGCTGGCGCCCGAAGTGGCCGTGCTGCGCACCTCGCTCGGCATGGCGCGCCTGAGCCAGGGCGACACGGCCAAGGGCATCGGCGAGCTGGAACGCGCAGTCGAACTCGATCCGAAGTCGGACCGCGCCCTGAGCGCCCTGGCGCAGGCCGAAATGGGCCTGAAACGCCATGACAAGGCGCTTGCCGCCGTGTCCAGGCTCGAGACGCTCAAGCCGCAGGACCCGCAGACCTATAACCTGAAGGCCACCATTCTGCTCAACAAGGGTGACGTGGCCGCTGCCCGCGCAGCCTTCGACAAGGCGCTCGCGCTGAACCCGACCTTCTTCCCGGCCGCCGCCAACCTGGCCAAGCTCGACGTGATCGACAAGAAGCCGGAAGCGGCGCGCAAGCGTTTCGAGGCGATCCTGGAAAAGGACAAGAAGAACTTCGGCGCCATGGGCGCGCTGGCCGAACTGGCGATGCTGTCCAACCGTCCCGAAGAAGCGACGACCTGGCTGGAAAAGGCGCAGGCCGAGAACCCCGACGCGATTTCGCCGGCCCTCAAGCTCGGCGCCCACTACCTGCGCACCAAGCAGGAAGCCAAGGCGCTGACGCTGGCGCGCAAATTCCAGGCCGCCAATCCCGCCAGCCCCGAGCTGATGGACCTGCTGGGCCAGGCGCAACTGGCGAACCAGGATCCGCAAGGCGCGCTCGACAGCTACAGCAAGCTGGTCAACATGGTGCCGAAATCGGCGGCTGCCCAGATGCGCCTGGCGCAGGTGCAGGGGGCGCTGAAGAACGATGCCGGCGCGGCCGAGACCCTCAAGCGCGCCAACGCCCTGCAGCCGGCCAACCTGCAGGCGCGCGTCGCCCAGGTCGAAGTGGCGATGCGCCGCGGCCGCAGCGACGAAGCGCTGGCGATGACGCGCCAGTTGCAGCAGGACGTGCCAGGCTCTCCGGTCGGCTTCCTGCTCGAAGGCGACTTGCAGCAAGCCCTCAAGAAACCGGCGCTGGCGCTGGCGGCCTACGACAAGGCCTTCGCCATCACCAAGTCGAGCGCGGTGCTGCTGCGCAGCGCCCAGATGCTCAAGCAGATGGGCAAGGAAGCCGAAGCCAACGGGCGCGTTGCGGCCTGGGCCAAGAGTCATCCGGAAGACATGCAGGTGGCCATGTACCTGGCCGAATCGCACCTGGCGGCCAAGGAGTTCAAGCCTGCCGCGACGCTGCTGGAAGACATCGTCAAGCGCTATCCGGACAACGGTCCTGCGCTCAACAACCTGGCCTGGGCTTACCAGCAGCAAAAGGATCCGCGCGCGCTGGCCACCGCCGAACAAGCCTACAAGGTGGCCGGCACGAATCCCGCCGTGATGGATACGCTGGGCTGGATGCTGGTGGAACAGGGTAATACCCAGCGCGGCCTGCCGCTGCTGCAAAAAGCCGCCGCCGCACCGGCTGCCACCCCGGAAATTCATTATCACCTGGCGGTTGCATTGCATAAATCGGGCGACAAGGCAGCCGCGCGCAAGCAACTCGAAACGCTGCTTGCGCAAAACAAGCCGTTTGCCCAATCGGAGGATGCGCGTTCGTTGCTAAAAACCCTATAAACGACTACTATTCCGAGTACATAAAATCAACAGGACCGTGCTTGTCGCCTATGGACAAAGCGCGGCATAGCGCCAAAGCGGGGCCGCCGAATCGGCGGCGCCCCAAAACGAAGGTGTCCCGCGATGACGAATCCCGACGAAGTGAAGGAATGTGATGAACATTCCGTCGAATTTCTATCGAACGCTCATGTGTCAGAGGATCGCGATAAGATAGTGAACTCAGAATTAGAGGATGTTATCGTGAACCAAGATTCATATGGAATCCGGCTTACCGATACGGCAAAAGGACGCAATTCGGCCAGCATGCTGGTCAACAAGATGTATGCTTGGCGCGGCTATGCTGGCACGCACCAGTTCAGCGACGATCCCAATCGCATCACCCTCACCGCCACCGACAAAGGCGAGGTCGTAGGCACCCTGACGCTCGGTATCGATTCGCCCATCGGCTTGATGGCCGACCAGATTTTCAAGGAAGAACTCGACGCGCACCGCGCCCGGGGCGCCAAGCTGTGTGAATTCACCAAGCTGGCGTTCGACCCGACCGTGCGCTCGAAGACTTCGCTCGCCAATTTATTTCACCTGGCGGTCATTTACGCGCGCGATATCCACGACTGCACCGATATCGTCATCGAAGTCAATCCGCGTCACCGCCGCTTTTACGAGCATATGCTCGGATTCAAGCGCGAAGGCGATTTGAAGGACAACCCGCGCGTCAGTGCACCGGCCTATCTGCTGCGGATCGAGCTGGCCTATGTCACCGAGCAGATTCAAAAACACGGCGGCACGTTCAGCGAATCGGCCACCGAAGCGCCTGCCGAACGTTCGTTCTATCCTTATTTCTTTTCCCCGCGCGAAGAGCAGGGTATTATCAACCGCCTGCGCCGCATCGACGAACACCAGGCAGCCTGATTTACTTGCCAGGTTGCGGCTCCGCCTTCGCGAGGCGGGTCGCATGGGGCGCGCCACAACGGCGCGTCCTGTTTTCGCCATCCCGACATTCACTGCTTACCGCTTTTCCGCTTCCTCACATGACCACTCCCTTTCGCTATGAGCAGGCTTTTTCCCGAAATATCGGCTGGGTAACGCGGGAGGAGCAGGCACGGTTGCGAACCAAGCGGGTCGCCATTGCCGGCGGCGGCGGCGTCGGCGGCGTGCATGCGCTGACCCTGGCGCGCCTGGGCGTGACGAAATTCCGCATTGCCGACTTCGACACTTTCGACGTTCCCAATTTCAATCGCCAGGTCGGCGCAATGGTCTCGACCCTGGACCAGCCGAAGGTCGACGTCATCCGCCGCATGCTGCTCGACATCAATCCCGAATGCGAGGTCGAAGTCTTTGCCGAAGGCATCCACGATGCCAACCTGAACGATTTTCTTGCCGGCTGCGACATGTATGTCGACGCACTCGACTTCTTCGCCTTCGACATCCGCCAGAAGACCTTCGCGCTGTGCGCCCGCCTCGGCATTCCCGCCAGCACCGTGGCGCCGCTCGGCATGGGTGCGGCACTGATCAACTTCCTGCCGGGACGGATGACCTTCGAAGAATACTTCCGTTGGGGAGACTTGCCGGAAACGGACAAGGCTGTCCACTTCGTCGTCGGCCTGGCGCCCGCCGGCTTGCACCGCCCCTACCTGGTGGTGCCGGAAGCGGTCAATTTCGTCGAGCGGCGCGGCCCTTCGACCATCATGGCCTGCCAGTTGTGCGCCGGCGTGATGGGCACCGAAGCCTTGAAGATTCTGCTGGGACGGGGGCGCGTGCTGGCGGCACCCTGGGGCATCCAGTTCGATGCCTACCGCAACAAGCTGGTGCGCACCTGGCGCCCGGGCGGCAACGGCAATCCCCTGCACCGCCTGATGATCAAGATCGGCAAGAAACAACTGGCCAAGGACCTCGCGGCCGCGGGAGCGACAGCATGACGACGATCGAACACATCCTGGACCTGGCGCGCTGGGCGCCAAGCGGCGACAACATGCAGACCTGGCGCTTCGAGATTGTCGGGCCCGACCACGTGGCCGTGCACGCCTACGACACGCGCGACCATTGTGTCTACGACCTCGACGGCCACCCGAGCCAGATCGCCTTCGGCACCCTGCTCGAGACGATCGCGATCGCCGCCAGCGGCCACGGCTTGCGCGCCGACATCGCGCGCCGTCCCGAAGGGCGCGCGACGCACCCCGTGTTCGACGTGCGTTTTACGCCCGACGCCGCCATCGTGCGCAGTGCGCTGATCGGCGCGATCGAGCAGCGCACGGTGCAGCGCCGGCCGATGCGCACTACCCCGCTCACGGCCGAACACAAGCGCCTGCTGGAAGCGACCGTGGCGCCGGCATACGCCTTGACCTGGCTCGAGACCCGCGGCCAGAAATGGCAGGCAGCGAAATTGATGTACAACAACGCCCGCTTGCGCCTGACGATGCCGGAAGCCTTCGAGACCCACCGCAGCATCATCGACTGGAACAACCGCACGCACAGCCCGGACAAGGTCCCCGCCGGCGCACTCGGCGTCGACGCGATGACCCTGCACCTGATGAAATGGGCGATGGTCAGCTGGCGCCGCATGTCGACCGTCAACACCCTGATGGGGACCTGGGCGCCGCGCCTGCAGATGGACCTGGCGCCCGGCATGGCCTGCGCCGCCCATTTCGTGCTCAAGGCGCACCAGGCCCCCCGCTCGATCGACGATTACGTCGCCGCGGGACGCGCGCTGCAACGATTCTGGCTGACCATGACGACGCTCGGCCTGTACATGCAGCCGGAAATGACGCCGCTGATCTTTTCGAAGTATGCGCGCGAAGGTACCCGCTTCACGGCGCAACCGAAGCTGGAGGGCGCGGCCAAGGCCCTGCAGCGCGAGACCGAAGCCCTGATCTTCAACGATGCCCTGTTTCCGGTCTACATGGGACGCCTCGGCTACGGCCCGGCGCCGCAGGCGCGCTCGGTGCGCCGCCCGCTGGCCGAGCTGATGAAACACTGAGCCCGGCCTTCGCCGGGCTGTAAAAGAAAAGCGGCGATGACCTAAGGTCATCGCCGCTTTTGCTTTCATTTCCCTGCTTGGAACATCTTGTTCTTATGATCGCCAGCGCTTGCCCAGCAACTCGCGTCTTATTTTATTTACTACAACAATGTCTTTTTCCATTGGAAAGAGCGGGACAGCCCGCTCTTTCTCAGTGCTTCACGTGCTCGGAAGGCAATTAAGCCTTCTTGGCGCGCTTGCGGCTCATGACGCCGGCACCCAGCATGGCGATACCGAACAGGGCCAGCGAACCTGGCTCTGGCACTTCAGCCAGCTTGAATTGACCGTTGTTCGAGACGAAGAAGTTGCCTGGGTTGTTGGCATAGTCGTTGCCGTTGCAACCGTTGCCGGTGTAGCCAGCGAATTGGCAAGCGACTTCGTCGACCAGACGGTCGGTTGGATCGCCGACGGTGTTGGCGTTGGTGAAGGCGAAGGCCATCACCGATTCAGCCGACAGGTCGTCGCCGTTTTCACGGAAGAAGTAACCTGCATCCAGGGCGCCGGCATCAGCTTGTGCGAACACGCTGACTTGGCCGTTGTTGATCGGCGAACCGCTTGCATCGACCAGGCCGCCACCGCCAGCCATCACGTTGAACACGGCGATCTCGTTGCCCAGGTTGGCGCCGTAGAAGCCGGCGGTCGAGCCGTACTGGCCGTTGGTCGGGTTCTGGTACATCTTGATGGTGCCGCCGGTGAAGGTGAAGGCGCCGCTGAAGTTACCGGTGCCGGTCGCTTCGAAGATCGCGGTGATGTTGCCGCCGGCGTAGTTCACTGGGAACAGGGCGCCGTTGCTGTCAGCTTGCACGATGTTGAACACAGCGTGCTCGGTGAACGAGAAGCTGTTGCCACCGGTTGGGTTGATCTGGATGAAAGCATTGCCGTTGACATCGAGGTATTCGTTGATCGTCTGGCCAGCGCTGAAGCCGGTGCCGATCGGGTTGAACACCCAGTTATTCAACACGGTAGCAGCATTTGCGCCACCGGCTACGGACATTGCAACAGCTGCGGCGCAAGCCAGTTTTTTCAGGAATTTCATGATCTATATCCTCGCTTAAGTTGATTAATTGGGCAAACACACTCACCTATTAGCAAGCACTGTGCCAGGGAAATTATTTCCTTACCAATCAGATACTTAGGCTACTACGCTTGAGCAAAATCAATTGCTGTGTAAAGTCTCTCGACAAGAAAATATCACAAAAAATTCTTATAGGAATTATAATTCTTATTGGATATGTTTCTTCGCGATATTTCACATTTCCCCTTGTTAATGAAGAGCTGCCGCACTGATGCGATGACCTTCGGGCAGCAATTTTCGGGTCCATGGCTGGAAAATAAAGGTGATTGGGCAAACAGAACCGTTCCCGCCTACTTCACAGGGCACGGTCGCGCCATCCGGTTTGTGCGCGAAAACGACAACGGCGCCCGTAGGCGCCGTTGCAAGCACATCCAGAAGTGTCTTCTGGTCAGAAGAAGCTTTCCGGAATCACCAGGATGTCGCCCGGACGCATCGGCATATTCGCTGAAATATCGCCGTCCTTGATCAGGTCGTCAAGGCGCACATTTAATTTCTCCTGCTTGCCATTGACATTGCGGATGATGCTCGCACGATTGCCGGAGGCAAAGTCGGTGATGCCGCCGACAGCAATCAGTACGTCCATCAGTGACATGTCGCGGCGGTAAGGCAGGGCTTGCGGCTTGGCGGCCTGGCCAATCACGCGGATCTGCTCGCCGTAATTGCCGATGAAACCAGTGACCACGACGGTGACGACCGGCTGCTGGATGAACTTGGCCAGCGCCTTCTCGATGTCGCGCGCCAGTTCGGTCGAGGTCTTGCCGGCAGCCGGCAGGTCTTCCACCAGCGGGGTCGTGATCTTGCCGTCCGGACGGACAGGCACCGACATCGACACTTCCGGATTGCGCCAGACGATGATGTTGACGGCGTCGCCAGGCCCGATCAGGTAATCGGCCGGCGCCGCGCCCGCCATTGCGGCGGCCGAAGGGGGCGCCGGTTTTTTCCACAGTGCGCAGCCGGATACGGTCACGGCGCAGGTGGCCGCCAGGACCAGTTTCATCAGGTTCGTCATCATCTTGCTCACGTCATTCCCCTTCACGGCAACAGCAAACGGCAGAGCCAGGCTGTTGTTATAAAAAAACAAAATTGTTATTTAGCCATCAAACCGGGAGTATTGTATCTCAATCATGCCTGTGCGAAAGGTGTGCACGATTGAAATACTTCCTTTTCATTTTTACTGCAACAGTCCTGCAGATGGAGCGCCGGTAGCGGCTGCGCCATGCCAAGGGGGGCCGCCGATGACACCGTTGCGTTGGAAAATGTTCAGCCGGTTGCGTTGTGACCTGACACTTGCGCATGCGACGCACCGGCAAGACCGCCCGGCCGGCCGCGGCGCGGCAAGGCGGCGCGCCTACGGCGGCGCAACAAGAGATTGGTCAAGTTGCATTCATTATTTCGAATAGGAATCAATCGTGCAGCCCTGTTTGAAAATTAAACATTACAATACAACGGCTTGATGTTACGCAAGGCTGTTGTCGATATCTGGACGACGGTACTTTGCTCTTCACCACATCCTTGATTAAGTGCAACATTTCCCAATGCTTCCGTTTATTAATCGGCAACCATGTTGCTGAAGATGGTGGATAGCAGGGAATTTTTGGCATTGCGGTTCGGTATTTGTGTTGTAACGGGTCACATACGGCCTCTTTATTACCACAATTTTCCGGGACGCAATTGCAATTGCACAAACTACAAGCGATGATGCGTGTTCTTTGTGATTGTTTGAGCCTGGCTGCATGCCGGGCGTTCATGGCGAGACTGACGAGATGGCAGAAATAACAGCCCTAATCCTGAATTTCCTCAAGGCCCTCGGTAAATACCGTTGGCATGCAGTGTCCATCGCCTGGCTGGTGGCACTGATCGGCTGGGCCATCGTGCTCAGGTTGCCGAACCAGTACGAAACCTCGGCCAAGGTCTATGTCGATACCCAAAGTATCCTCAAGCCCCTGCTCGCGGGCATGACGACCTTGCCGAACCTGGACCAGCAAGTAACGTTCATGCGCCAGACCTTGATCAGCCGGCCGAACGTCGAGCGCGTGATGCGCGATACCGATCTCGACGTCCAGGCCGGCGACAGCGCGGCGAAGGAACGGATGGTCGATGACCTGATGTCGAAGATTAAGATCGAAGGTACCGGACGCGACGACATCTACACGATCAGCTACACGTCGTCCGATCCCAAGCTGGCAAAGGACGTGGTCCAGTCGCTGCTGACGATCTTCGTCGAAGGCAGCTTCGGTGGTAAGAAACAGGATTCGGACAAGGCGATCCAGTTCATCGACGATCAGATCCGCACGACCGAAGAAAAGCTGGCCGCCGCCGAGAACAGGCTCAAGGAATTCAAGATCAAGAACATGGGCTTGCTGCCGCAAGCCGGCGATTTCGGCAGCAAGGTCGCCAGCGCCAACGATGCGCTGAGCCAGGCACGCCTCGAGCTGGCCGAAGCGGAGCAGTCGCGCAACGCGATCCGGCGCCGCATGACCGGCGGCGGCACGAGCGCAGGCGGCAGCAGCGGCATGGTCGATCCGGAACTCGAAGCGCGCCTTGCCGCAGCCCAGAAGAATCTGGACACCCTGCGCTTGCAGTACACCGAGGAGCATCCGGACATCATCGCCACCAAGCGCCTGGTCGAGCAACTGCAGGTGCGCAAGCGGGAAGAGGCGAAGAAGACCCGCCCCGACCCGGGTGTCGCCGCCAGCCCGATGATGCAGCAGCTGACCGTGACGCTGTCGGACGCCGAATCGCGTGTCGCGGCACTGCGTGCCCGCGTCAACGAATATGCGAACCGCGTGGCCACCCTGCGCACCCAGAGCGTGACGGCGCCGGAAGTCGAGGCCCAGCTGGTCCAGCTGAACCGCGATTACACGATCAACCGCGAGAATTACCAGAAGCTGGTCGAGCGCCGCGAGCAAGCCAAGCTGTCCGGCGACCTGTCCTCGGCCACCGACATGCTGACCTTCCGCGTGGTCGAACCACCGCTGGCCGCCAGCAAGCCGAGCGGGCCGAACCGCCTGGCCCTGTTCTCCGGCGTGTTCCTGCTGTCGCTGGTGGCCGGCCTGGCCGGCGCCTTCCTGCTGAGCCAGGTGCGCCCGACCTTCCTCAGCCACGCCGCCTTGCGCGACGTGACCGGCATGCCGGTGCTGGGATCGATCAACATGCACTGGACCGACAGCCAGAAAGTGCTGCGCAAGCGCCGCCTGCTCGGCGTCGGCGCCGCGGTACTGGTGCTGTTCGGCGCGTACGCGGTCGGCGTGGCCGCCATGCTGGCGCGTGCCAGCGCGTAGGCCGCCGTGACGGCTACCGTAACGGACCAATATTAGGAGCGAATGTGAGCATTATCGAAAAAGCGGCAAGCCGCATTGACCACACCCGCGCAGCGGCACCGGCCCCTGCCGTCGTCGAGCACGACGGGCAGATCATCGAACTGGAACAGCACGCGCCGGCGCTCGACGCCACGCCGGCCGCCCAGCCTGTGGCAACACCGGCACCGGCACCGGCAGCACCCGCACCGGCTGCGCGTGCCGCTGCGCCGGCACCGGCTGCGGCACCGGCCGCCGCGCCGCGCGCCGAAGCCCCGCGCAAGACGCCCCCCAAGCCCGGCACCCGCAAGGTCGACCTGGACCTGGTGCGCATGCGCGATGCCGGCATGGTCACCGCCGCCAGCGGCCGCACCAGCCTGCTGGAAGACTTCCGCGTCATCAAGCGGCCGCTGCTCAAGCGCGCCTTCAGCGAAAGCGCGCCGGGCCGCCCGAACAACCTGATCATGATCACCAGCTCGCTGCCGGGCGAAGGCAAGACGTACACCGCGATCAACCTGGCGATGAGCATTGCGATGGAACTCGACCACACGGTGCTGCTCGTCGACGCCGACGTCGCCCGTCCATCGGTGCTGCGCACGCTCGGACTGCCGGCCCAGCGCGGCCTGATGGACATCCTGGTCGACGACAAGCTCGACCTGTCGGACGTGATGCTGCGTACGAATGTCGATACGCTGAGCATCCTGCCGGCCGGCACCAGCACGCCGCGCGCCACCGAACTGCTGGCCAGTTCGACGATGAGCAGCCTGGTCAACGAGATCGCCAGCCGCTATCCGGACCGCATCATCATTTTCGATTCGCCGCCGCTGCTGCTGACGAGCGAATCGGGCGTGCTGGCCAGCCACATGGGCCAGATCGTGATGGTGGTCGAAGCCCAGGCCACGACCCAGCACGCGGTCAAGGAAGCGCTGCGCCAGCTCGAAGGCTGCAGCAATGTCAATCTCATCTATAACAAGGCGCGGGACATCCCGGGGATCGAAGAGACGTATGACTATCACTACGGCTAAACGCATCGCGGCGCGCCTGCCGCGCCTGGCGCCGCTGGCGGCGGCGCTCCTGGTGGCGTTGCCGGCCCAGGCCCAGTGGGAAGTCACCCCTTCGCTGTCGCTGACCGAGACCTATAGTGACAATCCCGGCCTGCGCAGCGACGCTAACAAGCGCGGCCAGTGGATCTCCGAAGCGCGGCCAGGTATTGCAGTGTATGGCCGCAACGCGCGCGTACAGCTCAGCGCCAGTGCGAACGCCTCGTACTACAAGTACAGCCGCGAGCGGGCCGGTACCCGCAGCAACAACAGCCGGTACGATGCGAACGGGCGCGTCAAGGTCATCGACGAGCTCCTGTATGTCGATGCTGCCGCTCGCCGCAGTTCGCGCGCCATCTCGGCATTCGGCCCGAATAACGATAACGGCTTCAGCGACGAGAACAGCGCCGACGTCAGCACCTGGAGCGTCAGCCCCTACCTGACCCAGCGTTTCGGTAACTTCGCCGTCGGCTCGCTGCGCTATACCCATGAACAGGTCAAGTCCGACACATCCCGTTTCGGCGACAGCACCACCGACAGTGCCGCCTTCAACCTGGCCAGCGGGCGCGCATGGCGCGACTTCGGCTGGAACCTGGGCTATCGGCGCGAAGACTTGCAGACCGAGACATTCGGCGACAGCTCATCGGAAAATGCCCTGCTGCGCCTGAGCTACGCCCTGCACCGCACGTTCCGGCTGACCGCCTCCGGCGGCTACGACAGCTACGATTACGAAGCGGCCGGCGGCGCCAGCACCGCCGGTCCCAGCTGGTCGGTCGGCTTCGCCTGGAGACCGTCGGCACGCACCGCCGTCGACCTGTCCGTCGGACGCCATTTCCTCGGCAATACCGGTTCCCTGGCGGCGTCGCACCGCAGCCGGCACACGGTCTGGCGCCTGAACTATTCGGACGGGGTAACCAATTCGCGCCGCCAGTTTACCGGGGCGCAAACGGTCGATACGGTAGGGCTGATCGACTCGCTGTTCGCAGTGACGATCCCCGACCCGCTGGCGCGGCGCGAGGCAGTGCTGGACTACCTGCTGCTCACCGGCTTGCCGCTCAGCTCCACGCAGGAGGTCAACTACCTGACCAACCGCTACTTCCGCCAAAAGCAGGCGTCGGCTTCGTTCGCTTTCAACAAGCGAGCCCACGGCACCGTGATCTCCGCTTTCGCCAACGAGCGCGTTGCCTTGTCGACAGGCGAAGTCGATGCCGGCCTGCTCGGCAGCTCGCTGTTCGGATTGAACGACAACGTGCGCCAGCTCGGCATGAGTGCGGCCCACACCTATCGCCTGAATGCCCTGACCAACGCCACGGCGACCTTGCTGGCGACACGGAACCGCTCGCTCACGACGAGCTTCGAGCGCGACCAGCAAAGCCTGCGCCTGGGCTTGAGCCGCCGCTTCAGCCGCAACCTGAACGGCAGAGTCGAGCTGCGCCACATACGCGGCGACCGCGGCCTGTCCGGCGCGGGCTACACAGAAAACGCAATCAGCGCCACCCTTTCGGCCCAGCTTTAAGCGGAGTGACACGATGTACGAACCGTATTATGGATTTACCGCCAAGCCTTTCCAGCTACGCCCGGATCCGCATTTCTTCTTCGGCAGCAAAGGCCACAAGCGCGCCATGGCCTATCTCGAATACGGCCTGTCGCAAGGTGAAGGCTTTATCGTCGTGACCGGCGAAGTCGGTGCCGGCAAGACCACCCTGGTGCGCAACCTGTTCAACAAGCTGCCCTCGAGCCAGATCGTCGCCGCCCACATCGTCAATACCCACCTCGACCCGGACGACACGCTGCGCATGGTGGCCTCGGGCTTCGGGCTGCCGTACGAAGGCGCGACCAAGACCGACCTGCTGACCCGTCTCGAGCAGTTCCTGCACAACGTCGACCGCCAGGGCAAACGCGCCCTGCTCGTGATCGACGAAGCGCAAAACCTGAACCCGAAGACGGTCGAAGAACTGCGCATGCTGTCGAACTTCCAGACCGACGACAAGTCGCTGCTGCAGACCTTCCTGCTGGGCCAGCCGGAATTCCGCAGCACCCTGCACAGCCCCGGCATGCAGCAGCTGCGCCAGCGCGTCATCGCCAGCTACCACCTGGGCCCGATGGATGCGCCGGAAACGCGCGCCTACATCGAGCACCGCCTGCACACGGTCGGCTGGAACGGCGACCCGGCCTTCGACGACGCCGCCCACGCGGCCATCTTCGCCCATACCGGCGGCATCCCGCGCAAGACCAACACCCTGCTCGACCGCGTGCTGCTGATGGGCTACCTGGAAGAGCTGCACGCGTTCAACGAAGAGCATATCCAGGCCGTCATCAACGACATCAGCGAGGAATTCCAGCAGCCCGAGGTGCTGGGCACGCCCACTATCCGCTCGATCGACGGCGAGTTGATGGCCGACGGCATGGGCAGCGTCGCCGACCGCCGCGACAGCATCGAAGTCCTCGACGAGCGCATGATGCGTCTCGAAAAATCGATCGTCTCGGTCTTGTCGATCCTGAAAAAAATCGTCGCCACGCCGCAAGCCGGCGTGCCGGCCAACCAGCACGTGGATACCCCCGAATGAAGATGCAGACTCCCGCAGCCCGGCCGCAGCGCCAGCCGGGCGAGCGCATCAGGAATGCGATGACCTGCGACGTCGAGGACTATTTCCAGGTCTCGGCCTTCGCTCCCTACATCAGCCGCGAGAGCTGGCCGACGCGCGAATGCCGGGTCGAGGCCAACATCGAGCGCATCCTGGCCCTGTTCGAGCGCAACGGCGTCAAGGGGACCTTCTTCACGCTGGGCTGGATCGCCGAGCGCTACCCGCAGATGGTGCGCCGCATCGTCGCGGCCGGCCATGAGCTGGCCAGCCACGGCTACCACCACCAGCGCGCCTCGGACCAGAGCCGCGCCGAATTCGACAACGACATCCGCTCGGCCAAAGCCCTGCTCGAAGACATCGGCGGCCAGGCCGTGATCGGCTACCGCGCCCCGAGCTTCTCGATCGGCGCCGGCAACCTGTGGGCGCTGGACGCGCTTACCGAGGCCGGCTACCGCTACAGCTCGAGCATCTATCCGATCGCGCACGACCACTACGGCATGCCGGACGCGCCGCGTTTCGCCTTCTATCCGAACGGCCCGGACGGCCTGCTGGAAGTGCCGATCACCACCGCCATGCTGGGCGGGCGCAAGCTGCCGGCCGGCGGCGGCGGCTATTTCCGCCTGCTGCCGTACGCGCTGTCGCGCTGGATGGTCAAGCGTGTCAACGAGGCCGACAACGAGCCGGCCCTGTTCTATTTCCATCCGTGGGAACTCGATCCCGGCCAGCCGCGTCCCGCCGGCCTGGACGCCAAGTCGCGCTTCCGCCACTACATCAACATCGAGCGCATGGAAGGGCGCATCGCCGCCCTCGCCCGCGATTTCGCGTGGGACCGGATGGACCGCATTTTCCTGAGCAAGCCATGAATTCGATCATCGAGGGCGCGCTGCAGCGCCAGACGCGCGCCGCCGCCGAGGCCGCGAAGCCGGACCTGCTGCTGCTGGTGCATCGCATCCCTTACCCGCCGAACAAGGGCGACAAGATCCGCTCCTACCACCTGCTGAAACACCTCACCACGAAGTACCGGGTGCACCTGGCCACCTTCGTGGACGACGCCGACGACTGGCAGCACGTGCCGGTGCTCGAGGCGCTGTGCGCCAGCAGCCACTTCGTCAAGCTCGATCCGCTCAAGGGCAAGATCCGCAGCGCCAAGGCGCTGGCGACGGGCAAATCGCTGTCGCTGGAATACTACCGCGACGCCGGCATGCGGCGCTGGGTCGCGCGCACCATGCGCGAACGCGGCATCGCGCGCGTGATGATGTTCTCATCGGTGATGGCGCAGTACGCCGACGACTTCCCGGCCGCGCGCCGCGTGATCGACTTTTGCGACGTCGACTCCGACAAATGGCGCCAGTACGCCGAGAAAAAGCGCTGGCCGATGAGCTGGGTGTACCGCCACGAGGCGCGCAGCCTGCTCGACTACGAGCGCAGGGTCGCCGCCCAGTTCGACGCCTCGCTGTTCGTCTCGGCGCCGGAAGCCGAGCTGTTTCGCACCCTGGCGCCGGAAAGCCGCGCCAAGATCGGCCACTTCAGCAACGGCGTCGACACCGAGTATTTCAGTCCCGCGCGCAGCTACGACAACCCGTTCGCCGAGGGCGAGCAGGCGCTCGTGTTTACCGGCGCGATGGACTACTGGCCGAACATCGACGCCGTCAAATGGTTCGCCGAACAGGTCTTGCCGCGGGTGCGCGCGGCGGTGCCGGCAGCGCGCTTCTACATCGTCGGCTCGCGTCCCGCGCCCGAGGTGCTGGCCATGGCGGGCGATGCCATCGTCGTCACCGGCACCGTGCCCGACGTGCGTCCCTACCTGGCCCACTGCGTGGCCGCGGTGGCATCGCTGCGCATCGCGCGCGGCATCCAGAACAAGGTGCTCGAAGCGATGGCGATGGCCCGTCCCGTGGTCGCCTCGCCGCAAGCCTTCGAGGGCATCGACGCCGTCAACGGGCGCGAACTGATCGTGGCCGACGCGCCCGCCGATTACGCCGACGCGCTGATCGGTCTGCTCCGCACGCCGCACCCGAGCATGGGCCGGGACGCGCGCGCCAGCGTCGAGCGCCACTATAGCTGGCCGGCCCACCTGTCCCAGATCGAAACGAGGTTCGAATGCTGATGAACGAGACCCCGGCCCTGGCGGGCGCGGATACGGCGCGCCTGTCGGTCCCGAAGATCGCCGTCATCGCCGCCGCCTTCGTCGCGCTGCTGGTGCTGTACTGGAGTACCGCCGTCTCGATGGTGGCGGTGTGGAACAGTTCCGATACCTTCGCGCACGGCTACGTGATCGCGCCGATCAGCCTGTGGCTGATCTGGCGCCGGCGCGAAGTCTTCGCGCGCATCCCGGCCGCGCCCTACTGGCCGGCGCTGGGCATGCTGGCCCTGTGCGGCGGCGCCTGGCTGCTGGCGCGCGCGGGCGAAGTGCAGGTCGTGATGCAGTACGCCTTCGTGGCCATGTTCCCGGCCGTGGCCCTGGCCGTGCTGGGCCGCCGCCTGGCCGGCGCGCTTGCCTTCCCGCTGCTGTTCCTGCTGTTCGCGGTGCCCTTCGGCGAAGCCTTCGTCCAGCCCCTGATCAACTTCACCGCCGATTTCACCGTCGCCGCCGTGCGCGCCACCGGCATTCCGGTGCTGCGCAACGGCACCCTGTTCGAACTGCCGACCGGTAACTGGTCGGTCGTCGAGGCCTGCAGCGGCGTGCGCTACCTGATTTCGTCGATCACGCTCGGCTGCCTGTACGCCTACCTGAGCTACCGCTCGATCAAGCGCCGCGTCATGTTCATCGCCCTCTCGGTCGTGGTGCCGATCATCGCCAACGGCCTGCGCGCCTACATGATCGTCATGATCGGCCACATGAGCGGCATGGAACTGGCCACCGGCGTCGACCACCTGATCTACGGCTGGCTGTTCTTCGGCCTGGTCATGTTCATCATGTTCTGGATCGGCAGCTACTGGCGCGAGGACGAAGCGATCCCGGCGCCGGCCGGCGCGGCCAGCCAGGCGGCGGCCACGCCGTCGGCAGGCTCGGTCGCCGGCGTCGCCATCGGCGCGGTGCTGGTGGCGGCGCTGTGGCCGGCCCTGGGCGCGGTCAGCGACAAGGCGGCCTACAACCCGGCCCCGGTACGGCTCGACGGCGCGCGCCTGGCCTCCGCGCCGGCCGGCGCGCCGGCCTGGAGCCCGGAATTCATGGCGCCCGACGCGGCCCTGCGCGGCCGGTACACGGCGGCCGGCGCGCCGGTCCACCTGAACGTGCTGTACTACCGCAACCAGGGACCGGACAAGCGCCTCATCAGCTCCGTGAACCGGGTCGACAAGCGCGCGGACAACTACCGCCAGACCGGTTCGAGCGGCCGCATCGAGACCATCGGCGGCAAGCCGCTGGCCTTGCGCGAGACCCGCGTCAAGGGTCCGGACGGCAATTACCTGGTCTGGCATTCGACCTGGGTCGACGGCCGCTTCCTTTCGAACGACTACCTCGGCAAACTGCACCAGGCCAAGGCCAAGCTGATGATGCATGGCGACGATGGCGCGGCCGTGATGCTGGCGACGCCGCTCGGCGAACATCCGGATGCCGCACGCGCCACGTTGCGCACCTTCCTGGAAGCGAACCTGGCGCCATTGCAGGCAACGCTCGAGGCCGCACGGGAACACTGAACCATGGCTGTCATGAAGAACCGGCCAGCGCAAGTCCCGCTGGTCGTGCACCTGATCTACCGGCTCGACTTCGGCGGGCTGGAAACCCTGCTGGTCGACTGCATCAACCACATGCCGCCCGAGCGCTATCGCCACGCGGTCGTCTGCCTGACCGACTACACCGCCTTCGCCGACAAGATCACGCGGCCCGGGGTCGCGCTGTATGCGCTGCACAAGCCGCCGGGCCTGGGGCTGGGCATCCACGCCAGGCTGTTCAAGCTGCTGCGCGAGCTGCGCCCGAGCATCCTGCACACGTATAATTTTGCCTGCGCCGAGTATGCCGTCCCGGCCTGGGCCGCCGGCGTACCGGTGCGCATCCACGCCGAGCACGGGCGCGACGCGAGCGACCCGCAAGGGCTGAACCGCAAGCACAATTTCCTGCGCCGCAGCCTGGCGCCGTGGATCGACCGCTACGTGCCGGTCTCGCACGACCTGGCGCGCTGGCTCAACGGGGTCGTCAAGATCCCGGCCGCCAAGCTGGAACTGATCATGAACGGCGTCGATACGGTACGTTATGCGCCGCAGCTGGCGGTGGCGGAGACGCCATGGACCGGCGCCAGCGGACAGCCTGGCATGGCCCGGCCGTTCGTGGTCGGCACCGTCGGCCGCCTGCAGGACGTCAAGGACCAGGCCACGCTGATCGAGGCCTTCGCCCTGCTGTGCGCACGGCGCGGCCAGGCACGCGATGGACTGCGCCTGGCCATCGTCGGCGACGGCCCGCTGCGCGAGAAGCTGGCCCGAAAAGCCGAACAGGCCGGCGTGGCCGACCTGGTCTGGTTCCCGGGCGCGCGCAACGACATCCCGGAACTGATGCGCAGCTTCGACGTCTTCGCCCTGTCCTCGATCGCCGAAGGCACGCCGGTGACCCTGCTCGAAGCCATGGCCTGCGGCCGGCCGGTGGTGGCCACCAGCGTCGGCGGCATCCCGGAAGTGGTGCGGGACGGCGTCAACGGCGCGCTGGTCGCGGCCGGCAATGCCCAGGCGCTGGCCGATGCGCTGGCAGGATATGTGGAAGATACGGCGCGCGTGGCAAGCCACGGCGCGGCGGCGCGCGAGCAGATCGAACGCCATTACAGCGTTGCAGCCATGGTCGGCGCCTATACGGCCCTGTACGACCAGCTCTGCAACTCCAAGACAACTTTTAAAGAAATTACCCAACCATGTGCGGAATCGTAGGCATTTTTGACCCGCGCGGCGCCTCCTTGATCGACCGCGCCGTCCTCGAGCGGATGAACGAGACCCAGTTCCACCGCGGCCCCGTGGAAGGCGACGTCTATATCGAGCCGGGCGTCGGCTTCGGCCACCGGCGCCTGTCGATCATCGACATCGCCGCCGGCCAGCAGCCGCTGTTCAACGAAGACCACACCGTGGTCATCGTGTTCAACGGCGAGATCTACAACTTCCGCGAACTGATGGCCGAACTGAAGACCCTGGGCCATACCTTCCGCACCTATTCGGACACGGAAGCGATCGTCCACGCCTGGGAAGAATGGGGCGAGGGCTGCGTGCAGCGCCTGCGCGGCATGTTCGCGTTCGCGATCTGGGACCGCAACAAGCACACCTTCTTCGTGGCGCGCGACCGCCTCGGCATCAAGCCGCTGCATTACGCCTTCCTGCCGGACGGCACCTTCGTCTTCGGCTCGGAACTGAAATCGCTCCTGTCCTTCCCGGAACTGCCGCGCGTGATCGAACCGCGCGCCGTCGAGGAGTATTTCGCCTACGGCTACGTGCCCGAGCCGCGCACCATCTTCAAGGACGCCTTCAAGCTCGAACCGGGCTTTTCGCTGACCCTGCGCGCCGGCTCCACCGCGGCCAACAGCAAGCCGGTGCGCTGGTGGGACGTGCCGTTCACGCCGCACGCGCCGATGAGCGAGAAGGAAATGGAAGAAGAACTCGTCGTGCGCCTGCGCGAAGCGGTCGAGAGCCACCTGGAAGCGGAAGTGCCGCTGGGCGCCTTCCTCTCGGGCGGCGTCGATTCGAGCGCGATCGTGGCGATGATGGCCGGCCTGTCGAAAGAGCCGGTCAATACCTGCTCGATCGCCTTCAACGACAGCGCCTTCGACGAATCGACCTATGCGCGCCAGGTGGCCGAGCAGTACAAGACCAACCACCAGTGCGAAACCGTCGACAAGGACGACTACGGCCTGGTCGACCTGCTGGCCGGCCTGTACGACGAGCCGTATGCCGACAGTTCCGCCATCCCGACCTACCGCGTGTGCGAACTGGCCAGGAAGCGCGTCACGGTGGCCCTGTCGGGCGACGGCGGCGACGAGAATTTCGCCGGCTACCGCCGCCACCGCATGGCGATGGGCGAGCAGCAGGTACGCTCGATGCTGCCGCTCGCGCTGCGAAAGCCGGTGTTCGGCTTCCTCGGCAAAGCCTATCCGAAAGCCGACTGGGCGCCGCGCATCTTCCGTGCCAAGACCACTTTCGAGGCGCTGGCGCGCGACCTGACCGACGGCTACTTCCACGGCGTGTCGATCCTGGTCGACCGCGTGCGCGACCAGCTGTTTTCACAAGGTTTCCGCAGCCAGCTGCAGGGCTACCGCGCGGTGGAAGTCATGCGCGGCCATGCGGCCAACGCCCCGACCGACGATCCGCTGTCGATCATCCAGTATGTCGACATGAAGACCTACCTGCCGGGCGACATCCTGACCAAGGTCGACCGCGCCAGCATGGCGCACGCATTGGAGGTGCGCGTGCCCCTGCTCGACCACAAGTTCGTCGAATGGGTCTCGGGCCTGCCTTCGTCGAGCAAGCTGCGCAACGGCGAGGGCAAGCACATCTTCAAGAAGGCCTTGCAGCCTTACCTGTCGGACGACATCCTGTACCGCAAGAAAATGGGCTTCTCGATTCCGCTGGCGTCCTGGCTGCGCGGTCCGCTGCGCGAGGCGATGACGGCGGCGGTGCTGAACCCGATGCTGCTCGACACCGGCATCTTCAATCCGGCATTCCTCAGGCAGATGGTCGACGAACACCTGGCCGGCACCAAGGACCACAGCACCGCGCTGTGGGCAGTGCTGATGTTCGAAGCCTTCCTGCGTAAAAACGGCGCCGACGGCGCCACGCGTGTGTCACAAGCGGCGGGCAGTTCCCTGATCGCCACCGCCGCCTAACGGAGTTTGTAAAATAATATGCGTGTCCTTCACGTCCTCGACCATTCGATCCCGCTGCACAGCGGCTACACCTTCCGCACCGCCTCGATCCTGCGCGAGCAGCGCGCGCTCGGCTGGGAGACTTTTCACGTCACCGGCTCGAAGCACCAGGGCGCCACCGGGCAGGCGGAAGAAACGGCCGACGGCCTGCATTTCTACCGCACGCCGAAGTCCACCGGCACCCTGGCCAAGCTGCCGGTCCTGAACCAGCTGGAAGTGATCCAGGGCCTGGAAAAGCGCCTGGCCGGAATCATCCCGCAGATCAAACCCGACGTGCTGCATGCCCACTCGCCCTGCCTGAACGCGATCGCCGCCATCCGCGCCGGCCGCAAGTTCGGCATCCCGGTGGTCTACGAAGTGCGCGCCTTCTGGGAAGACGCCGCCGTCGACCACGGCACCAGCACCGAGAACGGCCTGCGCTACAAGATGACGCGCGCGCTCGAAACCCATGCCCTCAAGCGCGCCGATGCGGTGACTACGATCTGCGAAGGCCTGCGCCGCGACATCGTCGAACGCGGCATCCCGGCGGCGAAGGTCACCGTGATCCCGAACGCGGTCGACATCGACAAGTTCGCCGTCGGCGGCGAAGCCGACCAGGACCTGAAGCGCCAGCTCGGCCTGCACGGACACCGCCTGATCGGCTTCATCGGCTCCTTCTATGCCTACGAAGGCCTCGACATCCTGCTGCGCGCGGTGCCGGCCCTGGCCGCGCGCGCGCCCGACCTGCGCGTGCTGCTGGTCGGGGGCGGTCCACAAGACGCGCAGCTGCGCCAGCTGGCGCACGACCTGGGCATCGCCGACAAGGTGGTGTTTACCGGCCGCGTGCCGCACGACCAGGTCCAGAAATACTACGACCTGCTCGACGTGCTCGTGTACCCGCGCCTGTCGATGCGCCTGACCGACCTCGTCACGCCGCTAAAGCCGCTGGAAGCGATGGCGCAGGGCCGCATCCTGGCCGCCTCCAGCGTCGGCGGCCACCGCGAGCTGATCGTCGACGGCAAGACCGGCGTCCTGTTCGCACCCGACGACCCGGGCGCGCTGGCGGTCAAGGTCGGCGACCTGCTCGACGCCCAGGGGAGCTGGCCGGCGCTGCGCCTGGCCGGGCGCAACTACGTGGAAACCGAGCGCAACTGGCCGGTGAGCGTGGCGCGCTACAAGGACATCTACGGCCGCCTGACGGGATCGAAGGCTGCATGAAGATCCTGACCTTCAGTACCCTGTTCCCGAACAGCGAGAAACCGGGCCACGGTATTTTTGTCGAAACGCGCCTGCGCCACCTGGTCGCCAGCGGCCAGGTCGAGTCGCGCGTGGTGGCGCCGATTCCCTGGTTCCCGTCGACCAATCCGCGCTTCGGCACCTATGCGCGCTATGCCAGGGCGCCGCGCCGAGAGGTGCGCCACGGGATCGAGGTCGCCCACCCGCGCTACCTGGTCGTCCCGAAAGTCGGCATGAACCTGGCGCCGGCCCTGCTCGCGCAGGCGGCGAAACCGGCGATCGCGCGCATGATCGACGAAGGCTTCGATTTCGACCTGATCGACGCCCATTATTTTTATCCCGACGGCGTGGCCGCGGCCATGCTGGCGCGCTACTTCAACAAGCCGCTGGTCATTACCGCGCGCGGCTCGGACATCACGCTGTTCCCGCAATACGCGCTGCCGCGCCGCATGATCACCTGGGCCGCCAGGCGCGCCGACGCCGTGATCACGGTCTGCAACGCCTTGCGCGACGAAGTGGTGGCCCTCGGCGTCGAGGCCGAGCGCGTGGTCTCGCTGCGTAACGGCGTCGACCTGGAACTGTTCCGCCCCACCGAACGCAGCCCGAACGCGATGTTCACGCTGCTGGCGGTGGGCCACCTGGTGCCGGTCAAGGCGCAGGACCTGATCATCGGCGCCCTGACCCTGCTGCCGGACGTGCGCCTGGTGCTGGCCGGCGACGGCCCGGACCGCGCCAAGCTGGAAGCGCTGGCGCAGCAATTGCAGGTGAGCGAACGCGTGACCTTCCTGGGCGCGGTGCTGCAGGCGCAGTTGCGCGCCCACTATGGCGCGGCCGACGCGCTGGTGCTGTCGTCGAGCCGCGAAGGCTGGGCCAACGTGCTGCTCGAAGCCATGGCCTGCGGCACCCCGGTCGTGGCCAGCCGCGTCTACGGCACCCCCGAAGTAGTGGCCGCGCCGGAAGCGGGCGTGCTGATGGCCGAGCGCAGCTACCGGGGCGTGGCCGACGCGGTCGGCGCGCTGCGCGCCAATTATCCCGACCGCGGCGCGACGCGCCGCTATGCCGAACGCTTCAGCTGGGACGACACCACCGACGGCCAGCTGCGCCTGTTCGGCGATATCCTGCTGCGGCGCGCCGGCGCGCCGGCGCTTGCCCAAACCTGACAACGGATGGACTGACACGATGGAATCTCTTCTGTGGGCGCTCGACCTGTGCGCCGTGGCTTACCTCTGCATATGGGCGTTGAAGGCCGAAAAGCGTCGCGAAATCGAAGCGCAGACGCAGGCGCAGGCAGCGGCCAAGGCACGCATGGAGAGCGACAATGCGTGACCTGTTTTTACTGGCGATCCTGCCGCTGTTTCTCTACACGATGGCGCAGCGCCCCTTCATCGCCGTCGGCATGTGGGTATGGACGGCGCTGTTCTTCCCCAACGGCTGGGTGTACGGACCGGCCGGATACATCCGCTACAACCTTCTATTCACGGCCGTGGCGATGCTCGGCTACCTGGTCTACAAGCACAAACCGAAAGTCGAACTGGGCGTGATCGGCACGTTCGTCCTGTTGTTCTTCCTGTGGACGATCGGAAGTACCGTCACCACCATCGGCAACCCCGCCATCGCATTCGAATACTGGTTCCGGTTCTTCAAGGTATTCATGCTGTTCGTTTTCGTGGTGCTGACCATCAAGGATAAGCTGCATGTCGACTTCGTGCTCTGGTGCCTGGTGCTGTCGGTCGGATTCTATGCCGACCTCGAAGCGCTGAAATTCCTCGTCAGCGGGGGCGGGCATAAAATCGTCGGCATGCCCGGGCATGTGCTGGGCGACCGCAATGAACTTTCGCTTGCATTCGTCATGACGCTGCCGATCGCCTTTTATCTCCTGGGCGAATACGGCAAGCACTCGCGCGCGCTGCGCCTGGGCCTGATCGGCACGATGGCAGCGCTGGTGATCGGCGTCATCGGCACGAGTTCGCGCGGCGGCTTCGTGGCCTTGGCGGCACTGGGCGCGTACATGTATGTCAAGAGCGAACGCAAAGTGTTGCTTACGATTTTGATCGCGGCACTGGTGATCGGCCTGACACCGTACATTTCGGAAGAATACGCAAGCCGGCTCGACACCATCCAGACGGCCGACGAGGACTCGTCGTTCATGGCCCGTGTCGTGTCCTGGAAATTGTCGTTCATTATGGCGATGAAACACCCGTTCTTTGGCGGCGGCTTCAAGTCGCTCGAGTATTTCCCGGTCTGGAGTACGCTCTCGCGCGAATTCTTCTCCTTCCCGTGGTTTTATACCGGGACGTCGATGCCGAATATGCGGGTCGCCCGCGCTGCCCACAGCGTGTATTTCCAGGTGCTGGGCGAGCATGGCTTCGTCGGCCTCGGGCTTTACCTGGGCGCCCTGGTCAGTGCGTTTTTCAAAGCCGGCTCCGTCGTGCGCCAGGCGCGGCGCGGCGGCGCGCCCGAATGGCTGCGCACCATGGCCACGATGCTTCAGCTGAGCGTATTTGCCTTTGCCCTCGGCGGCGCTGCGCTCAGTTTCGCCTACGTCGATCTGATCTTCTGCCTGCTTGGGCTGATCCTGGTCGTGGAGAAGCGCTTGCTGCCTGCCACATTGCGGCTGGCGCCGTCGAAAGCCGAACCGGCACCCAGGGCGGTTTCCCCGCTTGCCGCCAAGGCCGCATCGGTTCCCGTGCCGCAATTGCGCCAAGGCTGATGTTGAAACGAATAGGCAATGTCGCTACCCAATGAACGCAGACCCGCTTCGCCGCGCCGGCCACCCCAGTCGAACACCTGCGGCGACACCGTTCTGTGTATCATTCAGCTTTATTGTTGTGTTCGTTGCTTTCTGCGCCGCCGCTTGGCGTGGCAGGGCATCACCAGGCGCCCGATGTGGTCGCGCTCCACGACTGAACTGCCTGGCGCGTTGTCCTGGCCCTACCCTGCGGCCGAACCGCTTTATCGATGCGCTCCAGGCCGAAACTGGCAATCATGATCGTTAGCCCAAGAACCGAAGAACAAAAAACCCGGTTGGCCCACGGCGCCAGCCCTGCCGATGGCCTTCCATTGGCGGACGGCTTGTCGTCGGCGCCGCCACGACAGATCGGCTGGCTTGGCGCGACGATGCTGCGCACTACCGGCAGCGCCATTGCCCTGCTCTCGGGCAGGCGCAGCCTGGCAGTCGTCAACTACCACCGCGTCCTGGCCGGTCCGGATCCCCTGCTCGAGTCCGAACCCGACCTCGCCGATTTCCGCTGGCAGATGACCTTGCTGGCCAAGTGCTTCAATGTCATGCCGCTCTACGACGCCCTGCGCGCGCTCGACGCCGGATCGCTGCCGCCGCGCACCGTCTGCATCACCTTCGACGACGGTTACCGCTCGGTGCACGACCTGGCGCTGCCGATCCTGCGCGAGCTCAAGCTGCCGGCCACGGTCTTCGTCACCAGCGGCTATGTCAGCGGCGATGCGGGCAATATGTGGAATGACCGCATCATCCATGCGGTGCAGTCGCTGCCGTCCGGGCCGCTCGATTTGAGCGACCTCGGCCTGGAATGCTATGCGCTGACCTCGATGGAGGAACGGCGCCGGACCGCGGCGCGCCTGACCGAAGCCGGAAAATACATGCCGCCGAATGCGCGCGCGCTGCTGGTACAACGCCTCGACGAGCTCAGCGGAATGGAGAACGATGCCCTGATGCTGACGCCGGCCATGCTTCTCGCCCTCGATGCGAGCGGTGTCGAAATCGGCGCCCATACGATCTCGCACCCGATCCTGACCAGCCTCGACGACGAGAGCGCACGCTTCGAAATCACCGCCGGCAAGGCCCAGCTGGAAAGCCTGATCGGAAAACCCGTCCGGCTGTTCGCATATCCGAACGGGAAAGCCGGCAAGGACTTCACCGCCCGTCATGTCGACATGGTGCGCCAGGCGGGATTCTTTGCCGCCTTCACCACCGCTGTCGGCGCCATCACCGGCGACCAGGACCGCTTCCAGTTGCCGCGCAGCCGGCCATGGGATCGGGTGCCGTTCCGTTTCGGCCTGCGCCTCCTGAGCTGGATGGCGCTCGGCAACAAGCAACCCCGATGAGCAACAAGGACCACACCATGCACAAACGTGCATTATTGATCGCATTTCATTTTCCCCCGCAGGCAGGCAGCAGCGGCATCCAGCGCACGCTGAGTTTTTCGCGTCACCTGCCTGCCAGCGGCTGGGAGCCGATGGTCCTGACCGCGCGCGAGCGCATCTACATCAATCAGAATCCATCGCAGCTGGCCAGCATTCCCCCAGGATTGCAGGTGCGCCGCGCTTTCGGGCTCGATGCAAAGCTGCATCTTGGCTGGCGCGGCCGCTACCTCAATGCCACGGCCTTGCCGGACCGCTGGGCGACCTGGTGTCTCGGCGCCATCCCCGCCGGGCTGTCGATGATCCGCGCCGAGCGTCCGCACGTCATCTGGTCGACGTTTCCGATCCCGACGGCGCACCTGATCGGGCTGGCCCTGCACCGCCTGACCGGCCTGCCCTGGATCGCCGACTTCCGCGACCCGATGCTGCAGCCGGCCTACCCGACCGACAAGACCCAGCGCCGCGTCTATGGCTGGATCGAGAACCAGACCATCCGCCGTTGCAGCAAGGCTGTCTTCACCACGCATGGCGCCATGATGTCTTATCGCCAGCGCTTCCCCGATCTCGCAGCGGAAAAATTTGTCGTCATCGAAAATGGCTACGACGAGGACATGTTCGGCCCCGATACCGGCAACGCGCCCCAGGCGGCCCCGGATGCCGGGCGTCCGCTCATGCTCGTGCACAGCGGCCTCTTGTACAACACGGGGCGCGATCCGTCGCCCTTCCTCGATGCGGTGGCGCGCCTGAAGGCGCGCGCCGTCGTCGGCGCGGCCAACTTGCGTATCGTCCTGCGCGCACCGGGCAACATCCCGGGCATCAACGCCCTGATCGAACGCCACGGCGTGGCCGACATCGTCACGACCGCTCCGTCCGTTCCCTACGCGCAGGCCTTGGCCGAGATGCTGACGGCCGATGGGTTGCTGCTGTTCCAGGGTACACCCTTCAACAACCAGATCCCGGCCAAGGTATACGAGTACTTCCGTGCCCAACGGCCGATCTTCGGCTTGGTCGACCATGGCGGCGAGACCGCCCGCACGCTGGCGGCGGCAGGGTTCGGGGATGCGGCGCTGATCGACGACGCCGCCGAGATCGCGACCAGGCTGGCGCACTTCCTGGACAGGCTGCGTGCCGGCGGTGCGCACGTCGCACCGGCCGAACTGGTGGCGCAGTCCTCGCGTTCGCACCGCGCGCGCCAGCTGGCCGCGGTGTTCGACGAGGTGGCCGGCGCGAGCCGGCCCCGGGAGCTGCGCCATGTCGCCTGACATGCCAGTCGTTTCCATCGTCATGCCGGCCTACAATGCGGCAGCGTATATCGCCCAGTCGATCGAGTCGGTGCTCGGGCAAAGCCACGCGGCGCTCGAGCTGATCGTCGTCGACGACGGCTCGCTCGACGACACCGCCGCCATCGTCGAGCGCTACATGCGGACCGACGCGCGCATCACGCTGATCCGCATCGCCAACTCAGGCAAGCCCAGCATCGCCCGCAATACCGGCATCGCGCGCGCCACCGGCGCTTACCTCAGCTTTCTCGACAGCGACGACTACTGGCATCCGGAACGTCTCGCGCTGGCGCTGGCGGGCATGCAGGCGCACCCGGAATGGATTGCCGTCTTCCACGACCTCGAGATCGTCGACGTGGCCGGCCGCGAAATCGGCCCCACCTATTTGCAGAACGGCCGCTTCCTGGCCAGCGCCAGCGGCCACCTGCGCGCGCTCGGCGATGACTGGTACGATTGCGGGGAGCGATTTTTCGCCTTCATGTCCCTCCAGTTCGGCGCGGCGCACACGCTCTCCATCCTCATCGACCGGCGCCGCATGGACCCCGCGCTGCTGCGCTTCGACGAGGAGTACATCATCTGCGAAGACACCGACCTGTGGCTGCGCGTGGCGCTGCAGGGCCGTTTCGGCTACCTGGACCGGGCGCTGGGCGCTTACCGCCAGCACCCTTCCAGCATCACGAAAAACGCAATGCTGTTCGCGGAACAGTCGCTGCGCTTCCACGAGAATAACTACGCGCGCGTGCAGGCATCCTTGCACCCCGCGGAACGGCTCGCTTACCGGCGCAAGCTGGCCGGCTGCAAGAGCGTGTTGGCATACCACTATTATCGCGACGGCCAGGGTGCCCGTGCACGCGCGCTCAGCCTGCAAGCATTCGCGATGCGGCGGCGCCGTGCCGATCTGGTGCTGTCGGCGAAGACCTTCATTCCCCACGCCGCACAGATGCGTCTGCGCGCGCTGCTGGGAAAATAGACGCACGATCCTGACACCGTATGAACCACCAAACACCGATGCCGGTATCGGTCATCATCCCCACGACCTGCGAACGCGTGCGCTGGCATTCGCTCGAACGGGCGATCGCCGGCGTGCTGGCACAGGAAGGCGTGGCGGCGCGGGTCATCGCCGTCGTCAACGGCAAGCGCTTCGATCCCGACTGCCTGGCGGCGCTCAAGCGCAAGGACGGTGTCACGGTCCTGTACCGCGACACCGGCAGTGCGCCGCTGGCCCAGGCCGCCGGCCGCGACCTGGTCGACACGCCCTTCTTCGCCTTCCTGGACGACGACGATGAATACCTGCCGGGGGCGCTGGCTGCGCGCCTGGCCCCCTTGCGTGCCGATCCTGCGCTCGACTTCGTTGTCGCCAACGGCTATCGTGCCCGCAACGGCCGCGACGAACTTGCCATCGGCGACAGCGGTGCGATCATGGCCGACCCGCTGGACGCGCTGTGCCATCGCAACTGGATGGCTTCCTGCGCCGGCCTGTTTCGCACCAGTACCGTCACGCCTGCCTATTTCGCCGATCCGGCGCCGTACATGGAATGGACCTACCTGGCGTTTCGCCTGACCGCCAGCCTGCGCATGCGCTGGCTGGACGAACCGACCTACCGCATCAACGACAGTCCGGTCTCGCTGTCGAAAAGCGAGGCCTACCTGCGCAGCGAACTCGACATCCTGCAACGGGTACTGGCGCTGCCGCTGCCATCCCGGGCGCACCATGCGGTACGCCGCAAGATCGGACGCGCCTGCCATGTGTTCGCGGAAAAGTCGCGGCGCGAAGGCAAGCGCGCGCAAGCCTGGCGCTTCCACCTCGGCAGCCTGACCCAGCCCGGCGGCTGGCGCTACCTGCCCTACTCGCGCAAGCTCGTGCAAGCCCTGTGGCGCACGCCAGCGGCGCCTACCTGACTCTCTCAAGGAATAGCAACATCATGGAAAACATTGGCCGCCGCGTCGGCATCGGCATTATATGGATGGTCGGCGCACGTCTCTTCGACCGCTCGATCGGCATCGTCAGTACCGTGATCCTGGCGCGCCTGCTGATGCCGGCCGACTTCGGCCTGGTCGCCATGGCCACCGCGATCGGCGCGATCCTGGACCTGCTGGGCGCGTTCAGCTTCGACCTGGCGCTGATCCAGAACAAGAACGCCGAGCGCAAGCATTACGACACGGTCTGGACCTTCAATGTCATGTTCGGCGTCTTCTGCGGCCTGTGCCTGATCGTGCTGGCCCACCCGGCAGCGGGCTTCTACAAGGAAGCACGCCTGGAAAACGTCATGTACGTGCTGTCGCTGTCGTATTTCCTCAATGCGTTCACGAATGTCGGCCTGGTTGCCTTCCGCAAGGACTTAAATTTCGACAAGGAGTTCCACTTCATCTTCTGGCGCCGCCTGGTCACCTTCATCATCACCATCGGCGCCGCCCTCCTGTTTCGTTCGTATTGGGCCTTGCTGATGGGGATGACGGTCGGCCGCCTGGTATCGCTCATCATGAGCTACAAGATGAACGACTACCGTCCACGCTTTTCGCTGGCCGCGAGCCGCGAGCTGTTCGGCTTTTCCAAGTGGCTGCTCATCAATAACATCCTGTTCTTCATTCTGCACCGCGGCTGCACCTTCATCATCGGCCGCCTGTACGGTACCTCGACGCTGGGCATCTACGCGATTTCGCGCGAGATTTCGAGCCTGCCATCGACCGAGCTGGTGGCGCCGATCAACCGGGTCATGTTCCCCGGCTTTTCGAAAATGCGCGATGTCGCCCAGATCTCCCAGGCCTACCTGAAGCTGTTCGGCCTGATCACGCTGACGATCCTGCCGATCGGGATCGGGATCGCGGCCGTCGCCGCGCCGCTGGTCGAAACCATGCTGGGCGCGAAGTGGATGGCCGCCATTCCCGTGATCCAGCTGCTGGCCATCCATGGCGCGATCGGGGCTACCCAGGGCAACAACGGCGTCGTGTGGCTGTCTCTCGGCCATCCGCGCATGACCACGAGTGTCGCGGCCATCTTCCTGGTGGTCCTGTTCTCGTCGCTCTACTTTTTCATGAATGCCTATGGTGTCGTTGGCGTCGGCCTGGCCTATATCCTGGGGCATGTTGTGACCGTGCCATACAGCACGATGGTCTCCAAGCGCCTGCTCAAGTTCAGCTGGCCGAGCTTCTTCGGTACGCTGTGGCGACCGGTGCTGGCAGTCGTGGCGATGTACGCCGCCGTGCACTACATCGACGCCCAGTTGATCTCGCAGCCGCCGCTACTGCGCCTGATCATCGACAGCCTGGCCGGCGCAACGGTGTACGCAGCCGTGGTACTGCTGGCCTGGCGCGCTGCGGGCAGTCCGGATGGCGCCGAGGAATTCGTGCTGGCGCGCGTTCTCAATGGCTGGACGACGCTGCGCCGCCGCTTCACCTGAAGGCGCAGGGGCGCCGCGCCGATACCGGCGTGGCGCGCGGACACGCTGCCGCCACCCGGGTTGGCCGGGCGGCGCTTGTGCGGCAGGAGGGAAAGGGGACAGGCGGCCCGGCGGTGGCCGCCAGCGGGCCCGCAGGACGATTCAGGTGGCCGAGGGACGCAAGGCGTGCGCGGCCAGGTCACCGCGCCGCGTCAGCGCGCGCAGCAGTTGCAGCACGCCGCTCATTTCCGCTTCGAACTCGATCATCGAGACATTGCCGCCATCGAGGAAGCGCGGCAGGAAAAAGCGGGCGTCCGCATCCTGCAGTTTGACCAGCCCCGGCACGCAGGTGGTGGCCGTGGCCACGCCGGCGGCGCGCATGACCGCCGCCGCGCCGGCATCGAATGCCCCGCTCGGATAACAGTAGTGGACCGCGCGCGGCAATCCCGCCGCCTCGATGACGGCGCGGCAGTGCTCGATATTGGCGCGGTTGCGCGCGTCCTGTCCCGGCACGTATTCATGCACGTGTCCATGCAGCTCGATGCTGCACCCGCCTGCCGATGCCGCGCGTAGCTCGGCGACGTCCATGTAGCTGAAGCGGCGCGAGGCCAGGTCGAGCTGGGCCGGCGAGACGCCCAGGGCGTTGCCCAGACGCTCGAGGCACCCGGCCACCTGGGCACGCGGCTGCTGCGCGAGCCAATCTTCGGCCGCGCCGCACAGGCGGCGCCGCTGGGCGGCGTCGGCCAGGTCGACCGGGCCGTCGACGGCCGGGGCGATCCCTTGCACCACCACTTGCACCGGCCCGGCTTTCCACAGCAGGTAACGCAAGCTGACGGCGACGATCGGCGCCCCGGCCTCGTAGGCCTCGGTGTGCAGGTACAGGGCCGGCCGGTGGCCGTACTCGGCCAGGAGCGGCAACAGGTCGTGCCAGGACGAGTACCAGCCGTCGTCGAGCGTGACGGCGACCGGAATACCGTGCCCGGGCACGCCACCGGCAGCGATCTGGTCCAGCGTGACCGGAGCGAAGCCCTTGGCGCGCAGCCAGTCCAGGCGCTGGCGCAGCTGCTCCGGGGTGCAGAACAGCTTCGGGTTGTACAGGCGTTCGTCGCCCAGGTTGCCGCCGTGGTAGCACAGGATGCGTGGATATTTGCGCGTCGCCATGCGCGTCAGCGCGAACACGCCCGCGGCTCTGGCAACGCGCAAGACCGTTTGTTTGATGCTCATCTTATTTCCTATCGAGTACGTCCGGCCGGCGCGACCAGGCCAGCTGGTCGCGCTTGGCCCACACCAGCGTCCAGGAGGCGGGCCGGTACTGGCCGGCCGCATGCAGCGCGCGCCGCTTTTCCGAGGTCGCGGTGGCGTTTTTCGCCGCCTGCTCGTCGTGCGAGACGAACAGCGCGCGCGCGCCGCCGCCTTCCGGCACCGTGCGCAGGTAAGCCAGGTGCGGGCTGATGATCGTCACCACCGGATCGTAGAACCAGCTGCCGGCGACCATTCCCAATACTTCGGGGTGCAGTTCGTACAAGTCGGCGCAGCAGCGGTAGCACTCGTTGCGGCCTTCTTCGTTGAATTCGTCCTGGTACAGCTTGTGCACGTGGATCTCGAAATACGGCTTGAAGCCGCCGGCGCGCGCCAGCAGCAGCGCGCGGCCCGGCAAGCCCGGCAGGCCGCCCTTGAACAGCAGCGAGCGGCCGATGCCCGAGCGCGGATCGATCACGCTCGAGGCGCCCGCATACAGGCGCAGCGTGGCCAGTCCGAATTCCTTGAGGAAGACGTCGCCGTCGAGCCGGCAATACGGCAGGAATGCTTCGTCATGACTGGCCATGCGCGCGAACTGGCGCACTTGGTGCGCGCGCACGCGCGCCGGCAGGCGCGCCAGCAGCGGACCATCGAGCGAGGCGCGCACGGCCGCCAGCAGGCAGGCCAGCAGGAAGGGCGCGCCGGCGTCCTGGCCGCCTTCGGCCAGGACGGCCGCGTACAGGGCCCGCGCCCCGGGCGGAATGGCCTTGAAGCCACCGTAGGGCGGCGGGTCGGCGAACTGCGCCAGGAAGGCGCGCACGCGCGGCGCGGCATCGGACAGATGGCGCCCGCACAGCGCAAGCGCGCGCTGGAGCTGGTCCGACAGGCGCAGGTCGAAGCTGGGAGTGTGTTGCGCTAGCATGGTGGTGAGTCCTGGTGGCCGCATCCGGGGCGTCGCGCGAGGCGCGCGATGACGCCGGAAAGCCGCCGCGGCTTGGGTACCTTATCTTGTTTATTTTCTTGCAACAATTAATTTAACGCAAATCATAGAACATTACCGCACGATTGGCAGGTGCACGGCCGTCCGCGGCGCCGCTCAGACCAGCACTTCCGGCACTTCCGGATGGCTCAAAAACCCCTGCGGGCTGGCCGAGCGGCCATAGGCGCCGGACTGGAACACGACCACCAGGTCGCCGACCTCGGCCTGCGGCAAGTCCATGCGCTCGGCCAGCAGGTCGAGCGGGGTGCACAGCGGGCCGACGACGGAGGCGGTTTCGCGCGCGCCGGGGTAGAGGCCCGATGCGTCCATGCGGTTGCCGATCGCCACCGGATAATTCTTGCGGATCACCTGGCCGAAGTTGCCGGACGCCGCAAGATGGTGGTGCAAGCCGCCGTCGGTGACGAGAAAGACCTGGCCGCGCGACACCTTGCGGTCGATCACGCGCGCCACGTAGACGCCGGCCTCGCCCACCAGGTACCGCCCCAGCTCGATCGACAGCTGCGCCTCGGGCAGCTGCGCGCGCACCTGCGGCAGGGCGGCGGCCAGCGCGGCGCCGATCGGCGCCAGGTCGAGCGCCGCCTCGCCCGGAAAATACGGAATGCCGAAGCCGCCGCCGATGTTCAGGATGCGCACCGGATCGCGCGCGCCGTCGGCCAGCCGGCGCGCCAGCGCGAAGGTCTGGGCCTGGGCCTCGACGATCGCCTCGGCTTTCAGGCTTTGCGAGCCGCTGAAGATGTGAAAGCCGAGCACCGGCAAGCCCAGCTGGGCGCACAGCGCCAGCACCCGCGGCGCGTCCTCGGCGTCGATCCCGAACTGCTTGGCGCCGCCGCCCATGCGCATGCCGGAGCCCTTCAGCTCGTAGTCCGGATTGATGCGCAAGACCAGCAGCGGCGCGATGCCGAGCGCGGCGCCGACGCGCGCCAGGGTACGGATCTCGCGCTCGGACTCGGCGTGCACGACGGCGCCGGCGGCCACCGCGCGCGTCAGTTCGGCCTCGGACTTGCCCGGGCCGGCAAAGCTGATGCGTTGCGGATCGATGCCGGTGTCGAGCGCCACCTTCAGTTCGCCGCCCGATGCGACGTCGATGCCGTCCACCAGCGCCGCCATGTGCTGCACCAGGGCCGGCATCG
Source organism: Massilia jejuensis (assembly GCF_042656795.1). Taxonomy (NCBI): domain Bacteria; kingdom Pseudomonadati; phylum Pseudomonadota; class Betaproteobacteria; order Burkholderiales; family Oxalobacteraceae; genus Massilia; species Massilia jejuensis. The sequence goes on along the minus strand of NZ_JBHSMS010000023.1, from coordinate 362,717 downwards.
GGTTGGCCTTCATCGAAAAATGCAGCTCGACGGCCGGCGGCAGGTGAGCGCGCACCTGCGCCACGCGCTCGGACAGCAGGCGCCGGTCATAGGCATAGAAGGGGGTGCTGCCGACGCGCTGCGCCAGGCGCGTGAGCGGCATGCCGCCCACTTGCAGGCAGTCGCCGACGACCGGAAACAGGACCTGGGCGGCATGTACGGGTTTGGCGTTCATGAGGGGGCTTTCAGGCTGTCGAACAGGGACATGAACGATTGCTGCAGCAGCTTGCGGTCGATCTTGCCGTTCGGGTTGCGCGGGAAGGGTTCGGCGTGCAGGGCGATATGGGCCGGGACCATCCAGGCCGGCAGGCGGCGCTGGCATTGCTTCAGCAGGGCCGCGGCGGCGACGCTGGCGTCCTTCGGCAGCGCCAGCAGCACGATGGCCTGGCCCAGTTGCGGGTGCGGCACGCCGAAGGCCACCGTTTCGAGCACCTGGCCGGTGGCATAGACGACTTCCTCGACTTCGAGCGGACTGACGCGGTAGCCGGAGACCTTGATCATGTCGTCGCCGCGGCCGATGAAATACAGGTAGCCTTCTTCGTCCATGCGCACCGTGTCGCCCGACCAGACGGCCATCTCGACCAGGGGCAGGGCCGGATCCTGGCCGGGGGCCGGCTTGAAGCGCTCGGCGGTTTTGAGCGGATCGTTCCAGTAGCCGAGCGCCACCAGCGCGCCGCGGTGCACCAGCTCGCCGGGCTCGTGCGGCGCGCAGGGCGTGCCGTCGGGACGCACCACCATCACTTGCGCGTTCGGGATCGCGCGGCCCATCGAATCGGGACGGCGCTCCAGTTCCGACGGCGGCAGGTAGGTCGACCTGAACGCTTCGGTCAGGCCGTACATCAGGAACAGTTCGGCTTGCGGCAAGGCCGCGCGCAGGGCGGCCACCGTGGCGGTCGGCAAGGCGCCGCCGGAATTGGTCAGGTAGCGCAGCGAACAGTCGCGCGGCCAGGGCAGGCTCGCCAGCTGCAGCCACAGCGGCGGCACCGCGGCCAGGCCCGTGATGCGCTCCTCGATCACGGCCTTGACGATGTCCCTGGCGAACAGGTGGTTGATCAGGACCGCGGTCGCGCCTTGCAGGAAGGCGCAGCTGAGCTGGCTCAGGCCGTAATCGAAACTGAGCGGCAGCACCGCCAGGATGCGGTCTTGCGGCGCGATCGCCAGGTAGTGCGCGACGCTGCGGGCGCCGGCCACCATGTTCCGGTGAGACAGCACCACGCCCTTCGGCTTGCCGGTGCTGCCCGAGGTGTACAGGATCGCGGCCATGTCGGCGTCGATCGCGCGGCGCGCGGCCAGGGTCGACGCCGCCGGCACGCGCTGGGCCGCGTCCCAGGCGCGTACCTCGAGCGAGGCATGCGGCTGCGCGGCGCCGGTGACGAACACCGTGCGCAGGTCCGGGCAGGCGGCCAGCACCGCGCCCAATTGCGCCAGCCGCTCGGGCGAGGTCACCAGGATGCGCACGTTGCAGTCGGCCAGGATGTGGGCGACCTGCTCGGGCTTGAGTTGCGGGTTGACCGGCACGAACACGGCCCCGGCGCGCGCGGCGCCGAACATCGCGGCCACGTTCTCGACCCGCTTTTCCAGGAACACGGCAACGCGCTCGCGCGGCTGCACGCCGGCGTCGACCAGCGCGCCGGCCGCGCCGTCGACTAGCGCGGCCAGGGCCGCGTAGTCGAGGCGCAGCGCGCCGTGCACCAGCGCTTCGGCGGCCGGCGTGCGGCGCGCGGAATCGAACAGAACATCGTGGATCAGGTCAGCCATCGTCAGGTCAAAGCGGTTTCAAGGCGGGGTCCATGCGGGAGCGCGCGGCGCGGGGCCGCGCAGCCCGCAATCTTAACAGCTTGCAGCTTGTTGGCCGCACCACTCACGCTGTTTCCGTGGCAATTGGGCATGTCGCGTGGCATTTTTTTCAACACCCGGTTTATACTGGCCGGATGCTTGCGAACCCGCTCCCTGGCCGGCCCCTGATTCCGCTGGCGCCGATCCTGTCGGCGTCCTCGTTCCGGCGTGCGCGCCGCTCGCACGGATCGCCGGTGCGCACCGTGCTCGACGCCGGCAACTACCGCCTCGTCACGAGCGGACGCGTGGCCATCGCCATGGCGCTGCGCGAGATCGGCGTGGGGCCGGGACAGCAGGTGCTGGTGCCGGCCTACCACAGCCAGTCGATGATTCCGCCCGTACTCTGGCGCGGCGCCGAGCCCGTGTTCTACCGCGTACGGGCCGACACCGCGGTCGACCTGCACGACCTGGCGGGCAGGATCGGCCCGGACACGCGCGCCGTGCTGGTCACCCATTACTTCGGCTTCCCGCAAGACATGGCGCCGATCCGCGCCCTGTGCGACGCGCGCGGCCTGTCGCTCATCGAAGACTGCGCCCACTGTTTCATCGGCGAGCAGGGCGGGCGCCCGGTCGGCGCCTGGGGCGATTATGCGATCGCCAGCAGCATGAAGTTCTTGCCGATTTACGAGGGTGGCGCGCTGGTCTCGGCACGCCACAGCCTGGACCGGGTCCGGCTGCGCTCGGGGGGAGCCGGTTTCGAAGCCAAAGTGGCCCTCAATTCGCTGGAACGGGGCTTCGCCTACGGCCGCCTGCCGGCCGTGCGCGCCGCCCTGTGGCTGCCGCTGCGCGCGAAAGGCGCGCTGTGGGGGCTGTTCAAGAAGCGGCGCAAGGGCGCGCCGGCCGCGCTGGCGCCCGATTCGTCCGATAGCAGTTTCAATTTCGATCCCGCCTGGGTCGACAAGCGCTCCTCGCTGTTCGCGCGTGCGATGCTGGCGCTGGCGGCCCCGGCGCGCATCCAGGCGCTGCGCCGCAGCTATTATGCGCGCCTGGAAGCGGCCGTGCGCGGCCTGCCCGGCGTACGCCCGCTGCACCCGCGCCTGCCCGAGGGCGCCTGCCCCTGGGTGTTCCCGCTGCTGGCGGACGACCCGGAGCCGCTGTGCGCGCGGCTCAAGGCGCTGGGCGTGCCGCTGACGCGCTTCGGCACGCCGCAATGGCAAGGCGTCGATGCCGCCACGTGCGCCAACAGCGCGATGCTGGCGCGCCATGTGCTGGCCCTGCCCTGCCACCAGGAGCTGACGGAGCAGGAAATCGGCTGGCTGGCGGCAAGCGTGCGCGAGGCGGTGAGGCCATGACCTGGCACCTGTTCCCGGCGCGCGAATTCGCGCGCCATGCCGCCGACTGGGCCGGGCTGCATGCCGCGCTCCCCGCCAGCCACGCATCGAGCCTGCTGGCGGCGCCGTTCGTGGCGCCCCTGGTCGAACAGTTCGACCGCGGCGATACCCTGCTGGCCTGCTGGCGCCAGGATGGCGCCGTGCGCGCGATGGCGCTCGTGCGCCCGGGCCGGCGCGGCGCCTGGAGCACATTCCAGCCGGCGCAGGCGCCGGTCGGGCTGTGGCTGCAACAGCCGCAGCTGGACACCGCGGCTTTGGCGCGCAGCCTGCTGGGCGCCCTGCCCGGCTTCCCGCTGCTGCTGGCGCTGACGCAAATGGACCCGATGCTGCTGGCGCGCCCCGCCGAGGGAGCGTGTGTGCGCACGCTCGACTACATCGACACGGCGCGTGTGACCCTGGCCGGCAGTTTCGAGGATTACTGGAATGCGCGCGGCAAGAACCTGCGCGGCAACCTGAAGAAGCAGCGCGCGCGCCTGGAACGCGAAGGCATCCCCACGCGCATGGCCGTCGAGCGCGAGCCGGGCGCCATGGCGCAGGCGGTGGCCGACTACGCGCGCCTGGAAACGTCGGGCTGGAAGGGCGGCGAAGGCACGGCCGTCGGCGCCGACAATGCCCAGGGCCGCTACTACCGCGCCATGCTCGAAGGGATGGCGGCAATTGGCGCGGCCAGCGTCTACCGCTATTATTTCGGCGAACAGCTCGTCGCCATGGACCTGTGCGTGGAAGACGGCGCCGGCATCGTGGTGCTGAAAACGGCCTACGACGAAAGCGTGCCCTCGAACCTGTCGCCGACCTTGCTGATGCGCGAGGAAGCCTGCCGCAGCCTGTTCGACGCGGGCCGTTTCGAGCGGCTCGAATTCTACGGACGCGTGATGGAGTGGCATACGCGCTGGACGGAAGAGGTACGCACTATGTACCATGTCAATTATTACCGCTGGCCGGGACTGGGCCGCCTGCACACGCTGTTGGAGGCGCGCTCCCGCCCGGCCAACACAACCACGACAATCCTATGAAGTACCTTGAAGAAGTCAAGAACCTGTTAACCGACGTGCTCCATCTCGGTCCGGCCGGTGCCACCCTCACGGCCGATTCGCCGCTGCTGGGCAGCCTTCCCGAACTCGATTCGATGGCGGTCGTCACCCTGATCGGCGCCCTGGAAGAACAGTTCGGCATCATGGTCGACGACGACGACATCAGCGCCAGCACCTTCGCCACGCTGGGCAGCCTGGCCGCCTTCGTTGCCGCGCGTGCCGGATAAATGAACTTCCCGGCCCACGCGAGCGCCGACGCGTTCTTCCTCGACACTCCCGACGGACCGCGCTTTTACCTGTACCATGCGCCGCGCGGCGCCTGCCGCGGCGCGCTCGTGTATGTCCACCCGTTTGCCGAAGAGATGAACCGTTCGCGCCGCATGGCCGCGCTGGGCGCGCGCGCGCTGGCCGCGCAAGGCATCGGCGTGCTGCTGCTCGACCTGCACGGCTGCGGCGACAGCGCGGGCGATTTCGGCGACGCCAGCTGGGACGGCTGGCTGCGCGATATCGCGCAGGCGCGTGCCTGGATCGAGGACAAGCTCGCCTGCAACGCCGGCCTGTGGGGCTTGCGCGTCGGCGCCCTGCTCGCCGTGCTGCATGCGCAAAAGGCCAGCCGCGCGCCCGAACGCCTGCTGCTGTGGCAGCCCGTCACGAATGGCTCGGGCTACCTGAACGGCTTCCTGCGCCTGCGCCTGGCCGGCGAACTGCTGGCCGGGGGCAGCGACAGCGGCGGCACCGAAGCCCTGCGCGAAACGCTGGCCGCCGGCGAATCGATCGAGATCGCGGGCTATACCCTGAACCCGCAACTGGCCGCCGGCCTCGACGCGGCCGATGCGCGCGCTCTCGGCCCGCGCTGCCCGATCCACTGGGTCGAAGTGATGGCCGCCGCCGGACGCCCGCTACCGCCGGCCGCCGTGCGCGTGGCCGACACCTGGCGCCTGCAGGGCAGCCGGGTGGACGTGCACCAGGTGACCGGCCCGCAGTTCTGGGGCGCGCCCGAGACCGTCGACTGCCCGGCCCTGCTGGCGGCCACCCTGGCTTGCCTGGAGCATTCCGATGCCTGACGAACGCGCCGTCTCGTTTCCCTGCCGCGGTGCCTGGCTGTACGGCATCCTGAGCCTGCCGGCCGCGTCTGGGACGCCGCCGCCGCGCGGCGTCCTGGTCGTCGTCGGCGGTCCGCAATACCGCGCCGGCAGCCATCGCCAGTTCACCCTGCTCGCGCGCGACCTGGCCGCCGCCGGCATCCCGGCCATGCGTTTCGATTACCGCGGCATGGGCGACAGCGAAGGCGATCTGCAAACCTTCGAGAACATCGACGACGATCTGCATGCCGCGATCGAGCGCTTTTGCGCGGAAGTGCCGGGCATGACGGAGGTGGTGCTCTGGGGCCTGTGCGACGGCGCCGCCGCTGCCGCCATGTACGCGCCGCGCGACCCGCGCGTGGCCGGGCTGGTGCTGCTCAATCCCTGGGTGCGCACCGAGGAAGGGGCGGCGCGCGCGACCATCAAGCATTACTATCGCGACCGCCTGTTCGACGCGCGCCTGTGGAAGAAGGTCAGGAGCGGCCAGTTCGACGTGAAAGCGTCGCTGCGCTCGCTGTGGGAGAACGCCGGCAAGGCTTTCGGTCCTGCCCGCGGCGCAGCGCTCGACGCCGGCGCCGGCGCGCCGCTGCCGGAACGCATGCAGGGCGCGCTGACGCGCTTCACCGGGCGCGTACTGGTCGTGCTCAGCGGTGCCGACCTGACGGCCCAGGAATTCGCCGGTCTGTCCAGCCGCCCCGGCCCCTGGCAGCGCCTGCTGGGTTCGTCGCGCTTCACGCGCCGCCAGATCGACAAGGCGGACCATACGTTTTCACGCCGGCCCTGGCAAGACCAGGTCTCGGCCTGGACGCGCGACTGGCTGCGCGGCTGGTAACGATGGGCGAAGTTGCCCCAGGCCGGTATCCGCGACATTGCTGCCCATGTTCACTCATGGGTCAGCGGGCGTTGGCACGCAGGCAGCTGCGAAAATCCTTGAAAGCACCGTAAGCGGCGCCCGGGCCGGGAATGTCTGCGCATGCATCTACAACGCCCGGCGCGGACCCGGCACGCTGTGGCGCGCCGTCGCGCCAGCGCAAGTCGAGCCGCGCCGGATCGGCGAACAGGCTGCGCTGCGGATGGCGGCCCAGATACAGCTGCCAGATCGGCGTGGCGAGGTTGTCGAGCGCGCGCAGCACGCCGCCCTCGTCGGCGCGCAAGGGGCCGTCGACCAGGTTGCCTTCGAGCCGGGCGCTGCTGGTGGCATAGCGCACCTGCACCCCGGCCGTATCGAGCACGGTATTGTGCAGCAGTTGCGTATCGGCTGCGCTATTGAGATAAATGCCGACGTCCGAGCAGCCTGAAACCAGGTTGGCGCGCATGCTGCCGCCGGCGTGCTCGGTGATGCAGCGCCCGTCGCGACAATAGGGTTTGCCGGTGCCGCCGCCGCCGAAGGACAGGCCGACGCGCTTGCCCGGCTGGCCGGCCAGGACCGCTTCGCACAGCACCACGTTGCGCTCGAACACGGTGCGCTCGGCGCCGCCCTTGGCAAAGGCGCCGTAGCTGATGCCGTCGCCGCCGCGCTTGACGAAGTCGTAAATCAGGTTGGCGCGGATGGTCCAGTCGCTGGCGGCGACCAGGTCGATCGGCGTGACCGGGTGCGCCGTGCGCCGCGGCGCCGCATTCGACAGGGTATTCGCTTCGATCAGGCCGTGGTCGGGAAAGGCGCCGCGCTCGCCATTGATTTTAAAGTGGGCGTTGAAATCGCGCAGCGTGTTGTTGCGGGCGACGAAATGGTGGGCCTTGCCGACCACGTGGAAGGCATGGTCGCAGTTGTCGTCGTACTGGCAGACGCCGCGCAGGTCGAGGTTTTCGAAACGCCAGTACGGCGCCTTGACAGTCAACCCTTCGCGCGCGGCGACGGCGATGCGCACCGTGCCGGGACGCGCCGCGCGCACCACGATCGGTGCGTCCGCCGTGCCGGGCCGGCTCGCATACACGGTGCGCCGCAGTGCATAGTCGCCGGGCAGCAGGGTGATGATGTCGCCCGGCGCGGCGTCGGCGATGGCGCGCCAGGCCTGCTCGCTGGAGGCGACCGGGCGCTCGTTGCCGGCCGGTGCGGCGGGCCCGACCGGCTGCGCGCCCAGGGTGAGCGCCGGCGGCAGATACGGGGCGACGTTTCCGCGGTCCAGGCGCAGCAGGGCATCCGATACGAACCGGCCCGCGCCCACGACCAGGCTGCCGTGGCCACTCGTGCGTTTCAGGATATACGGCGCCAGCGCGCGCGGCGTGACGCCTTCGGACTGCAGGTAGGACAAACCTGCCACGGCGCCGGCCGCCGCCAGCACCAGCGGCACGGCCAGCACCGTGACGCGTGTCATGCAGCCGTCTTGATGTTGTGGCGGCTCATCAGGTCGTACATGGTCGGGCGGCTGACGCCGAGGATCTCGGACGCCTTGACGATATTCCCGTCGACCCGCGCCAGCGCCTTGATGATGGCCTTGTATTCGGCTTCGTCGCGCACCTGGCGCAGGTTGATCGGCTCTTCTTCCAGGCCCTCGCCCGGCAGGCCGAGGTCGTCGGCGACGATGGTGTTGCCGTCGGCCATGATGACGGCGCGCTTGATGTAATTTTCCATCTCGCGCACGTTGCCCGGCCACGGGTAGGCTTCGATGGCGGCGATCGCGTCCGGCGCGAAGTGCAGGGCCGAGCGCCCTTCGGCGGCGCAGAACTTGTTCTTGAAATGATGCGCCAGCAGGGCCGCGTCGCCCTCCCGCTCGCGCAGCGGCGGGATGGTGACGACGATCTCGGACAGGCGGTAATACAAGTCCTCGCGGAAGCGCCCGGTGGCGCACAGTTCCTTCAGTTTCTGGTGGGTCGCGCAGACGATGCGCACGTCGACCGCGATTTCTTCGTGGCCGCCGATGCGCTCGATGACGCGCTCTTGCAGGAAGCGCAGCAGTTTGGCCTGCAGCGGCATCGGCAAATCGCCCACTTCGTCGAGGAAGAAGGTGCCGCCATGGGCCAGTTCCACCTTGCCCTTGGTCTGCTTGGCCGCGCCCGTGAAGGCGCCCTTTTCGTAGCCGAAGAGTTCACTTTCGAGCAGGTTTTCCGGAATGGCCGCGCAGTTGATGGCCATGAAGCGCTCTTTCGCGCGCGGCGAGAGGGCATGCACGGCGCGCGCCAGCACCTCTTTGCCGGTTCCCGATTCGCCCAGCAGCATCACCGAGGCCGAGGTCGGGGCGACCTTTTCGACGTTGCGGCAGATTTTCAGCATGCTCGGCGCGCGCGAGATCACGCCCGACATCGGCGAATCGGCTTGCTGCTGCTGCATGCGGCGGTTTTCCTGCTGCAGTTCGTGCAGGAAGAAGGCGCGCTGGATCACCAGGTTCAGCACCTCGGGGTCGCACGGTTTCTGGTGGAAGTCATACGCGCCCAGGCCGATCGCTTTCACGGCATTGGTGTGGTCCTGGTTGCCGGTCAGGACGATCACGCGCGTGTCCGGCGCCAGCGCCAGGATCTGCTGCAAGGTGGCCAGTCCCTCGGTCGAGCCGTCCGGGTCGGGCGGCAAGCCCAGGTCCATCGTCACCACGGCGGGCTCGTGGCGGCGAATTTGCGCGAGCGCCGCTTCGCGGTCGCCGGCGACGGCCACGTCGTAGGCGTCGAGACTCCATTTGAGCTGCTTTTGCAGGCCGGGGTCGTCTTCGATGATCAGGAGTTTCTGTTTATTCTGTGTCACGGTAATCCTCGGGTCAGGCTGCCCGGTCGATGAGCAGCGCATCCTGCTGGTGCAAAGGCAGGATGACTTTGAAAGTGGTGCCGAGCGACGGCCTGCTGGAAACTTCCAGGCGTCCGCCCAGTTCGTTGATGTATTCGCGGCTTTCGAACACGCCGATGCCCATGCCGGCCGACTTGGTCGATTCGAAGGGCTTGAACAGGCGTTCGCGGATGAAGTCTTCGCTCATGCCTTCGCCACTGTCGGTGATCTCGATCTGCACCGCCGAATCGTCCGCCCCCCCTGCGGCGCGGCTCAGGGCGATGACGACACTGCCTTCTTTCGGCGTGGCTTCGATCGCGTTCTGGATCAGGTGGCCGACGACGCGTTCGAGCCGTTCGCGGTCGGCCAGCACGCGCAGGCCGGTGTCGCGCACGTCCAGTTGCGGGCGCGGTTCGAAGGCCGCCTTGTTGGCCACCGCCTGGCGCACCACCTGGTCGATCGCCAGCGGCATCGGTTTTTCCTCGACATCGATGCGCGAGAGCTTTTGCAGCATCAGGCGCATCTTCTGCACCGACAGCGACACCGTCTCGAGCATGTCGGCCTGGAATTCGGGGTTGTGCTTGTGCTTCTCGGCGTTCGCGTTCATCAGGGACAGCTGCGAGACCAGGTTCTTCAGGTCGTGCACGACGAAGGTCGACATGCGGTTGAAGGACTCGAACTGGCGCGCCACCATCAGCTCGTTCGCCGCATCCTGCTGCGCCAGGTAGCTGGCGGCCTGGCTGCCGGCGATCTCGAGCAGGTCGAGCACTTCCCAGTTCAGCTTGACGCGGCTGCGCGCCGTCTGCAGCACCACGAAACCGGACAGTTTCGTCCCCATCATGAGCGGCACCACCAGCCAGCCGCGCGGCCAGGCCAGCAGCCATTCGGGCAGGGCCACGCCTTCGTACTTGTCCGGGTCGTCCGCGTACTCGCCGAGGTCGATCACCCACTGGGTCGATTCGAGGAAGCTGCACAGGGGAGAACTGGCCGGCTCGCTCACGGCCGGCAGCGGCACTTCCCAGCCGGCGACCGGCTCGAAGCTGCCGCCTTCGCGGCGCTGCCAGAGCGCCCCGCCCGGGCTTTCGACCAGCGCGGCCACCGCCTGCACGGCGCGCTCGCCCAGGTTCGGGCCGGCTTCGGACAGCGTGCGCGTAAAGCGCATCCACTCTTCGCGGTAGTCGTAGCCGTAGCTGTAGAAATGCTTGCTGATGAAGACCTTGAGCCAGGCGCGGAAGGTGCCCGAGAACAGGATGCCGGCCAGCAGCAGCAGCGCGCCGAACAGGAAGGTCACCTGCATCACGGTGCCCCAGCTGCCGCCGAAATAGCGCAGGTAGTAGCCGGCCGAGCCCATCGCCAGCAGGTAGATGGCGGAGCCGAACAGCGCGGCCGAGTGGAACATCGCGCGGCGCGAGACGGCCAGCGGCGAGCGCCAGGACTTGGCGCGCCGCATCGACAAGGCCAGCAGCGGCACGGTCAGCGCATTGACGATGCCGCGCGCGGCCCAGATGTCCGGGTCGACTTCGCGGAACAGCATCGCGTGGCTGTACAGATAAAAATCGTAGGCGAACATGCCGCCGATGCCGAGGCAGGCGAACTTGATGGCCCAGCGTTCCTGGGTGGTCTTGTTGCGGTAGGCCTGCTCGACCAGCAGCATGCCGCCGACGGCCTGCACCACGCGCGCCATCACCGGCAGCACGCTTTCCAGCAGCGCCAGGTCCCAGTAGCCGAGCGTGGCCGCGGCCAGCGCCAGCAGGTAGCAGACGGCCGCGACGAACAGGGCCGGACGCAGCTTGAACGGCAGCTTGCCGTCGGGATCGCGCCAGTCGCCCAGCAGCACGACCAGGAACAGCGACCAGACGGCATTGCGCGCCACCTCGAAGCCGTCGGAGAGATCGGTCCACATCAGCAGGTCGGTGGCGGCCCAGGCCAGCGAGCCGGCCCAGAAGCTCGAGGCCAGGCAGGCGGCGACCAGGAGCGGGCCGTGCGCGCGCCCGCGCCAGCTGGTGAGCAGCGGCACGCCCAGCAACAGGAAGCCGAGGGCCGCGAGGCCGTAGCTGTAGGTGGCGATACTGGTCAGGGAAACACTATCCATGTGCACTTGCCGGGCGCTGCGGCCCGGCCTAAAACCTTATTGCAGGCGACGCCGGCAATTAGCGCCCGCTGCGGAAGAGTACGACTTTGAGGGTGTTGATCAGGACCAGGAAGTCGAGGAACAGGCTGTTGTTCTTCACGTAATAGAGGTCATACTGCAGCTTTTGCAGGGCATCCTCGGCCGAGGAGCCGTAGCCGTAGCGCACCTGCGCCCAGCCGGTGATGCCCGGCTTGATGCTGTGGCGGACATTGTAGTACGGGACCACTTCGATCAGCTGCTCGACAAAATAGGGGCGCTCGGGACGCGGACCGACGAAAGACATCTCGCCCTTGAACACGTTCAGGATCTGGGGCAGTTCGTCGATCCGGGTCTTGCGCATGAAGTTGCCCACGCGCGTGACGCGCGGGTCGTCCTTGGCCGCCCACTGCGGCTTGCCGCTCTTTTCGGCATCGGCGCGCATGCTGCGGAATTTATGGACAAAGAAGCTCCTGCCATCCTTGCCGACCCGTTCCTGGGAATAGAACACCGGGCCGCGGTCTTCCAGCCAGACGGCCAGCGCGGCCAGGAACATCAGCGGGAAGGTGATCGCTAGGATCATCGTGCTGCAGATCAGGTCGAAGGTGCGCTTCATGAAGATGCGCACGAAACTCTGGTCGAAGCCGCCGCCGAAGACGAGCCAGCTCGGCTGGAGCGAATCGACCCGGATCTGGCAGGTCTCGCGCTCGAAGAAGGTGGCGGCATCGGTCACCTTCAAGCCTTGCAGCTTGCAGTCGAGCAGCTCCTTGATCGGGAAGCCGCCGCGCCGGTTCTGCACCGAGACCACGATTTCCGACACGTTGTACTGGCGTGCCAGCTTGACCAGCGAATCGTCCTCGCGCATTTTCAGCAAGTCGCCCGGTTCGATGCACAGTTCCTCGCCCGGTGCGGGAATGAAGCCGGCGATGTCGTAGCGGTGGTAGCGGTTGGCGCGCTCGGCCAGCTCGCTGCATTCCTTGGCCAGCGGGCCGCCGCCGAGGAACATGATGCGCGACTGCAAGAAGCGCGCTTCCGAGGTCTTGAAGAAGATCATGCGCGCGACAAAGATGCCGACCGCGGCCAGCGCGAACACGAGCAGCAGGATGCTGCGGCCGAACGAGAGCTCGGGCGCGATATAGAACACCAGGGTCAGGATCAGGAAGCCCATCACGAACGAAGGCATCAGCTTCATCAGGAAGGGATGGCGCAAGCCTTCCTCGAAATCGAGCTGGTACATCCCCATCGCGCTCATGCTGAAGACGATGGCCAGCGCGAAAGCGACGGCCGAGGTGAAGAAATGGTCGAGCGACGGCACCGTCACCGTGGTGCCGATGTCCATGTAGCGCAGCGCCGCGCCCGCGTAGGCGGCGCCGAGCAGCACCAGCACTTCCACGATCAACAGCACGGATACGATTTTCGACACGTAATGGTTAGAAATCCTGAACACGTCAGTCTCCTGATTCTTTTTGCTTACCTGGATGCCACGGACGACCCCTGCCCGAGCAGGTCGCGAACATACCAATCCATGGCCTGGCGCAGGCCCTCGTCGATCCGGTGCGTGGGCGCATAACCCAGCAGCGTTGCAGCCTTGCCGATGTCGGCCTGCGAATGGCGCACGTCGCCGCGGCGGAAATCCACATACTCCGGCCGGTGCGCATCCACATGCGGGAAGCGCGCGCGCAGCAGGTCGCGCATCATCGCGTACAGCTCGTTGAGGCTGGTACGGGCGTTGAGCGCGACGTTGTAGACCTGGTTCACCGCGTCCGCCGGCGCCATCGCCGCCAGCAGGTTCGCCTGGACGACATTGTCGATGTAGCAAAAGTCGCGGCTGGTCTCGCCATCGCCATTGATGCGCAGCGGTTGATTACGGATCAGCGCGGCCACCCATTGCGGAATCACGGCGGCATAGGCCCCGTGCGGATCCTGGCGCGGGCCGAAGACGTTGAAGTAGCGCAGGCCGATCGATTCCATGCCGTAGGTACGGCCGAACACGTTCGCATACAGTTCGTTGACGTATTTCGTCACCGCATAGGGCGAGAGCGGGTTGCCGATCACGTCCTCGACTTTCGGCAGGGCCGGATGGTCGCCATAGGTCGAGCTCGAAGCGGCATATACGAAGCGGCGCACCTTGGCGTCGCGCGCAGCCACCAGCATGTTCAGGAAGCCGGTGACGTTGGTCTCGTTGGTGACGATCGGATCGTCGATCGAGCGCGACACCGAGCCGAGCGCGGCCTGGTGCAGCACGAAATCGACGCCGTCGCAGGCGCGCACGCAGTCCGCTGGCACCCGGATATCGCCCTCGATGAAATTAAATTTCACCCAGGCCTCATTCGTGACAGATTCTTTCACCTGCGCCAGATTGTGGCGGTGCCCGGTGGCGAAGTTGTCCAGCCCGGTCACACGCTGGCCAAGCTTGAGCAAGGCTTCGACCAGGTTCGAGCCGATGAAGCCGGCAGCGCCGGTAACCAGCCAATGATGGCTGTGCTGGCCCAATTGCTGCCTAACGTCTTGAATCTTATTCACGGTTTTCACAACACTTTCTCGATAACGCGATGCGACGGCGGCGGGACGCACAAAGCCGCCGCGTCGGGCGGCGGCTCGTCCCGCAGGTTTTACTACAGACGCCAGACGCAGTAGCCAGCCTCGCGGAGGGCCTTTTCATCGAATTGCGACTTGACGTCGATGAAGCAGCCGCCATTGTTGAGCTTGCTCTGGAAGTCGGCCAGCGACAGCGCCAGCACTTCCTTGTGCGGCACGGCCGCGACCAGGGCATCGGCCTTCGGCAGGCTGTCCCAGCTTTCCAGCTTGATGCCGTACTCGTGCTCGGCCTCGGCCGAATCGGCCGTCGGGTCGTACACGTGCACGTCCACGCCGTAGCTTTGCAGTTCGTGGACGATGTCGGCCACTTTCGAGTTGCGCAGGTCCGGGCAGTTTTCCTTGAAGGTCAGGCCGATGACATTGACTTTCGCGCCCTTGACCTGGAAGCCCGACGAAATCATCGACTTCACCGTCTTTTCGGCCACGAACTTGGCCATGCCGTCATTGATGCGGCGGCCGGCCAGGATCACTTGCGGGTGGTAGCCGACCATCTCGGCCTTGTGCGTCAGGTAGTAGGGATCGACGCCGATGCAGTGGCCGCCGACCAGGCCCGGACGGAAGGGCAGGAAGTTCCACTTGGTGCCGGCCGCTTTCAGCACTTCCAGCGTATCGATGCCGATCTTGTCGAAGATGATCGCCAGTTCGTTCATCAGGGCGATGTTCAAGTCGCGCTGGGTGTTTTCGATGACCTTGGCCGCTTCGGCGACCTTGATGCTCGAGGCGCGGTGCACGCCAGCGGTGATCACGGTTTCATAGAGCTGGGCGACGCTTTCGAGCGTCTCGGCGTCATCGCCCGAGACCACTTTCAGGATCGTCGTCAGCGTGTGTTCCTTGTCGCCCGGATTGATGCGCTCCGGCGAGAAGCCGACGTGGAAATCCTGCAGCCAGGTCAGGCCCGAGTGTTTTTCCAGCAGCGGGATGCACACTTCTTCGGTCGCGCCTGGATAGACGGTCGACTCGAAAATGACGATGGCGCCCTTCTTGAGGTTCTTGCCGACCGTGGTGCTGGCACCGATCAGCGGCGTGAAATCCGGGTTGTGCGCGATGTCGACCGGGGTCGGCACGGCGACCACGACGTAATCGGCCTGCGCCAGCAGCGCCGGGTCCGTGGTCACTTCCAGCTTGTTCGCCGCCTGCAACTGCTCGGTCGAGACTTCGCCGGTCGGGTCGATGAATTTTTTGTAGTTCGCGATTTTTGACGCCGACAGGTCGAAACCGATCGTCCGTACTTTCTTGCCGAATTCTACTGCGAGCGGTAACCCGACATATCCCAGTCCTACTACCGCGACGACCTGATCTGCTTTCATTATCAGCTTCCGTTATCGAATAAAGTTTTGCTATTATGCCAATATTTACTATAGCATGGGAACTAGACACGCCTCAACACGACGCTCCAGTTTGTACGCCCTCGACAACAAAGTTTGATCATCAATGTTGCGTATAAAAGGCGTACGTTTTCGTTGTTTTTTGGTTCTCTGCAGCCAGCTGGCCTCACCGGAGACCTGACATGCAGGAAACTCGGGGCACAGCGTGCAGGGCCACGGCCATGCTGTACACACGACATGGCGCAATATAGCATTTTCTGTCTGACAAGTTCCGTAAGATAATGAATCGTGCGCACGGCACACATTTGGAACACATGCCAGAAAATGTTGTCGATCGCTTACAATCTCGCGCGACCCATCATGCATCGGGAGAAACTCCGGTGACCACAGGAGCAGCGCTTGAACGACCTTACCTTCGCCTATCTCGACAATGACGCGCCGGCCAACGACGCGCTCGACGCCTTCGTGCGCGCCCATCCGGATGGCAACGCGTATCAATTGACGGCCTGGCGCCGCGCGGTCGCCGCAGCTTATCACTATCCCGGCAAGGTGCTGGTGGCGCGGCGCGGCGCCGACCTGGCCGGCCTGCTGCCGCTGTGCGAAGTGGCGCGCCCGTTCGGGCGTGCGCGCTGGATCTCTTTGCCCTTCTGCGACCTGGGCGGCGCACTGGCCGACTCGCACGAGGTGGCCGAGGCGCTGGCCGCGCGCGCCCGCGCCGATGTCGGCGCGGCGCGCGCGGCCGGGCTCGAGCTGCGCTGCTCGGCCGCGGGCGGCGAAGACGATGCCGCGCTCGCGGGACGCAAGGTGCGCATGGTCGTGAACCTGCCCGGGAGCGCGGCGGCGCTGCTCGGCTCGTATCCGCCGAAGCTGCGCAGCCAGGTGCGCAAGGCGGAAAAGAATGGCCTTGCTTCCGAGGTGACGCAGGATGCGGCCGCCATCGGCGCGTTCTACGATGTTTACAGCCGCAACATGCGCCGTCTCGGTAGTCCGCCCCACAGCCGTGCCTGGTTCGATGCGGTGCACCGCCATTACGGTGCTGACATGTTCCTTGTGCTCGTGCGTTCTGAAAATAAAGTGATCGGCGCCGGCTGGGTATTGTTATGCGGTGACAAGGCCGTCATTCCCTGGGCTTCGACCCTGGCCGACTACAACGCGCTGGCGCCGAACATGCTGCTGTACTGGGCAATCCAGGCGCAGCTGTGCGAACGCGGCGTGCGCCAGTTCGACTTCGGCCGCTCGACCTTCGGTGAAGGCACCTATAAATTCAAGAAGCAATGGGGCGCGCTGCCGGTGGCGCTCGACTGGCGCGAGTGGGATGCGCACGGCGTCGCGCCGGCTCCAGCGGCCTCGAACGGCGCTGGATCGAAGCTGCGCCCGCTGATCGAAAGCGCCTGGCAGCGCCTGCCGCTGACCCTGGCCAACAAGCTGGGTTCGCGCCTGCGGCGCTACATCACGCTCTGAAGGACTGGCTCAGAAATGAATGCGGTGCCGGCTGCCGGAATCGGCGCGTTGCCGCGCCGGCTCGCGGGCGCAGAGGATGCGCAGCGAATGCGGCACGGGAAAGCCACCGCTGCCTGGCGTTATTTATCCACATTGAAGTTGCTCAACCGTATTTCCCGATACAATAATAACCAGTTCATAATCGCTACGCACATTATCCCGGTTTGCTTGGCATTGGTAAAAACCCGTCACCCGGAGTCGTCTTGTGTCTCGAGATAATGCAATCGCTGCAGTTCTGGCACTATTGGCCGAACCGGCCTACCTGGTCAAACGGCGCAAGTTTCAAGAAGCATGTGGGGAGCGCTTTGCCCCTTTTCTGCGCGACCTGCATGCCGAGATCGTGAAAATACAGTCGGCGAACGGTCCGCTTCCCCTCTATGTAATCGACGCCTTGCCGGCGAGGTATGTGCGCGAGCTTGACGGTCTTCCTGCGGAACAACGCGGCATGCTGGCCAAGGAAATCGTGTCGGTGCAAATGGACGCGCTGGCGGAAAGGATGCGGCAGTCGAAGCTTCCGCCGGGAATAATCGACCAGTACGGTACAGCCGTGCGCTATATGACGGGCTCGATCGTGAGCGATGACGACAGCGCGTACGGGATGGTGAGGTCGAGCTATTTCGACCGCGACTTGCGCTTGGCCGCCGGCCTGTCGCTGCCAGTCGGCTCGCAAATCGTGGACATGCGCGTTTGGGCACCGGCGACCCTGTACCGCTACAAAGGACTGAAGGCAAACCTGCGCGCCTTGGCCTTTGTAAAACTCGAACTGGGTGGCCTTGGTCCTCTCGTTCGCATTCATGTCGACACCCGCAACCTGTCGGACTTTAACGAAGCTGGGCGGAATCAGTGCTATGCCCGCATCGCGCAGTTAATGGTGGCCAGGCCAGAGATCCGGGGCATGATCGGCACGAGTTGGTTCTACGATCCGCAAATCCAGACAGTCAGTCCCAAGCTTGCCTACCTGGCACGCGTGCCCCTGCAAAATGGCGCCTTCCTGCGTATCGACGGTGCCAGTGAAATCCATACCCGACGCGCGACGGCCCGATCGCCGACGCGCAAACGATTATTCGAAGAAGGCCATTACCGGCCAGTGTGCGCGACCATGATTTGGTCGCGAAAAAAAATGACCAACTGGGCGAGGGAGCAAGGATTCTTATGATGGGTCGTATCACAACCGCGATCGAGTCGAGACGCTATCGTTTATTGAACGAACGTAAGCGCGATATCGCCTGTACTGGCGGTATCGTTTCGTTTACGTTTGACGATTTTCCGGAGTCTGCGGCGGTAGGTGCCGAACTGCTAGAGGCACGTGGCTGGCGCGGCACATTCTATTTATCGACCGGAAATGTTGGGATGGATAGCGACTTCGGCCCAATCGCCTCCTTCGACTCGGCTACCAAACTGTACCAGGCAGGGCATGAAATCGGCGATCACACGCATTCGCACATTCGTTGCCGCGGTGCGAAAAAATCAGTACTGCGCCGCGAGCTCGACAGTAGCGCCGCAATGCTGTGTCAGGCGTATGGAAGCCGGAACTTCGCCTTGCCCTATGGCGACTACGATGCCGCCGCTCTGAACGTATTGAGCGGCCGTTTCGATACGATCCGGACGACGAGCCGTGGCGTCAATGTGCAACGGAAGGATCTCAATACGCTCAAGGCCAATCCGATCTACGGCAGCACGACGCGCGAATCGATTGAAGCGCTGCTCGACGAAGTGCGCGACCAGAACGGGTGGCTGATTTTCTACACGCACGACGTCCGCGCACAGCACTCGAAGTATGGCTGCACGCCAGAACAATTCGATGCGGTGCTGGCCCTCGTGGCGGCAAGAGGCCTGTCGGTGCGGACAGTTGCCGGGGTCTTTGCATCGCTATGAGCAGGTAAGGGCGTCCCCTTCCGACGCCTGAACCGCCCCGGTTGCGGATCGGCGCGGCCGGCGATGCTCGCTACCTCTGGCACGTTCCCCGATCTTGGCGGCCCCCAATGTGTCACCGTCTATTGCGACTTGTACTGCCTGCAAGCTTATCTGACCTGCATACGGCGCGCTTGAATGACTTCAGGGAAATACTCGGCCTGCTTTTTCATCGCTCCATTCTCCCCAAAGAAGAAGCCTCTACAAACGCGCGACGATTCACGACCGGCGTAGTAAAAGTCCAGCCGTCGACGTTACAACAAAAACACAAAATGTGATTTTTGGGTATTTACTGATGGCTACAACCGAGGTATATTCAACGTGATAAAACTGTCACAACTCTTGGTTAGCGGCAAATTCGTCGCTGCAATGCGCTAGAACGATGGCAGCAAAAGAAAGAATTTCCATGCCAAGCTATTACATATCAGTAAATCGCCGTGCTGTTGGACTTGGGCTAGCCAAGTTAATTGCGCTTCTTCTAACTGCCAGCATGCTCGGGCAGATCAGCCGTTTCGAATTCGGGCGGTAATCCCGCATTTTTAGAGCGAGCTAAAAGAAGAGATTAAGTGTGATCAAATAATTTGACTGCAAGACACAAAATTGTGAATATTGAATAGTTTGTAAGAGTAGCAACAATGTATTATTGAAGATTATGGGGAAAAATATAGTGTTTTCTCAAAAGAATGTCGTTGCCAAATAAATTAATACTATCAACCAGAAATTTATAAAATAAAATGGCAGAGAACTTGAAACAAATCCATGCGTGGAGCACAACAAAGATTCTAATTATTTTATTATTGCTGGGTGATCTAGCCTTCATGATTATTCATGTTTTTCATAAGCTGACTCAGTACCTTGCAAATTCCATATCTAATATTGGAATGGATAGCGAGTATGCCGTAATATATCATTACCTTGATATCGACTTCCTTCAAAAAGTAACTCCCTATTTCGCAAATTCTCTGTTTAACATTGAAATGGATAACGGATACGCTGAGGCATATCAGCACCTCAAGTTTATAGGTATCATATTCGTATTCTTTTACCTTTGCATCAAGCAAAAGATTTGGTCTTTTTTCCCTTGGATGCTTTTATTCTCGTATTTTTTGTTAGACGATTCATTTCAATTACATGAGAGACTAGGTTCTGTGATTGCTTCAGGAATCGCCTTTTCACCGCCTTTTGGGCTGCGTAGGCAAGATCTAGGCGAACTCGCCGTTACGATGACGGCTGGGCTGATAATCCTGCCATCACTAATGTTAGCTTATTACTTAGGGTGCGCCCCAATAAGAAAGATTTATCATAATTTGCTACTACTTTTAAGTTTATTGGTATTTTTTGGTGTCGGCGTTGATATGGTACATGCCGTGTTTATGAACAGTCCAATATTTAGCCCGATTTTCGGTGTGATCGAAGATGGCGGAGAAATGCTCGCAGTTAGTATGTTTGCATCGTATAGCTTCTTCCTACTCAAGAAATTCATAAACTTAAAGGACGCTGCAGTCATGCATAGCACTAACGTCCAGCAATCGATAGCGACCGCAACTGCCAATCAATAGCTTAAATTCCTTCAGTTCAACGCAGAGAATGTAAGGGTTTATCAATAGTCCGAGAGAAAACGAGCGGTCCTACTAACAAAAGCTAAAAGTTAATAGCGCTAGCTTTGGTCGATAATAAACCGTAAGTTAGTATCAAATATTCGGGAAGCTAAATGTTTACTGAAAACCCAAGCTGGGCCATCGCAATCTTTTCAGCGCGTGAAGAGCCATCAGTGTTAGGAAAATCCGTGCGCGCGGCGATTATTGCTTGCAACGGGCGACGTGCAACGATTGACGTTTTGATCAATGGGAATGAGGCGCTTGCGAACGACTTTGCTAAATTAGCTCCAACGATACCAATTGACAGCTGCGCTCTGCGCATATGGGCTATCTCTGCAGGGGATAAGGCACATACTTGGAATGAGTACGTCCACCGAATTTGGGATACAAAAACCATTGCTTTTTTTATTGACGGCTATGTACGTGTGAAATCTAATGCCCTGGCAGCGATTGATAGTCGCTTAACGGAAATGCACAATGCCATGGCCGCAAGCGGAGTTCCTAGTAGTGGGAGGTCGTCCAACTATTTGAAGGAATGTATGCTTAACAAAGGTGGTATTCACGGGAACTTGTATGCCTTGAAAGCTAAAAGCATGGAAGAAGTTCGAAACGCTGGCTTCCGTCTCCCGCTCGGGTTGTATCGAACCGATCCGTTACTTGGCGGAGCTTTAACGTTCCGACTAGATCCTTCGAAAAATCAATGGACACGTGGTAGCGTAGTTGCTGTAGCTGACGCAACTTGGGACGTTGACGGTATTTTAGATTTAAACTATAAAAACGTTATTGGTTACGTCAAACGCCGATTGCGTCAGGCACAAGGCGCTCTGGAAAGTCAAGCGTTTCGTGACCATATGGCAATCAAACGATTACCGCCGCAATTCTTGCCTGCCACAGCGCAAGAAATGGTAAAAAATTGGCTTGCCGCTTGTCCAGTTCAAGCCCGTTCACTATTCCTGAGTCAGCCGTTGTGCATGTATGCAGCGCGACAGCTACGCAAGCCACGTGACTGGTCAAAAACACAATTACCACCAGTCTTGCTTCGTCAAATCAACATGTAAAGAATTTTTTTATGAGAGTTGGTGACTGCCGTAGAGTAGCCCAGTAGTGCCCATGTGGCGATTCAAATCACTGTCAGGCGATGCTGCGCACCCAACCATCGAATCCATGAAGCGACACATTGAACCCATTGAGGGTGGTGGGCAAAAGCTCATCTTCAAGCCCCAGTTTGCTGACTTGGTGCCAACGCTTCGCCTTGCCGCAACTGCGCTTCTCACATGCTTTGAGGCCGCAGCAGAGGCATTCAGCAACGCTGAGATGCAAGCCTTTGCCGACTCATGGTACAAGCGTCAATACGACATGCTTTCAAGCACGACAACTGGTCAGGAAATGGGCACTCAAGGTTGAGAGTAGTTTGAGAGCAACGAGTCGGTATAATTCAGTGTCGCTTAGGTGCAAGCCGTCCACCGACGATCCGGTAACTCATTGATTTCCTTAGGGGAAATGGTGCGGCTGGCTGGGATCGAACCAGCGACCCTTGGCTTCGGAGGCCAATACTCTATCCACTGAGCTACAGCCGCACGGGGAAAACGCGCCGGGTCGTCTCGCGAGGAAACGCCTGAGCGATGCGAAGGATACATTCTTTCGCGTTCCCCGTCCATGGAAAGTAGAAGTTGCAAACGAGCGCTGTGCTATAGGGCATCTTTTGAGACTATAATCGCCGATTGGCGGCATTTGCAAAAAGTCATGCTGGAAGAATCCACGCCAGGTAGCAGGTTTTTTTAATCGTATTAAGGAAATCATGAGCGACGCACACAGTGAACAATCGTTTGTCCGGACACCCAAGCAGCTGATCGGGGTGGTCGCAGGCTTCTTCCTGGTAATCGTTATCGGCATCATCCTGCTTGTCTCCTTTGTCACCAATGACAAGCTCGACGGTGCCGGCACCGATAGCCTCGGTCCGGAAGCGGTCGCACAGCGTCTGCGCCCGGTGGCGGAAGAAGGTTTTGTCTTGCGTGACGCCAATGCGCCAAAAGTGCTGCAGAGCGGCAGCGCCGTCTACACCGCCGTGTGTGCCGCCTGCCATACCAGCGGCGCCGCCGGCGCTCCCAAAATTGGTGTCGCCGGCGACTGGACCGCGCGCCTGGCGCAGGGTTACGATACGCTCGTGAAACATGCCATCGAAGGCATCCGCGCAATGCCGGCCAAGGGCGGCAATCCTGACCTGGACAATGTCGAAGTCGAACGCGCCGTCGTCTACCTGGCCAACCAGAGCGGCGCCAAGTTCAAGGAGCCGGCCGTGCCGGCTCCGGCAGCCGCCCCGGCAGCCGGCACCGACGCCGCCGCACCGGCGAGCGCCAACACGGCCACTGCCGCGCCTGCGGCAAGCGTGGCGCCGGCCGCGGCACCCGCCGCGCCCACGGCACCAGCGGCGCCCGCGCCAGCAGCAGCCCCAGCCACTGCGAGTGCCGAAGTCGGCAAGGCGCTCTATAGCAGCGCCTGCCTGGCTTGCCACGGGGCCGGGATTGCCGGTGCTCCGAAGCTGGGCGACAAGGCCAACTGGAGCCCGCGCATCGCCCAGGGCAATGCGGTGCTGTATGAACATGCCATCAAGGGCTACCAGGGCAAGTCTGGCGTCATGCCGCCGAAAGGCGGTTCGACCGCAGCGGATGCCGATGTCAAGGCCGCGGTCGACTACATGGTGGCTTCTTCGCGTTAAACAGATACGGCAAGGAATTTAGCTGGACCGCCCTTCGGGGCGGTTTTTTTATACGAACGCACGAAAATAACAATATAAAAAAGAAATATTCGGTTATAAACGAATAATATTCGTAAAAAAATCGACAATGTTATGTTGTATTTGGAGTAGATTCCGTACGGCAACTTTGATTTTTCTGTTGATAAAATTTGCTTTGGCGTAAGCTTTAAGAATTCTGTGGGGCAATACTCTGTTCTCCACAGCAACCCTTAAAGACTTTGCCATGACTCTCCCTCTCCAACATCAAGCAATGCGAATCGCCGCAATCGCGGCGTTCGGTACCACACTCGTGGCCTGCGGCGGCGGCGGCGGTGCCAGTCCATCCATCAACGCGGCGCCGTCCGCGACAACGAGTCCATCGGTGCTACCGGTCTCCGCATCGGCCCCGGTCTCCGCATCGGCCTCGGTCTCCGCTTCGGCTCCGGTCGCCATGCCTGCCGCTGCCATGCCGGCTCACGCGGGCCTGGCCACTCCCGCTGCGGCGGTTCCGAGGGGAACGGCTGCGGTGTCGACCGCCATTGCCGCGCCCGCGGACGCCACCATGACAACGACTACCTCGTACAGCGTGTTCGGCGTGGTGACCGACGTGCGTATCCAGAATACCTCTGCGTTGGCCCAGCCGAACCTGCCGGTGACCTTCGGCCAGGTATTTGCCGTCGGCCACATGATGCCGACCGAGTCGCTGGTCGGCCGATTCGACAGCGGTGCCATGATCCCGCTCCAGCTCGACGTCAAGGCTACCCACCCGGACGGTTCGGTGCGCCACGCCGTTGTGTCGGGCATGATTCCAGACATGGGCGCGAACGAAGTGCGCACCATGGCGCTGTTGAAGTCGAATGCCCCGCATGCCGCCGGCCTGAGCCCGAACACGCTCCTGAGCAACGGTTTCAGCGCCTCGGTGCACGCGACCATCAACGGCGTGCGCTACGACGTCTCGGCCGACGACATCATCAAGACCGGTGGCACCTACCAGACCTGGCTGTCGGGCGCGGTCGCCAACGAGTGGCTGGTCTCGGCCCCCTTGAAGACGGCCGACGGCGTGGCGCATCCGCACCTGACGGCGCGCTTCGCGATCCGCTGGTACGACGCGATCAAGAAAGCCCGCGTCGACGTCACGATCGAAAACGCCTGGGCCTATGAGCCCAATCCGCAGAATATCACCTACGATGCCGAGGTCATGGTGCACGGCGCCGTCGTGTATGCGAAGCCCGCCCTGAATCACTTGAACCACAGCCGCTGGCGCAAGCTGTTCTGGTGGGGCGGCAACGCCGACCAGGCCTATGTCAAGCACAACACCGCCTACCTGGTCGCAAGCCGCGCGCTGCCGAACTACGACCAGAGCGTGGTCGTGACGGAGACGGCCCTCACCGGACTGAAGGCCAAATGGACCGGCACGGCCATCGAACCGATGGGCGTGGGCCTGGCCACCGCCTACATGCCGGGCACGGGCGGCCGCAATGACCTGGGCCTGCTGCCTGGCTGGGCGGCGGCCTATCTGCTGTCGATGGATCGGCGCGCCAAGGAAGTCACACTCGGCACCGCCGACCTGGCCGGCAGCTGGACTTCGCACTTCCGCGACAAGAACACGGATCGTCCGGTAAGCCTGATCGATTACCCGTACATGACGATTCTCGGGAATTA
This sequence comes from Massilia jejuensis, assembly GCF_042656795.1. Lineage (NCBI taxonomy): Bacteria > Pseudomonadati > Pseudomonadota > Betaproteobacteria > Burkholderiales > Oxalobacteraceae > Massilia > Massilia jejuensis. The sequence continues at coordinate 338,272 of NZ_JBHSMS010000023.1, read as the reverse complement.
CACCGATACGAAAAACCCGGTGACCAAGCTGTACGAGGCATTCCCGAAATGCGCCGTCGGCGCTAGCTGCAGCTCGCCGCATACCCATGACACTGCGCACCAGCCAGGGTTCGCCTACCTGCCTTACCTGGTCACCGGCGATTACTATTATCTGGAAGAGCTGCAATTCTGGGGCATGTACAACGTGTTCGAGTCGAACCCGGGCTACCGCAAGAATATCCAGGGCTTGCTCTACCGCGGCCAGGTGCGCGGCCAGGCCTGGAGCATGCGCACGCTGGCCGAGGCGGCTTATATCACCCCCGACGCCGACCGCCTGAAAGAGCATTTCACGCGCATCCTCAACAGCAACCTCAATTGGTACAACACCACCTATACGAACAATGCCGCCGCCAATATCTTCGGCGTCATCGATGGCGGCTCTGCCGTGATCTATAACGGATCGCGTGGTATCGCCCCATGGCAGGACGACTTCTTTACCGCGGCAATCGGCCATGCAGCCGAGCTCGGTTTCAGCGGTGCCAGGAGCTTGCTGAGCTGGAAAGCCAAGGCACCCGTGCTGCGGATGACCGATCCATCGATGTGCTGGATCAATGCCGCGCTGTATTCGTTCAACATCCGCGACTCCGGCACCAGTCCGCTCTATACGACGATGGAACAGGCCGCCGCGGCAAGCCAGGCGCCCGAATTCCGCGCCCTGGCCTGCAACAGTCCCGAAATGGCCGCTTACCTGAACAAGAAGATAGGCGAAATGACCGGCTACGCGACCAGCGTCGCGGGCTACCCGGCAAACATGCAGCCTGCCCTGGCGTATGCCGCTGACGCCAGTTTGCCGAACGCCGCTGCTGCATGGGCGATATTCGCCGCCCGGCCCATCAAGCCGAACTACGGTAGCAGCCCGCAATTTGCGATCGTTCCGCGCTAAGCAAACGCCTCGTCATCCAACCCCAACCGCCACAAGGCCGTTGGGGTTTTTTTTGTTCAAGCGGGCATATTTAGCTTGCGCCGGTCTTTCCCCCGCGATCACGATCAAGCCGGATGCATGAAGCCGGGATGCCATGTCTGGACGCGTTGTGATAACGCCCGGTATGAGCACCGGCTTGCGCTTACCTGACTGACCCAACCGAAGATGGCTGCGGCCCGCCAAACACGCCTTCCCCAAAAAAAACACCGCGCGGCCGGAAGCCGCGCGGTGTTTCTGCAAGCACGATGGGGCGCTTACCAGATGATGACGCGCTCTTTCGGCGCCAGGTACATCTTGTCGCCCTGCTTGACCTTGAAGGTTTCGTAGAAGCCCGGCTGGTTCATCAGGGTGCCGTTGGCGCGGAACTGGCCTGGCGAGTGCGGGTCGGTCTTGACCTGGGCGATGCGGGCCGGCTCGCGCATTTTCTCGCGCCAGACCTGGGTCCAGCCCATGTACAGGCGCTGCTCGCCGCTCAAGCCGTCGATGACCGGCGCCTTTTTCCCCTTGAGCGAGATCTTGTAGGCTTTCGCGGCAATGGCCAGGCCCGAATTGTCGGCGATGTTTTCGCCGAGCGTCAGCTCGCCGTTGACGGTATAGCCCGGCAGCGGACTGTAGGCGTTGTACTGCTTGACCAGCTGCATGGCCTTGGCCTTGAAGTTCTTGTGGTCGGCGGCCGTCCACCAGTCGCGCAGGTTGCCGTCGCCGTCGTACTGGGCGCCCTGGTCGTCGAAGCCGTGGCTGATCTCGTGGCCGATCACGGCGCCGATGCCGCCGTAGTTGACCGCATCGTCGGCGCCGGCGTCGAAGAACGGCGGCTGCAGGATCGCGGCCGGGAACACGATCTCGTTCATTTCCGGATTGTAGTAGGCGTTGATCGTCTGCGGCGTCATGCCCCATTCCTCGCGGTCGATCGGCTTGCCCAGCTTGTTGATCTCGCGGTCCGCCTCGACCACGCGCGAACGCATCACGTTGCCGACCAGGTCGTCGCGCTTGACGACCAGGGCCGAATAATCCTTCCACTTGTTCGGGTAGCCGATCTTCGGCGTGAACTTGGCCAGCTTTGCCTGCGCTTCCTTCTTGGTCGCCGCGCTCATCCAGTCGAGCTTGTCGATGCTCTGCTTGTAGGCCGCCAGCAGGTTTTGCACCAGCTTTTCCATGCGCGCCTTGTGCTCCGGCGGGAAGTATTCGGCCACGTAGAGCTTGCCCAGCGACTCGCCCTGCGCGCGCTCGACCGCGCCCACGCCGCGCTTCCAGCGCGGCTCGATGGCGGTCACGCCCGACAGGGTCCTGCCGTAGAAGTCGAAGCGCTCGTCGACGAAATTCTTCGACAGGAAGCTGCCGTAGGATTCGATCAGATGCAGCGCCAGGTAAGCCTTCCAGGTATCGAGCGAGGTTTTGTTCGACACGTCGACGAAGGCCTTCAGGTAGGTCGGCTGGCTGACGATGACGTAAGTCGCCTTGCCCGACAGGCCGGTGGCATCCATCCAGCTCTTCCAGTCGTAGCCCGGCGCGAGCTTGTCCATGTCGGCCAGGTTGACCTTGTTATAGGCCTTGACCGGGTCGCGCAATTCGACCTTGGTCCACTGGATTTTCGCGATCTCGGTTTCGAAGTCGACGACGGCCCTGGCATTGGCGGCGGCGTTCTTGTCGCCGGCCATGGCCAGCATTTTCTCGGCGTGCTGCGCGTACTTGGCCTTGGTCGCGGCCAGCTTGGCGTCGTCGGTCTTCAGGTAGTAGTCGCGGTCGGGCATGCCCAGGCCGCCCTGCATGATGTCGGCCACGTACTTGGTCGAATCCTTGTTGTCCTGGTGGATGGCGAAGTCGAAGGGCACGCCGACACCGATCTTGCCCAGGCGCGCCAGCAGTGCCGGCAGTTCGGACTTGTCCTTCAGCGCGGCGATGCGATCGAGCTCGCCTTTCAGGGGCGTCGCGCCCAGCGTTTCCAGGCGCGCCTCGTCCATGAAGCTGGCCCAGAAATCGCCGATGCGCTGGGCGTCGGTGCCGGCGGCCGGGTTGCTCGCGGCGGCTTGTTCGATGATGCCGCGCAGGCGCGGCAAGGTGTTTTCGCGCAGCTGCATGAACGAACCCCAGCTCGCCTTGTCGGCCGGGATCTCGGTGTCCTTCAGCCATTTGCCGTTCAGGTATTGGAAGAAGTCGTCCTGGGGACGCACGCTCGGCTCGATGTATTCGGTGGCGATGCCGGACGACAGGACCGCAACCTTGGTGCTCTTGGCGGCGGCGCCGCCCGCCGCGGTTTCGGCGTGGGCGACGCTGGCGACCAGCCCCAGCGTCAATGCGCTCAGCAGATGTTGTTTCATAGTCTCTCTTCTTGTCGTGGTGTTGGTAAGGGCCAGGCCGTCCCGGCCGGGCCTGTGCGGGTCATGCCTACATGCCGCATGACGCCGCCCATGCCCTGCCGATCGAGGACTTTACCAGATCGTGACGCGATCTTTCGGCGCCAAATACATTTTGTCGCCTTCCTTCACGCCGAACGCTTCGTAGAAGGCCGGGTGGTTCATCACGGTGCCATTGGCGCGGAACTGGCCCGGCGAGTGCGGATCGGTCTTCACTTGCACGATCTGCTGCGCTTCGCGCATCTTCGAACGCCACACCTGGCCGAAGCCCATGAAGAAGCGCTGGTCGCCGGTCAAGCCGTCGATCACCGGCGCCGGCTGGCCCTTGAGCGAAATCTTGTAGGCCTTGTAGGCGATGGCCAGACCGGAATTGTCGCCGATGTTTTCGCCCAGCGTCAGTTCGCCGTTGACGTGGTAGCCCGGGATCGGGCTGTACGCGCTGTACTGCTTGACCAGCATGTCGGCACGCGCCTGGAAGGCGGCGCGGTCTTCCTTGGTCCACCAGTCGCGCAGGTTGCCGTCGCCGTCGGACTGGCTGCCCTTGTCGTCGAAGCCGTGGCCGATTTCGTGGCCGATCACGGCGCCGATGGCGCCATAGTTGACCGCGTCGTCGGCGCGCATGTCGAAGAACGGCGGCTGCAGGATCGAGGCCGGGAACACGATCTCGTTCATCGAACTGCTGTAGTAGGCGTTGACCGTCTGCGGCGTCATGCCCCACTCTTCGCGGTCGATCGGCTTGCCCAGTTTCGTGATGTTGCGGTTGTAGCCGAACTCGGCCGCGCGTTTCACGTTGCCCACCAGGTCGTCGGCGCGAATGGTCAGCTTCGAGTAATCGCGCCACTTGTTCGGGTAGCCCACCTTCGGGGTGAACTTGGCCAGTTTCGCCTGCGCTTCCTTCTTCGTCGCCGGGGTCATCCAGTCGAGCGTGTCGATGCTCTGGGCGTAGGCGGCGGTGACGTTTTTCACCAGTTCTTCCATGCGCGCCTTGCGCTCGGCCGGGAAGTATTTGGCGACGTACTGGCGGCCCAGGGCTTCGCCCAGCGCGCCTTCGACGGTGGACACGCCGATCTTCCAGCGCGGACGGTTTTCGGTGGTGCCGGTCAGCGCCGTGCCGTAGAAGGCGAAGTTGGCGTCGACGAAGGCCTTCGACAGGTAAGGCGAATATTCGCGCAGCAGGTGCCACTCGAAATACGATTTCAAGGTGGCAAGGTCGGTGTCGGCGACGGCCTTGTTGAAACCGGTCAGGTAGCTTGGCTGGGCGACGATGATGTAGTCGAGCTTGTTGCCCACGCCGGCCGCGGCCAGGGCCGCGTTCCAGTCGTAACCCGGGGTCAGCGCGGCCAGTTCGCTCACGCTCATCTTGTTGTAGCGCTTCACCGGGTCGCGGTTCTCGACCTTGGTCCACTGCACCCTGGCCAGTGCGGTCTCGAAGTCGACGATCGCCTTTGCCTGCGCGGCGGCGTTCTTCTCGCCGGCCAGGCCCAGCACGGTGGCGACGTGCGCCTCGTACCTGGTACGGGCCTCGAGCATGCGCTTGTCGTCGAGCTTCAGGTAATAATCGCGGTCAGGCATGCCCAGGCCGCCCTGGCCGACGTAGGTCGCGTACCGGGTCGAGGCGCGCGCGTCCTGGCCGACACGCAGGCCGTAGGGAGTGGCGACGCCGATTTTCGACAGGTGGGCGATCAGGTCGGGCAAGCCCTTCTTGTCCTTCAGGCTGCGGATGCGCTGCAGTTCGCCGGCCAGGGGCCTGGTGCCGAGGCGCTCGACGCGCGCTTCGTTCATGAAGCTGGCGTACAGGTCGCCGATCTTCTGGACGTCGGTGCCGGCCTTCTTGCTGGGGTCCTTCTGGGCCGCCTCGATGATGCCCAGCAGTTGCGGCTGGGTGTCGTCGCGCAGCTTGAGGAAGGTGCCCCAGCTCGACTTGTCGGCCGGGATCTCGGCCGTCTTGAGCCACTTGCCGTTTAGGTAAGTGAAGAAGTCGTCCTGCGGGCGCACCGAGCTGTCGATGTACTGGATGTCGATGCCGGAAATCGGGGCGCCGGGCGCCGCCGCGGCGACGGCCGCCTTCGGCGCGGCGGTGGACTGGGTGGCCTCGCCCGCATGCGCGAAGGTGGCCAGTACGGACAGGATCAGGGTGCTCAGAAGCGTAGGTTTCAAGGGAAGTCCTCGTATGCCGATCAAAAATGCGCACCGGGCAGGCTGGCCCTACCCCTGTGCGTCAACAGGATTGTGTCGCTGATCCGGCGCGCGGCCACAGTTGTCGTTACACGGCGTCGCTCGGCGCGCGCGGCCCGGATCATCCCGCAAGAATGCACGATCCGGCCCCATCCGTCGAGAGGCAATGTGGCAAAAACGATGCTGCGGCGCGGCGCCGGCGCCTGGGCGCGCTGCCTGTATTGACGGGCGCTGTGCGATGTACGCGCAGTCGAGGGACTGGCCTGAAAAGGCAAAAAAAACCCACGACAGCGAGGCCGTGGGCGAAAACCACCTTGTGGGTGGAGAGAGAAAAACCGACTATGCGAGCGCCGCCGCCCCCGCGCCCCCAGTCTTACAATTCCTTACCGCAAACGCAAGCCCCTTTACATCTGCGTGCCAACTGCGGGCGCTGCGAACGGCGCCTGGCGCCGGTTTGCGCGGGCGCCAACCGGACCGGACGCGATTCGGGTTTATACTGGAGGCGCGCTATCTCATGCGTGCCAGTGCCTTTTATTTGCCACCGTCAACACCTATGGGCTCCACTCTCAAACATGCCGGCTTGCTTGCGGTCGGCCTCGCCGCCGGCGCCGCCGCCACGATGCAATTTTCCGCACTGGCCTATAAACCGGTCGAACCGAGCATGCCGCTCGACCAGTTGCAGCAGCTGGCAAGGGTGGTGGAAGTGATCCGCTCCGATTACGTCGAGCCGGTCGAAGGCGGCAAGCTGCTTACCGACGCCATTTCCGGCATGGTCGACTCGCTCGATCCGCACTCGGCCTACCTCGACCCGGCCGCCTTTCGCGAACTGCGCGAAGGCACCGAGGGCAAGTTCGTGGGACTGGGCATCGAGATCGGCGAGAGCGACGACGGCTATGTCGAAATCGTCACGCCCATGGAAGACTCGCCGGCCGAACGCGCCGGCATCCAGGCGGGCGACCTGATCACCCGCATCAACGGCGCCGACGTGCGCGGCCTGGGCCTGGAAGAAGCGGTCAAGCGCATGCGCGGCACGCCCGGCAGCCGCGTCACGCTCACCATCGCGCGCCAGAACGTGCCCCAGCCGCTGGTATTGACGGTGGAACGCCAGGAAATCGTGCAGAAAAGCGTCAAGGCCAGGATCGTCGAGCCCGGCTACGGCTGGCTGCGTATTGCCCAGTTCCAGGAACCGACGCTCGACGACATGGCCGACAAACTGGCCGAGCTGGCGCGCAGGGAGCCGCGGCTGAAAGGCCTGGTGCTCGACCTGCGCAACGATCCGGGCGGCCTGCTGCAAGGCGCGATCGGCGTGGCCGCCGCCTTCCTGCCGGCAGGCGCGGAAATCGTTTCCACCAATGGCCAGCTGCTCGAATCGCGCCAGCGTTTCTATGGCCGCCCCGAACACTACATGCTGCGCAGCGGACGCGATCCGCTGACGGTCGTGCCGGCCGCCTTCAAACAGCTGCCGCTGGTAGTGCTGGTCAACACCGGCTCGGCATCGGCTTCCGAGATCGTCGCCGGCGCCTTGCAAGACCACAAGCGCGCGGCCATCGTCGGCACGCCGACCTTTGGCAAGGGCTCGGTACAGACGATCCGCCCGATCGGGCGCGACGCCGCCGTGAAACTGACGACGGCGCGCTATTTCACGCCGAACGGGCGCTCGATCCAGGCGCGCGGGATCGTGCCCGATTTCGCCGTCGACGAGAATGCCGAAAACGACGGCCTGAACGCGCTGCGCCTGCGCGAAGCCGACCTCGACCACCACCTGTCGGGCGACGGCGGCGCCGAAACCACGACGCGTCCGGACGATATCGAAGAACAGATGGCCCTGCTGGAGGCGGCGCGCGAGCGCCGGCCGCTGGCCTACGGCAGCGCCGCCGACTTCCAGCTGGCGCAGGCGCTCAAGCACCTGAAGGGCCAGCCGATGCAGTTGTCGAAGCGGCCGACCGGCACCACGCTGGCGCGCCGCCAGGCACCGAACGACGTGCTCGACCAAAAATAAGTGTGAATTCTGGCAAGCAGAACCAGGGCTCCCGATGATCTTCCCGACAATTCCCAGGCGCTGGTTGATTGTGTAGAATCGCCGTCATTCACACGGGAAGCTCCCGTTATCTCCTTTGAAAGTCCCACCATGAAACCAGTCGTCATTAGCGGCACCGGCCTGTTTACGCCCCCGTATTCCATCTCGAACGACGAGCTGGTGACGGCCTTCAATGCCTATGTCGCGCTGCACAACGCGGACAACGCGGCGGCCATCGCCGAAGGCACGGTCACGGCACTGGAACCCTCGAGCAGCGGCTTCATCGAAAAAGCCTCGGGCATCAAGTCGCGCTATGTGATGGAAAAGGAAGGCATCCTCGACCCGAGCCGCATGAGCTCGCGCATCGCCGAGCGCGGCGACGACGAACTGTCGCTGCAAGCGGAGATGTGCGTGGCCGCCGCGAACGACGCCTTGCGGCGCGCCGGACGCGTGGCCGCCGACATCGACATGGTGCTGGTTGCCGCCTCGAACATGCAGCGCGCCTACCCGGCGATGGCGGTCGAAGTGCAGGAAGCGCTCGGCATCGAGGGCTTCGGTTTCGACATGAACGTGGCCTGCTCGTCGGCCACCTTCGGCATCCAGACCGCGATGGCGGCCGTGCAGACCGGCCAGGCGCGCGCGGTGCTGGTGCTGAATCCGGAAATCACCAGCGGCCACCTGAACTTCCGCGACCGCGACAGCCATTTCATTTTCGGCGACGCCTGCACCGCCATCGTCGTCGAAGCGGCCGATACGGCCGTGAGCGAACACCAGTTCGAGATCCTCGAATCGAAGCTGAAGACGAAATTTTCGAACAATATCCGCAACAACTTCGGCTTCCTGAACCGTTTCGATGAAAACGGCGTCGGCAAGGCCGACAAGCTGTTCCGCCAGCAGGGCCGCAAGGTGTTCAAGGAAGTGTGCCCGATGGCCGCCGAGATGATCCGCGACACGGTGCAGGCGGCCGGCCTGGAGATTGCGCAGGTGTCGCGCTACTGGCTGCACCAGGCAAACCTGAACATGAACCTGCTGATCGCGCGTACCCTGCTCGGGCGCGATGCCGAGCCGAAGGAGGCGCCGGTGATCCTCGATACCTATGCCAATACCTCGTCGGCCGGCTCGATCATCGCGTTTCACCTGAACCAGGACGATTTGCCGCAGGGCGCGCATGGCGTGATCTGCTCGTTCGGCGCGGGGTATTCGATCGGGTGCGTGGTGGTGCGCAAGAAGTAAGCGACGGCGCCCGGACGACGGCGCGCGCCGGCTACAAGCGCGCTGCCAGTGCCGCCCCTTCCCGGATCGCCCGCTTCGCATCGAGCTCCGCCGCCAGCGCCGCCCCGCCGATCTTGTGGAACGCGGTCGCCGATGACGCCTCGCCCGCCGTCAGCTCGTCCAGGCTCTCCTGCCCCGCGCAGATCACCACGTTGTCCACTGCGAGCAGCCGCTGCTCGCCCCCCACCGTGATATGCAAGCCCGCATCGTCGATGCGGTCATACCGCACCCCCGCCAGCATCTGCACGCCGCCGCGCGCGAGCGCCGCGCGGTGCACCCAGCCCGAGGTCTTGCCCAGGCCCGCGCCCGGGCGCGTGCTCTTGCGCTGCAACAGGTACAGCTGGCGATACGGACGGGCCGGCACCGGCTTGACCAGGCCGCCTTCGACCGTCGCCTCCAGGTCGACGCCCCACTCCCCGGCCCAGGCCGCGATCGGCTGCGGCAGGGGGTGAGACGGGTCGTGCAGCAGGAATTCGCCGGTATCGAAGCCGATGCCGCCGGCGCCGATGATCGCCACCCGCCTGCCGACCGGCGCCTTGTCGCGCAAGACCTGCAAATACGACAACACCTTCGGATGATCGATGCCGGGAATGGCCGGCATGCGCATGCGCACCCCGGTGGCGACGATGACGTCATCGAAACATGCCGCCAGCAATTCGGCGCGCGTCACGCGGCGGTTCAGTTCTACCCGCACGCCGGTCGTTTCCAGCTGGCGCGCGAAATAGCGCACGGTCTCCCTGAATTCCTCCTTGCCAGGTACCTGCATGGCGATGTTGAACTGGCCGCCGACCTCGTTCGCGGCGTCGAACAGGGTCACCGCATGCCCGCGCCCGGCCGCCACGGTCGCCGCCGACAGCCCGGCCGGTCCCGCGCCGACCACGGCGATCTTGCGTGGCTTGTCCGTTTTCGTGTAATTGAGCTCGGTCTCGTGGCAGGCGCGCGGATTGACCAGGCAGCTGGCGCGCCTGTTCGAGAAGGTGTGGTCCAGGCAGGCCTGGTTGCAGCCGATGCAGGTGTTGATCTCGTCGACCCGGCCGGCGGCCGCTTTCGCGACGAAGGCGGCGTCGGCCAGGAAGGGACGCGCCATCGATACCATGTCGGCGTCGCCGCGCGCGAGCACTTCCTCGGCCTGCATCGGCATGTTGATGCGGTTCGAGGCGACCACGGGAATGTTCACTTCGCGGCGCAGGCGTCCGGCGACGCTGGCAAAGGCGGCGCGCGGGACCGAGGTGACGATCGTCGGCACCCGCGCCTCGTGCCAGCCGTAGCCCGTGTTCAGGATGGTCACGCCGGCCGCTTCCAGGGCGCGCGCCACCGCCACCACTTCTTCCCAGGTATTGCCGCCTTCGACCAGGTCCAGCACCGAATGGCGGTACATCAGGATGAAGTCGGGGCCGACGGCTTGCCGGATGCCGCGCACGACCTCGAGCGCCAGGCGCATGCGGTTTTCGATCGGGCCGCCCCAGCGGTCGAGGCGGCGATTGACGCGCGCGCACAGGAACTGGTTCAGCAGGTAACCCTCGCTGCCCATCACCTCGACGCCGTCGTAGCCGGCCAGTTTCGCCAGCCTGGCGCAGCGCGCGTAGGCGCGGATGGTCGCGGCGATGCCGCGTTCGGTGAGCGCGCGCGGCGTGAAGGGCGAAATGGGCGATTTGACGGCGCTGGCCGAGACGACGAAGGGTTGATAGCCGTAGCGGCCCGCGTGCAGGATCTGCATCAGGATCTTGCCGCCCTCCGCGTGCACGGCGCGCGTGACGCGCCGGTGGTTCAAGACGTCGCCGATCCAATTCATGGTGCCGCCCAGCGGCAGCAGCCAGCCCTGGCGGTTCGGAGAAATGCCGCCGGTGACGATCAGCCCGACGCCGCCGGCCGCGCGTTCGCGATAAAAGGCGGCCAGTTTGCCGTAGTGATAGAAACGGTCTTCGAGCCCGGTGTGCATCGAGCCCATGATCACGCGGTTTTTCAGCGTCGTGAAACCGAGATCGAGCGGGGCGAGGAGATGGGGGTAGGCGGTGTTTGTCATCCCGGCATTACACCGCGAATCCGTGGAGCGGTGGTTCTAAACGTGCAAGCACCGCCACGCCGGCATCACACCAGGTGGCTCTCCGGCGCGCGCAATTCCGCGAACTGCTCGATGCTGCCGATTTTCACCGTCACCGGATGCAGGCTGGCGCCCGGCGACAGCGAGCGCCAGGCGAACTTCCATTCCTGCTCGCGCGCTTCGGCACCGCTCTTGCTGAAGGCGGCGCCCAGCGGCGAGCGGCTGCCGTAGGCGACGGCGCCGTCGATGCCGGCCCAGTTCGGCAGGGCGCGCTGGACGGCGCGGTGCAGGCGTTCGCCGAACTCTTCGCTGTTGTGGATGACGAGGCAGCAGTCGGCCGGTCCCAGCACCTCGAACAGGCTTTTGTTCCAGGCCTGGGAAAAGGACAGGGTCAGGAAGCCGCCGACAGGCAGCAGGCGGAACTGGCCGGCTTTCAATGCCTGCTCGAGCTCGTCGCGCATGCCGTAGCGGTGCAAAGTGGGGGGGCGCTGGTAGTCGTGCATGGGGTACTCGATTCGATAGGAGGATGCGTCATCCGGTGCGGCGCTCGCCGCTTGCGAGGCTGACGTCGTGGCGCATGCGCATGAAGCGCGATGAAATGAAGATCTCGCGCAGGAAAAAGACGAAGCTGAAGATCAGGCCGAACATCGCCAGCACGAAGGAGGCGGCGATGTACCGGTCCAGCTTGATATTCGCGCTATCGCCGAGAAACAGCATCGCGATCACGAGGCAGACCAGGAAACCGCAGGCGGTGCTCGAGGTGATGGCGTAGTTGATCAGGTGCGAGCGGGTGTACAGGGTTCCGAGTTCTTCGGTGTACTCGTCGTTCGGACCGATGCGCAGGCGGTCCTCGAGCACGCGGGTGCGGTCGATGATGCGCCCGAGCCGGTTGGTCAGCACTGTCAGCTTGGTCGCCACGCCCGTCAACAGGAAGACGGGGGCGATCGCCAGCTGGATCATGTGGCCGATGTCGCTAATCTGGATATTCATGAAAACACGTTTATTGGCATTGTGGGTGTGTCAGGCGTAGTGTAGCAGCCGCGTCGGGCTTAACCGGCTCAATCGAAGCGGCCGTGGCGCTTGAACTGTTCGGTCGCGCCGACCAGCGCGCGCGCGATGCCCATCTCGAGCGCGCCGTGGCCGGCGTCCGGGATCATGCGCATTGTCGAATCCGGCCAGGCCGCATGCAGGCGGTACGCCGACAGCGGCGGGCAGATCACGTCGTAGCGGCCTTGCACGATGACGGCCGGCAGATGGGCGATGCGGCCGATGTCGCGTACCAGCTGGTCTTCTTCGAGGAAGGCGCCGTTGGCCATGTAGTGCGCTTCCAGGCGGCCCACGCCCAGGTCGAGCGTGTCGGAAGGCTGCTCTTCTTCCTGCGGCAGCAGGAACACGCGCCGGCCTTCGAAGCGGCTCCAGGCGCGCGCGGCCGGCCAGTACAGGGAGGGATCGTCGCACAGCAGGCGCCGCGCATAGGCGTTCAGCAAATCGGCCCGCTCCTCCAGCGGAATCGGGGCGATGAATTCCGCGTAGAGTTCCGGATAAAACCATTGCACGCCGTGCAGGAACCAGTCGACTTCGGCTTTGGTGCAGAGAAAAATCCCGCGCAGCACGAAACCGAGGCAGCGCTCGGGATGGGCCTGGCCGTAGGCCAGCGCCAGGGTCGAGCCCCAGGAGCCGCCGAACACCAGCCAGCGGGAAATGCCGAACATGACGCGCAAGCGTTCGATGTCCTCGACCAGGATCGGGGTCGTGTTGTCGCGCCATTCGCCCAGCGGAGTCGACTTGCCGGCGCCGCGCTGGTCGAACAGGATCACGCGGTAGGCATGCGGATCGAAGAAGCGCCGGTGCTGCGGGGACAGGCCGGCGCCCGGGCCGCCGTGCAGGAACAGCACCGGAATGCCATTCGGATTGCCCACCTCTTCCCAGTAGAGCGTGTGCAGCGCGTCGACGGCCAGCATCCCGTGGCGGGTCGGTTGGATCGGCGGGAACAGCGATGGCGGGGTGGCGGGCATGGCGGCTCTCTTGAAGGTCGAGCAAGGATTGTAGCCTACCGATACGCCGTTTCAGAAGAGCGTATTGTAGACTCCGCGCACGTGATAATCGTCGTCCACACCCAGCAGCAGCCGCCACTTGTCGAAGGTGGTGCACGGGTGGGAAATGCCGCAAGCGACCAGGTCGCCGACGGCCAGTTCGCTGCACAAGGGATGGCCGTCGGGCAGGCGCAGGTAGGCGTGCTGGTCGTTCAGCTTGACGATGAGGGACTGCGCCGGCAGCGCGTGCGGCATGCCGGGACCGGGCCGGTGGTAGAACAGGGGGCGCGGCAGGTCGGCATCATGGGAAACGTCGCGCTTGCCCATGGTCAGAATGGCCAGCGTCGGCTCCGGGCGCGACTGCACCATCGACCACACCTCGAGGGCCGGGCGCAAGCCGTCGGATTCGCCCTCGCGCTCGTTGAGCTCGCCGATCATGCGTTCATAGGTGCCGTGGTCGCTGGTCAGGTAGCAGCCGCTGCGCAGCACCGCGCGCAGCGGGCGCGACAGCCCGGAGACCTCCTGGAAACCACGCGCGACGAGGTCGAAGTAGGTGGAACCGCCGGCCGTGAGCACGATCTCGGCGCCGGCAAACAAGCCTTCGTCGTCGGCCGTACGCACCAGTGCCACCAGGTGCGCGAGGAAGGCGCCGACGGCCGCAAGGTCGGCGCCGCGGTCCTCGGTCACCAGCAATCCTTCGTAGCCCTCGAAGCCGGCCAGTGTCAACCCTGGCGCGGTGGCGATCGCGCGCGCGACCGTCAGCGCCGCCTCCAGGGTGCGGCAGCCGGCGCGTTTTCCTGCGAGACCGAGTTCGACCAGCACCGGCAAGGGGCGCGCCAAAGGCTGGCAAGCCACGGCCTCGGCCAGGCGCGCCACGCCCGTCATGGAATCGGCCAGCACGATGCACTCGAAGTCCGGATCGCCGCGCAGCAGCGCCAGCACGGCCTTGACATCGCTGGGCGCGACCAGCTGGTTGGCCAGCAGCACGCGGCGCACGCCGAAGCGGTGCGCGACCTGGATCTGGTGCGCATTGGCCAGGGTGATGGCCCAGGCGCCGTTGGCCAGCTGGGCGCCGAACAATTGCGGACTCATGGTCGTTTTGCCGTGCGGCGCCAGAGTGACCCCGTAGCGCGCGCAAAAGCGCCGCATCCAGTCCAGGTTATGGCGCAGGGCGGATGTTTTCAGTACCGCTACCGGGAAGCTGGTATCGGCATGCAGGATGTTCCAGCCTTGTACGCCGATCGCGCCCTGGCGCAGCGCTTCGGTGAGCGGCAAGCCCTTGATGCCGGGCTGCAGCAATTGTTCATCGAGGGACGCCAGCGCCAGGCCGTCGTACGGGAGGGTGTGCATGGCGTGATGCCTTATTCGACAGGGTCATGGGGCAAGGCGGCGCGCTGGCGCAGCCGCTTGTTCAAGTCGCACCGCAACTGGGCGTGCGAGGGCGTGAGCCCGTATTCGTCGGGCGTGCAGGTAATGCCCGGCAGGATGCCGTCGGCTTCGAGCTGGGGCAGCAATTCATCAACCAGTTCCTGTAAACGAAATTCCTGCGGCACATAGCCTTCCCATTCGAGCACGGCGCATTGCTGCGCCAGCTCGCTCGTGGGCCACAGCGGGAACACGAGGGCGCCGTCGCCGGCCTTGCCGATGGCCCAGCCGTCCTGCACCAGGCCCCAGACCCGGCCGGTATCGGCCACGCGCCGGATAAAATGGTCGTAGCGCAACGCTTTGGGAACGGCGAGCACGTCTGCCCGGGCATCGGTGGTCATGGTTTTCAGGGAAGTGGCTTCTGCGCACAGGATACAAAAAAAGCAGCGAACGGGCCGTGCGCTTGGCGCGCCGTCGCCGCCGCGCCGCGCCGCGCAAAAAAAAAGCACCGCCGCGGCGGTGCTTGCAGTCTTCTTGTTATGCAAGCGCTTGTTGTTCAAACCGCGCTTTCCAACGCACATCAACAATTAGTACATATGCTGGCCGCCATTGATGGCGATGTTGGCGCCGGTGACGAAGGCCGCTTCGTCCGAGGACAGGTAAGCGACCAGGCCGGCAACTTCTTCCGGTTTGCCGAGGCGGCCCATCGGGATTTGCGGAATAATTTTACTTTCCAGCACGTCGCTCGGGATGTCCATCACCATCTTGGTGCCGATATAGCCGGGCGAAATGGTGTTGACGGTCACGCCCTTGCGCGCCACTTCCAGCGCCAGCGCCTTGGTGAAGCCGTGCATGCCGGCTTTCGCGGCGGAGTAGTTGGTCTGGCCGAAGGCGCCCTTCTGGCCGTTGACGGACGAGATGTTGATGATCCGGCCCCAGCCGCGCTCGACCATGCCATCGCAGACCGGCTTGGTCATGTTGAACACGGAGTCGAGGTTGGTCTTGATGACGGCGTCCCAGTTCACCTTGTCCATCTTCTTGAAGGTCATGTCGCGCGTGATGCCGGCGTTGTTGACCAGCACGTCGACCGGACCGACCTCCTGTTCGACCCGCTTGACACAGGCCTGGGCCGAATCGTAGTCCGCCACATCGCATGGATACGCCTTGAAGTCCAAGCCTTGCTCGCGCATCGAGGCCAGCCAGCTCTCGGCCTTGGTGTTGCCTGGCGAATAAGTCGTGACGACCTTGTAGCCCAGTGCCGCCAGCTTGATGCATACGGCTTCGCCGAGACCGCCCATACCGCCAGTTACCAATGCTACTCGTGCCATTGTCTTCTCCTGTTATTTTGTCCGACTCGGAGGGTCCGCTTAACGTGTCGTCAAACAGTTTCTCGTGACCCTTTCAAAAAAACCGCAAATCCGCTCAGTCGCGTTCGACCGCCAGCGCCACACCCATGCCGCCGCCGATGCACAGGCTGGCCAGGCCGCGCTTGGCGTCACGGCGGACCATTTCGTGCAGCAGCGTCACCAGCACGCGCGCGCCGGAAGCGCCGATCGGGTGGCCGAGGGCGATGGCGCCGCCGTTGACGTTGATCTTCGACGTATCCCAGCCCATTTCCTTGTTCACCGCCACGGCTTGCGCGGCAAAGGCTTCGTTGATTTCCATCAGCTCGACCTGGTCATGGGTCCAGCCGGCCTTTTGCAGGCACAGGCGCGAGGCCGATACCGGGCCCATGCCCATGATGGTCGGGTCCAGGCCCGAGGACGAATACGCCTTGATGCGGGCGATGGGCGTCAGGCCCAGTTCGCGCGCCTTCGAGGCGCTCATCATGATCACGGCGGCGGCGCCGTCGTTCAGGCCGGAAGCATTGCCGGCGGTCACCGTGCCTTCCTTGTTGAAGGCCGGCCGCAGGCTCGACAGCGCCTCGATGGTGCTGCCCGCTTTCGGATACTCGTCGGTATCGAACACGACGGTGCCCTTTTTCGAGGCGATCTCGATCGGGATAATCTCGTCCTTGAATCTGCCGGCCGCCTGGGCCGCCTCGGCCTTGAGCTGCGAGTTGAGCGCGAACTCGTCCTGCTCGGCACGCGAGATCTCGTACTTGCGCGCCACGTTCTCGGCCGTGACGCCCATGTGGTACTGGTTGTAGACGTCCCACAGGCCGTCGACGATCATGGTGTCGACCAGTTTGGCGTCGCCCATGCGGAAACCGTCGCGCGAGCCGTTGAGCACGTGCGGCGAGGCACTCATGTTTTCCTGGCCGCCGGCGATGACGATGCTGGCGTCGCCGCAGCGGATCGCCTGGGTGGCGAGGTGGGTGGCCTTCAGGCCGCTGCCGCAGACCTTGTTGATGGTGTAGGCAGGCACCATGTCGGGCAGGCCGGCCTTGATGACGGCCTGACGCGCGGGGTTCTGGCCGGCGCCGGCGGTCAACACCTGGCCCATGATGACTTCGCTGACGGTGGCCGGGTCGATGCCGGTTTTCGCCAGCAGCTGGCGGATGACCTGCGCGCCGAGTTCGGCGGCGGGAACCTTGGCGAGCGACCCGCCGAATTTGCCGACCGCGGTGCGGCCGGCGGCTACGATGACGACGTCTTCCATTATTGTCTCCGGTTCTGGCTGGGCCAGGATTGAGGGGCAGCGATACGCTCCGTCTGCTCTGTAGCGATGGCATATGTACCTAGATACGATGCACGGCTGCCGATGCGGCCTGGCGGAAACCTCGAATGGTAGGTTTCACAACCACGTTTACGTTTGAGCGAAGTCAATCTTATCAGCTTATTCACAGAAAACAACCAGTAAAGCCGATAGGTCGAGAATAGGTTTTCGTAAGGTGATTTTCGGCAAAATATGGAAGGTCCCCCGGCCCTCAGTTGCCCTATGGAATGATAGGGGAAATGCTGCCCTTTTCAGCAAATTTCACAGTAGAATGCACGGGCTAATCCAACCCGAACCGTTTATGTCGAAAAGCCCGTCCAGCCTGCCCATCGAAATCAAGATTTCCACGGTCGTCGCCATCTCGGCGATCCTGCACTCCAGCGACCCGATTGCGATCGATGCGGCCCTCAAGCAAATGACCGGCGGCGTGTCGGACTTTTTCGAAGACGAATTCGCGGTGATCGACGTCGGCGCCCTGCGCCCCGAACCGACTTATATCGACTGGCGCGCGCTGGTCGACCTGTTGAAAAAATACCGCTTGAACGCGGTTGCCGTGCGCGGCGCGACGGCGCAGATGCAGGAAGCGATCAAGGCGCGCGGCCTGGCGCTCGACGACGGCGCCGGCGCCGGCCGTGCGCGCGAAGACGTGGCCGCGGCGACCGCCGCCAGCGCCGCGGTCGCGCCGGTCGCGGCTCCCGCGCCGCAAGCGGCGCCGCCGCAGACCGTGGCGCTGCCGGCCATGATCGTCGACACGCCGGTGCGCGCCGGCCAGCGTGTGTATGCGCGCGGCTGCGACCTGATCGTCACGGCCTCGGTCAACAATGGCGCCGAAATCATTGCCGACGGCAGCATCCATGCGTACGCGCCGATGCACGGGCGCGCGCTGGCGGGTGCTTCCGGAAATGCCGATTCGCGTATTTTCGGCCTGGCGCTGCAGCCGGAACTGGTGTCGATCGCGGGCGTATACCGCACCTTCGACGAGGGTTTCCCGGCCGAGCTTGCACGCCAGCCGGCACAAATTCGCCTGGTCGGCGACCGGATCGATATATCATCGCTGACTCCGGCATCGTCGCGCGCATAAGCGGGCACTTACCAGATACTGTAAAGGACACTTTTGTGGCAAGAATTATTGTTGTGACGTCCGGCAAGGGCGGCGTGGGCAAAACCACCTCGAGCGCAAGCTTTTCTACTGGCCTGGCCCTGCGCGGCCACAAGACCGCCGTGCTGGACTTCGACGTCGGCCTGCGTAACCTCGACCTGATCATGGGCTGCGAACGCCGCGTCGTGTACGACCTGGTCAACGTGGTCAATGGCGAGGCGACGCTGAACCAGGCCCTGATCAAGGACAAGCACTGCGAAAACCTGTTCATCCTGCCGGCTTCGCAGACCCGCGACAAGGATGCCCTGTCGGAAGACGGCATCGAGCGCGTTCTTGACGAGCTGATCAAGATGGGTTTCGAATACATCATCTGCGATTCGCCGGCCGGGATCGAGCACGGCGCGCTGATGGCCCTGACCTTCGCCGACGAGGCGCTGATCGTGACCAACCCGGAAGTGTCGTCGGTACGCGATTCGGACCGCATCCTCGGCATCATCCAGGCCAAGTCGCGCCGTGCCCAGACCGGCGGCGAGCCGGTCAAGGAACACCTGCTCATCACCCGTTATTCGCCCAAGCGCGTCGAAAACGACGAAATGCTGTCCTACCAGGATGTGCAGGAAATCCTGCGCATTCCGCTGATCGGCATCATTCCGGAATCGGAATCGGTGCTGCACGCCTCGAACCAGGGCAATCCGGCGATCCACTTCAAGGGCACGGACGTGGCCGAGGCCTATGAGGACGTGGTGGCGCGTTTCCTGGGCGAAGAGCGCCCGCTGCGCTTCACGCAATACGAAAAACCAGGCTTGTTGCAGCGACTCTTCGGGACAAAGTGATATGGCCCTGCTCTCCTTCCTGTTCCCCGAAAAGAAAAAGAGCGCGACCGCGGCCAAGGAACGGCTGCAGATCATCATTGCCCGCGAGCGCACCAACCGCACCGGCCCGGACTTCCTGCCGGCCCTGCATCGCGAACTGATCGAAGTGATTTCGAAGTACACCAAGGTCAACGCGGACGACATCAAGATCTCGCTCGACCGCCAGGGCAACCTGGAAGTGCTCGACGTTAACGTGGTGCTGCCGGACGCCTGATTCTGGTCCGCCCTTTCGCCTCAACGGCAGCGCTTGGCGCTGCCGTTTTTTTTTGCGTCTCCGATCCGTATGCCCTGCTGCTCCCGCTATCAGCGAATGTGTAGGACAAGGCGTTATATCGTTATTAAAATATGTTGTTTTTATGTCGTTAATGTTGCAATTCAGGCGCATGTGGACAAGCGAGCCGCTTACACGAAAAATTATCGAAATTGAGTGCCTGCCGGGCTAGCACTGGTCGATCATTCATTTCTTGCCGGCGTACTCCCAAACTTTCGATCAAAAACAGAAGTTTACGAGTAGCATTATTTTGTAAAAGTCTGCTATAGTCAGTTTAACCTTGTAGGATGTCTCCTACAGTACGACTTTGACAATTGCGTGCCTCCATGAGAATAGCCGTCCTCGATAACGACCGTAGCCAGGCTGACCTGGTTTGCCAGGTGCTCAGTGCCGCCGGCCACAGCTGCCAATTCTTTGAGAACGGAAAGGAAATGCTTGCGCAATTGCGCAAGGATAATGCCGACCTCTTGATCATGGACTGGCCGGCCGGCGACCCGGAAGCGGCCGACGTCCTGCGCCGTGCCAAGGAAAAGATGGCCCCCGACGCGCCCGCGATGTTTCTCGTCAGCGGCAGCGCCGAAGACGACATCGTGGCCGGCATGGCCGCCGGCGCCGACGACTACCTGGTCAAGCCCTTGCGCCGCGGCGAAATGGTGGCCCGCGTCTCGGCCCTGCTGCGCCGCGCCTACCCGGCCCAGACCGGCGCCGAGCAGCTCCAATTCGGCTCCTACGTGTTCGAAACGCGTCCGGGCCGCTTGTTGAAAGACGGCAGCGTTATCGATGTCACCCAGAAAGAGTTTTATTTGGCGCTATTATTTTTCCGCAATATCGGGCGCCCCCTGTCGCGCGCCTATATCCATGAAGCCGTGTGGGTCCGCGAATCGGCCGTGCCCTCGCGCACCATGGATACCCATGTTTCGCGCGTGCGCAACAAGCTGAGTTTGCGGCCCGAAAACGGGTTCAGATTGGTGCCGGTGTACAGCTACGGTTACCGTCTCGAAAAGCTCGGCAATCAGTGAGACTGATCGCTCGGTAGCGTGGGCGCCCGCGCCCACGCCCGCCTGCATCGGCCCGGCGCGGCCCGGGCGCCTCCCCATCCCCTTATTGCCCCATGAAACCCTGCGTGCATGCGGGTATAATGGACATCACCGTTTCCCTTTCCCTGCCCCAGCATGCAATTGCTCGCCGTTGGCCTGAACCACACGACCGCACCGGTCTCGCTGCGCGAGCAACTGGCGCTCGGGCCCGAGCAGCTCGGGGGCGCAGTGCATTCGGCACGCGAGTGGTTCGGCCGCTTCGGCAGCCGCGACGGGCGCGGCGTCGACGAAGCGGCCATTCTCTCCACTTGCAACCGCACCGAGCTCTATGCCGCCAGCGGCGTGCCCAATTCGCTCGACGCATCGGCCCAGTTCCTGGCCCATTATCACGCCCTGAACTTCGCCGAGCTGCGCCCGCACTTGTACATGCTGCCGCAGGACGACGCCGTGCGCCACGCCTTCCGTGTCGCTTCCGGGCTCGATTCGATGGTCTTGGGCGAGCCGCAAATCCTGGGCCAGATGAAGGATGCGGTGCGCACGGCCGACCAGGCCGGCGGCCTCGGCACCTATTTGCACCAGCTGTTCCAGCGCAGCTTCGCGGTGGCCAAGGAAGTGCGCACCACGACGGCCATCGGCGCCCACAGCGTTTCGATGGCGGCCGCCTGTGTGCGCCTGTCGCAGCGCATCTTCGACAGCATTTCGGACCAGCATGTGCTGTTCATCGGCGCCGGCGAAATGATCGAACTGTGCGCCGCGCATTTTGCCGCGCACAACCCGAAATCGATCACGATCGCGAACCGCAACATGGAGCGCGGCGAGTCGCTGGCCACGCGCCTGGACGGGCGCGCGATCCGCCTGGCCGACCTGCCCGACTGCCTGGCCCAGTTCGACATCGTCGTTTCCTGCACGGCCTCGACTTTGCCGCTGCTCGGCCTCGGCCTGGTCGAGCGCGCAATCAAGGCGCGGCGCCATCGTCCGATCTTCATGGCCGACCTGGCCGTGCCGCGCGATATCGAGCCGGAAGTGGCGCGATTGGACGACGTTTACCTGTACACGGTCGACGACCTGGCGCAGGTGGTGCAAACCGGCATGGAGGGCCGCCAGGCGGCCGTGGCGCAAGCCGAAGCGATCATCGAAACCCGGGTCGCCTCCTTCATGCACTGGATCGGCGACCGCGCCGTGGTCCCGGTCATCCAGCAGTTGCACGAGTCGAGCGAGGCGCTGCGCCTGGCCGAACTCGAACGCGCCCGCAAGCTGCTGGCGCGCGGCGACGATCCCGACGCCGTGCTCGAAGCGCTGTCGAAAGGCCTCGCCGCCAAATTCCTGCACGGTCCTCAGCAGGCGCTGCACCGCGCCCAAGGCGACGAGCGCGCGCGCCTGGCCAGCCTGCTCCCGCAGCTGTTCCGCGGCCGCCGTTAGCGCTTCGCTGCCCGCAGTTGCGCCCCCGGGCGCGTCCTGGCCTTTTCGCACCATCCCGCTTCCTCCTTTATTTGCGCACATACCATGAAACCATCGATGCTGGCCAAGCTGGACCAACTCGCGAACCGCCTGGTCGAACTCGACGAATTGCTGACCCATGAAAGCGCCACCGCCAACATGGACAATTACCGGAAGATGACGCGCGAGCACGCCGAAATCGGCCCGCTCGTGGCGCTCTACCGGCAGTACCAGGATGCGAATGGCGACATCGGCGCGGCCCAGGAGATGCTGGGTGATCCTGACATGAAGGAATTCGCGCAGGAGGAAATCGAGGCGGCCAAGGCGCGATTGGCCGCGCTCGATCTCGACTTGCAAAAGATGCTGTTGCCAAAGGACGAGAACGACGAGCGCAACATTTTCCTGGAAATTCGCGCCGGCACCGGCGGCGACGAATCGGCCTTGTTCGCCGGGGACTTGCTGCGCATGTACACCCGCTTTGCAGAGCGTAACCGCTGGCAGGTCGAGATGGTGTCGGAGTCGGGTTCGGACCTGGGCGGCTACCGCGAAGTGATCGTGCGCGTGATCGGCAACGGCGTGTATTCGAAACTCAAATTCGAGTCCGGCGGCCACCGCGTGCAACGCGTGCCGGCCACCGAAACCCAGGGCCGCATCCATACCTCGGCCTGTACCGTCGCCGTGATGCCGGAAGCGGACGAGGTCGAGGACGTGAACATCAACCCGGCCGACCTGCGCATCGACACCTACCGCGCCTCGGGCGCCGGCGGGCAGCACATCAACAAGACCGATTCGGCGGTGCGCCTGACCCACCTGCCCACCGGAATCGTGGTCGAATGCCAGGACGACCGCAGCCAGCACAAGAACAAGGCGCAGGCAATGAAGGTGCTGGCCGCGCGCATCAAGGACGTGCAGCTGCGCGAGCAGCAGTCGCAAGAGGCTGCCACCCGCAAGAGCCTGATCGGCTCGGGCGACCGCAGCGAGCGCATCCGCACCTATAATTTTCCCCAGGGCAGACTCACCGACCACCGCATCAACCTGACGCTGTACAAGCTCGACTTCATCATGGATGGCGACCTGGCCGACTTGACCAATGCGCTGGCGGCCGAACACCAGGCCGAGTTGCTGGCGGCACTGGGCGATTAGAACCCATGCGCGGACCGCCACATCTTGCCGATGTGAAAATGCGAGCGCTCCGCGCGTATGCGAAAATCGCCACTTCCTTGATCCCGAAAGCACCCACGCGATGCCACGTTCCCGTTCTGTCCTCCTGACGATTTCCTTCATCAGTTTCGCGCTGGTCGCGGTGGCCGTCTACCTGCAGCTGGTCCATGACATGCTGCCCTGCCCGCTGTGCGTGATCCAGCGCTACCTGTTCCTCGGCATCGGCATCGGCGCCCTGGCCGGGGCGCTCAGCGGCAAGCTGCGCCTCGGCGCCGGCGTGGCGCTGCTGGCGGCGCTGGGCGGCCTGGGCGTGGTCGGCAAGCACCTGTATGTGCTGGCCAATCCCGGTTTTTCCTGCGGTATCGATCCGATGGAAACGCTCTTGAACAAGTTCCCGACGGCCACCCTGATGCCGTGGCTGTTCAAGGCCGAAGGCCTGTGCGAGAGCGCCACCGACGGCATCCTCGGCCTGTCGATCCCGCAATGGTCGGCGCTCTGGTTCGTGCTGCTGACCTTGTCCCTGGTCTGGGTGCTGCGCATGCGCCAAGCCGCGCGCCAGGCGCGATGATGATTGCCGCCGGCGCCACCGTCGGCGCGCTGCAGGCCGCCCTGCCGCTGGCGCCGCTGGAAAACCGTATCCTGCTGTGTCACGTGCTCGGTCTCACGCGGGTCGGCTTGATCACGAATGCGCAACGCGCCTTGAATTCGGACGAGGCGGTGCAGCTGGCGGCCCTGGTCGCGCGCCGCCAGGCCGGCGAACCGATCGCCTATCTCGTGGGCCAGCGCGAATTCTTCGGCCTGCCCTTCCTGGTCAACCCCGCCGTGCTGATTCCCCGCCCCGATACCGAACTGATCGTCGAACTGAGCCTGGAACGCCTGGCGCCGCGCGCGCGCCTGCTCGACATGGGCACCGGCAGCGGGGCGATCGCGGTGGCCGTGGCGCACACGCGGCCGGATGCCGTCGTCACCGCGCTCGACCTCAGCGACGAAGCCCTGGCCGTGGCGCGCGCGAACGCCGCGGCGAACGGCGCCCGGGTGCGTTTCCTGCGCAGCGACTGGTTCAGCGCGCTGGACGGGGAAGGTTTCGACCTGATCGCCGCCAATCCACCGTATATCGCCGCGGGCGACGTCCACCTGGCGCAGGGCGATTTGCGCTTCGAGCCGAGCGGCGCGCTGACCGATTTCGCCGATGGCCTGGCGGCGCTGCGCACGATTATCGATGGCGCGCCGGCGCACCTGGAAACGGGCGGCTGGCTGCTGCTCGAACACGGCTACGACCAGGCCGCGGCGGTGCGCGCCTTGCTGGCCGGCGCCGGCTATGGCGAGGTGCAGAGCTGGCGCGATCTCGGCGGAATCGAGCGCGTCAGCGGTGGCCGCCGCGGGTGAGCACGCGGTGCGCGCCCTTCGTGCGCGCATTGCTACAATGCTCACACCCCCACCCTCCTGTCCCGATGCGTCGCCTACTGTCCCTCCTCGTCCTGTCCACCGCCCTGCTCCACGGCCACGCGCATAGCGGTCCGGGGCCGGCGGCGGCCCTGTTCGAGCGCGACTGGCAATGGCGCCTCGAACACCATCCCGAATACGCGACCACGCTCGGCGACCGGCGCTACAACGACCGCTTGTCCGATGTTTCGCCGGCGGCCGCGCGCGCCAGGCGCGAACACTTGCGCAGCATGCTCGAGCAAGCACGCGCCATCGACCGTGCCGGATCGTCCGCGCAAGAGCGGCTCTCGCTCGACCTGTTCATCTTCGACAAGGAGCGCCAGCTCGCCACGCTCGCGTTCACGCCGGTCGACCCGCAGGCGCTCACGCGCTGGGACGGCCTGCACGTGCGCCTGCCGCGCCTGGTCGCGCAGACGCCGTTCGCCACCGAGGACGACTACCGCAACTACATCGCGCGCCTGAATGCCTTGCCGGCCCACATCGACGGCCTGGTCGAACAGTTGCGCGAAGGCATACGCAGTGGCTGGACGGCGCCGCAAGCGAGCGTGCACGGCGTGCCCGAACTGCTGCGCGCCATGCGCGAACGCCTGGACGCCGGTCCGCTGGCCGCGCCCCTGCAGCGCATACCCGCCACCATCGAGCCTAAGCTGCGCGAGCAATTGCTCGCTGCCGGCATGGCGGCGCTGAGCGACCGCGTCGCCCCCGCCCTGCGCCGCCTGGAAGAAGTTGTTCGCAGCGATTACCTGCCGGCCGCGCGCGACAGCCTGGGCGCGTCGGCCTTGCCGGGCGGCGCCGGCTATTATGCCTTCCTGGCACGCAATGCCACCGGCGGCGAGCTGACCCCGCCCGAACTGCACGCGCTGGGCATCAAGGAAGTCACGCGCCTGCGCGCGGCCATGGCCGAGACCGTTCGCCTTACCGGCTTTCGCGGCAGCTTGCCGCAATTCCTGCACTTCGCGCGCAGCGACAAGCGCCTGTT
This sequence comes from Massilia jejuensis, assembly GCF_042656795.1. Lineage (NCBI taxonomy): Bacteria > Pseudomonadati > Pseudomonadota > Betaproteobacteria > Burkholderiales > Oxalobacteraceae > Massilia > Massilia jejuensis. Next base: position 313,097 of record NZ_JBHSMS010000023.1, on the reverse strand, counting down.
CGCGCGCACGCCCGAGGCCTTGCTGGCGCGCTACCGGCGCGTGATTGAGCGCGCGACGGCGGCCTTGCCGGCCCTGTTCGCCACCATTCCCGGCGAGGAAGTCGGTGTCAAGCGCCTCGGCCAGGCCGGGGCCAGCGGCCAGCTGGCGGCCTATTACGAAGCCGGCACGGCCGAGCGCAGCGCGGCGCTGGTGGTCAATACCGAACGCCTGGACAGCCAGCCCTTGTGGGAAGTCGAAACGCTGGCGCTGCACGAAGCCGTCCCCGGCCACCACCTGCAGGTGGCGCGCGCACGGGCCCTGCGCGAGCTGCCCGCGTTTCGCCGCCGCGGCTGGGACGACGCCTTCGGCGAAGGCTGGGCGACGTATGCGGAAAGCCTGGGGCCGGAACTGGGGTTTTTCCGCGATCCGTTTTCCCGCTTCGGCTACCTGAACGACGACATGTTCCGCGCTGCGCGCCTGGTGGTCGATACCGGCATCCATGCGCTCGGCTGGTCGCGCCAGCAGGCGCTCGACTACCTGAATGCGCACACCGCGAACGCGCCGGCCGACAACGAAGTCGAGGTCGACCGCTACATCGCCCAGCCGGCCCAGGCGCTGAGCTACAAGGCGGGCCAGCTGCGTTTCAAAACCTTGCGCGAGAAGGCGCAGGCCGCGCTCGGTCCCCGTTTCGATGCGCGCAGTTTCCACGATGCGCTGCTGGGCAATGGCGTGCTGCCGCTGCCGCTGCTGGAACGCGAAATGGGCAGGTGGCTGTCGGCCCAGCTGGGCGACCAGGAAACGCCGGCGCCCGCCAGGGCACCGGCCTCGACGGACGACGCACCCCCGTCCGGCGCACCGGCCAAGCCGCATGGCGCACCACCTGCGACACTGCCGGCCGAACGTCCCGGCGGGGCGCCTTCGGCCGGGGTCGCGCCGGCGCCGGAACCGGTGCACGCAGCGCCTGAAACGGCCCTGCCGGGGTCCGGGTAAGGGCGCCTGCCGGCAGCGCTGGGCGAGCCTGCCGGAAATAGACCAGCCACCGACGCACTGTCCGATTTTCGGTTACTCTCTGCACCAATCATCGCTAAGGCAGTATAAGAAAGGAAACACCCGTGTCGAACCAACTGACCCGCCGCCTGGCCCTGCTGGACGACGATGCCCACCGCAGCCTGCTCAGCCAGGGCCTGCGCGGCATTGAACGCGAAACCTTGCGCGTCGCTCCAAACGGCCAGCTCGCGCGCACGCCTCATCCGGTCGAACTCGGCTCGGCGCTGACCAATCCGCAGATCACGACCGACTACGCCGAAGCGCTGCTCGAATTCATTACCCCGGCCGAGCACGACATCGGCCTGGCACTGCACCGGCTCGACGCGATCCACCGCTTCGCCTATACCAAGCTGGGCCAGGAGATGCTGTGGAGTTCCTCGATGCCGGGCGAATTGCCGCCGGACGAGGAAATCGATATCGGCTGGTACGGCACCTCGAATATCGGCATGCTCAAGCACGTCTACCGGCGTGGCCTGGCCCTGCGTTACGGCAAGGCGATGCAGTGCATCGCCGGCATCCACTACAACTATTCGCTGCCCGAACAACTGTGGCAACTGATCCTGGCGAACGATGGCATTCCGCAAGAGCGGCGCAATGCCTTGCGCGACTTCCAGTCGGAAAGCTACATCGCCACCATCCGCAATTTCCGCCGCTACAGCTGGCTGTTGATGTACCTGTTCGGCGCCTCGCCGGCGCTGACGACGAGTTTCCTGCGCGGGCGCGCGCATGCGCTGGAAACCCTGTCCGGGGACACCTCCTACCTGCCGTATGCGACCAGCCTGCGCATGAGCGACCTGGGTTACCAGAACGACGCCCAGTCCGGCCTGCGTCCGCACGAAAACAGCCTGGAAAGTTATGTCACGAGCCTGATGGATGCGGTCAACCGCCCGTATGCGCCCTACCAGGCAATCGGCACCAAGCGCGATGGCGAATGGATCCAGCTGTCGACCAATGTGCTGCAGATCGAGAACGAATACTATTCGACGATCCGCCCCAAGCGCGTGATCCGTACCGGCGAGCGCCCGGTGCAGGCGCTGTGCAACCGCGGCGTGCAATACATCGAGGTGCGCTGCCTGGACGTCGACCCTTTCGAGCCGATCGGCATCGCCGTCGAGACCGGCCGCTTCCTCGATGCATTCTTGCTCTTCTGCGCGCTCGACGAAAGTCCCTTGATCAGCGCCGCCGAGGGCCAGATCCATGCCCGCAATTTTGCGCGCACGGTCAAGGAAGGGCGCCGCCCGGACTTGACGCTCACGCGCGAGGGCGCGGAAGTGCCTCTCAAGCAATGGGCGGACGAGCTGCTCGAACGGATCCGCCCGCTGGCGCGCCTGCTCGACGCAGAGCACAACGAGAGCGGCGTACACGAAGCCTCGCTGGCGCAGCAAAAAGCGAAAGTCGCCGATCCGTCGAAGACGCCGTCGGCACGCGTCCTGGAAGAAGTGCGCAAGCTCGGTTCGGCCGCCGCGTTCGGCCTGCAACAGAGCGCGCTGCATGCGGCTTATTTCCGCGAAAGCCCGTTGATGCCGGCCGAGGATGCGGCGTTCGCCGAGATGGCCGCCGCCTCGCTGGCCGAGCAGGCGATCGTCGAGAGGCAAGACACAGGCAGCTTCGACGACTTCGTGGCCGCGTACAACAGCAGTACGCTGTGCGGCAATCAGTAGGATTTGCCGCGGAGAGGCCTTGCTCACTTTTTATAACGAACACCACGCCCTGCACCGCGCGCAATCGGCACGGGCGGGCGGCGCAGCGGCGTTCGAACAGCCCGAGCGGGTCGCGCTGGTGTTGACCGAGCTGCAGCGGCGCGGGCTGGGCCAGATCGTCACGCCGCACCGCGCGCCGCTGGTCTCGCTGGAACGCATCCATAGCGCGCCTTATCTCCATTTCCTGCGCAGCGCCTGGAGCGACTGGACGGCGCTCGACGCCAGCCACGCCGGGCGCGATGCGCTGGCCGCGAACTGGCCGATCCGCGGCATGCGCGGCGACCTCGAGCCGGGCAGCGTGACGGGGCGCCTGGGCCTGTATTCGATGGACGCCACACCTCTCACGGCCGGCACCTGGAATGCCGCCAAGACCGGCGCCGACTGCGCCATCAACGCCGCCCACGCGCTGCGTCTCGGCAGGCGCGGCAGTTTCGCGCTGACCCGCCCGCCCGGCCACCATGCCGGCAGCGACTTTTTCGGCGGCGGCTGTTTCCTCAACAATGCCGCCCTGGCCGCCCAGCACCTGCTCGACGATGGCGCCAAACGCGTGGCCATCCTCGACATCGACTACCACCACGGCAGCGGCACCCAGGGCATTTTCTATGGCCGCGGCGATGTGCTGACGGTATCGATCCACGCCGACCCGCAATGGGATTTCCCGTTCTATCTCGGTTACGCCGACGAAACCGGCAGCGCCGAAGGCAGCGGTGCGAACATGAACTTGCCGCTGGCGCGCGGCGCCGGCGCGGCGCACTGGCTGGCGGCACTGGAGACGGCGTGCCTGAAACTGGGCATGTTCGCACCCGAGGCGCTGGTGGTCGCACTCGGCGTCGGCGCGCGCGGCGGCGACGCCGGTGCGGGCCCGGGCTTCGACTTGCAAGGCGCCGATTACCTGCGCATCGGCGAGCGCATCGCCTGGCTCGGCCTGCCGACCGCCTTCGTGTTCGAGGGCGGCCAGGCGCACGCCGAGCTCGGCATCCACACGGTCAACGTCCTCGAAGGTTTCGAGACGGCGGCCACTCTCTAATTCACGGATTCACACATGATTCAATGGCAATGGTGCAGCTTCACCGACCTCTCTGGCGCGCAATTGTATGAAGTACTAGCCCAGCGCCAGCAAGTATTCATCCTCGAGCAGACTTGCCTGTACCCGGACATCGACGGCTACGACCTCGACGCCCACCACCTGCTCGGCTGGCGCGACATCGGCGGACGCCAGGTGCTGGTGGCCTACCTGCGCTGCCTGGCCCCGGGCGCGAAATACGACGAGATGTCGCTCGGCCGCATTCTCACCACCGGCGACGTACGCGGCTCGGGCGCCGGACGCGAACTGGTCGCGCACGGCATCCAGTATGCCGAGCAGCTGCACCCGGGCCACCGCATCCGCATCGGCGCCCAGCAGCGCCTGGAAAAGTTTTACCAGGACTTCGGCTTCGAAACCGTCTCCGCTCCCTACGACGAAGACGGCATCCTGCACATCGAGATGCTGCGCTGAGCGCGCATCTGCCCGGCCGCCCGCTTGCCGGGTCGTCGATGCCTGCGGCGCAGCACCCCCGCCAGGCCCAGCCCCGCGATGCCGGCCAGCCACAAGGCGGCCGGCTGCGGTTCGGGGATCGCTGGGATTGGATCGAGCCGCACCGCGCGGCAGTCGCCCAATTCGGTGCAGGCGAGGGCCGCGATCTGTCCCGCATCGTTGATCCCGACCGCGTCCAGCACGCTCCAGTTGCCGAGCCGCTCGGTCAGCCGGTTCAGGTCGAGCATGAGGCCGTCGCGGTACACGAAGGCGCTCGAAAAATCGATGCCCGGCACGTGGTCGGCATAGGTGGAAAACCCGACCACGTGGCCGGCCTCGTTCAGGGCGCGCGCCTGCGTGAACAGGCCGCCGAGCGAGCCGATGTCGCGCAGGACGCCGTCGCCGTACAGGAAGGCATGCTCGACATCGTCGTCGACGAAGCTGTTGCCGGCGATCTGGCCGGCGTCGTTGATGGCGGCCGCCGAACTCGACGGCCCGCCCAGCGTGCCCAGGTCGCGCATGCTGCCGTCGCGGTAGAGAAAGGCGTGAAAGGCGGCAAAGCCGGCGATGAAGGAAGAGCCGACGACGTCCCCGGCCTTGTTGATGCCGCTGGCGTGCGCGGCGTTCGCGCCAAGGTTGCCGATGTCGCGTGCCAGGCCGCCGCTGTAGAGGAAGGCATGGTTCTCGCCGGCCGCGTCGACCCAGGTGCCGGCCACCTCCCCTGATGCATTGACCCCGGCGCCGCTGCTGGATACGCCGAGCTGGCCGATATCGCGCAACGTGCCGCCGCGGTACAGGAAGGCGGCGCCGCTGCCGTCGGCGCGGTCGGCGCTGCCGGTGACGAAGCCGTTGTCGCTCAAGTCCAGCGCCGTGCTGCCGGGACCGCCAAGGGTGCCGATATCGCGCAGGCGCGGTCCATCCCATACGAAGGCGTGTCCCGCCCACTGGCCGGCGATCCGGCCCCCATTCTCGATTGCCGCTGCCGACGAATTTTCGGGGCCGAACACGATCGTGTAGGCGGCCTGCGCGAATACGGACGTGTGCAGGCAGAACAGCAGCGGCGACAGCAGCAGCCAGCGCAGCCAGCGAAAGCGGAAGCACATGCGCTGCCGGCGCGTGGACACGGCAGGCATGCTAGTCGTGCGCGGCACAGGCCGCGCACCGGTCGAACGCAGCGAAGCAGGAAGCTGCAAATAAGGGTTTGCTCAGCGGCATGATCGGCTCCGATCTCCTTGGCAGAAACCCAAGGATGTCGGAAGGATCAGCGACGCAGTCTGCGCTGGCGCAGGCGTGCGCGCCGAACCCCTGCGGCGCCGCTTACTCCACCTTGGTCAGCTCGACCTCGAACAGCAAGCCCGCATTCGGCGGAATCGGCGCGCGTCCGGCGCTGCCGTAGGCCAGGTTCGACGGGATCTCCAGCTTGCGCCGGCCGCCGGCCTTCATGCCGACCAGGCCCTGGTCCCAGCCCGCGATGACCGAGCCGGTGCCCAGCGTAAAGCTGAACGTGCCGGTATCGAACTGGGTCCCCTTGTGGTCGGCCGCGCTCGCGCTGTACAGCCAGCCGGTGTAGTTGACGGTGAGCTTGCTGCCGTTGTTGGCCGGCGCGCCGCTGCCGACCACGCTGTCGGTAACGGATGCGCGCGCCTCAGATTTCCACCTGCGTGCCGAGTTCGATCACGCGGTTGGTTGGAATCTGGTAGTAGTCGGCCGCGCCCCGTGCATTACGCGACATCGCCACATACAAATGTTCGCGCCACGGCGCCATGCCGCCGCCGGGCGCCGAAATCACGGTCTGGCGCGCGATGAAGAAGGAGGTTTCCATCATGTCGAAGGGCAGCCCGAGCATGGCGCAATGCTGCATGACGCCCGGGATATCGGGTTCGTCCTTGAAGCCGTAGTAGATGTTGAGCTGGAAACAGTTGTGCCCGAGTTTCACCACGTGCACCTGTTCCAGCAGCGCCACCCAGGGTTCTTCCTTGATGCGCACGGTCAGGAACACGACGCGCTCGTGCAGCACCTTGTTGTGCAAGAGATTGTGCAGCAGCGCATGCGGCACGCCATCGCTCTCGCCGCGCAGGAAAATCGCGGTGCCCGGCACACGCGTGGGCGGTCCGACAAACAGCGACTGCAAGAAGGCGTCGAGTGGAATGGCGTGCTTTTCCAGGTTCTCGAAGACAAGTTCGCGGCCGCGTTTCCAGGTCAGCATGCCGGTCAGCAGCAGTGCGCCGAGCAGCAGCGGGAACCAGCCGCCATGGAACAGTTTCAGGGCGGTCGACGAGAACAGCATGATGTCGATCGTGAGGAAGAAACCGGTGGCGCCGATGCACAGCAACAAGGGCAGTTTCCAGCGGTAGCGCGTGACGAAAAAAGTCAGGATGGTGGTCGCCATCATGGTCGCCGTCACGGCGATGCCGTAGGCGCCGGCCAGTTTCTCGGACGAACCGAAACCGATCACGGCGATCAGGACGATGACCAGTTGCAGCCAGTTCACCGCCGGGATATAAATCTGGCCGATCTCGCTTTCGGACGTGTGCAGGATGCGCATGCGCGGCAGCAAGCCCAGTGCGATCGCCTGCTTGGTCATCGAATAAGTGCCGGAAATGGTTGCCTGCGAGGCAATCACGGCCGCCATGGTCGACAGGATCACCAGCGGAATCACGCTCCAGCTGCCGAGCTGATGGAAGAAGGGGTTGTCGATCGCGGCCGGCTCCGCGATCAGGAGGCCGCCCTGGCCGAGGTAATTCAGGGTCAGGGCTGGAAAGGCGATCATGAACCAGGCCAGGCGAATCGGTTTTTTGCCGAAGTGGCCCATGTCGGCATACAAGGCTTCGGCGCCGGTCACGGCCAGCACCACCGCCCCCAATGCGACAAAGGCGAGAAATCCGTTGTCCAGCATGAAGCGCAATGCGTGCCAGGGATTCAAGGCTTGCAGGATCACCGGCGAAGCGATGATATTGACCACGCCCATCGCCGACAGGCTGAGGAACCAGACCAGCATGATCGGCCCGAAGAAGCGGCCGATGCCGGCCGTGCCGTGGCGCTGCACGCTGTACAAGGCCACCAGCACGACGATGGTCAGCGGCACGACATACTGCGACAGGCCGGGCGCCGCCACTTCCAGGCCTTCGATCGCGCCGAGCACGGAAATGGCCGGTGTGATCACGCTGTCGCCATAGAACATGGTGGCGCCGAGCACGCCGATGACGAGCAGCGGGTAATGCCATGTCGAGTGCCGGGTCACGGCATTCAAGACCAGCGCCATCAGCGCCATGATGCCGCCCTCGCCGCGGTTGTCGGCACGCAGCACCAGGGTGACATATTTCAGCGACACGATCAGTGTCAGGCTCCAGAAAATCAGGGAAACGATGCCGAGGATATTCGGCGTCGTCAGCGCCAGGCCGTGTTCCGGGTCGAAGATCGCGCGGAGCGTGTAGAGGGGGCTGGTACCGATATCACCGTAGACGATGCCGACCGCGGCCAGGGTCAACGCCGCGACGCTGCTCTTCTTGTTTTCGGACGTCAAGGTTGCACCATTCTTCTGTTCTGTTCTGGTGCGGCGCACCATAAAATAACAACAAGAAAACTGCAAGAATATTTCTTCAGGCATCATACACCGCCCAAAAATCGGGCAGCGCCAGCAGGAAGCCCCCGTATCGGGGATAATCTCATCCTTGCAATCGACCCCTTTCCCTCATGCGCACCGGCATCCTTTCCGCTGGCCTGGCCTTCCTGTGCTGGGGCCTGTTTCCGCTGTATTTCCACGCCATCAGCGACGTGCCGGCGCTGCAGATCCTGGCCAACCGCATGCTTTGGTCGCTTGCCTTCTTGCTGATCGTGCTGGCGCTGCGGCGCCAGTGGCGCTGGCTGAACGGGGTACGCCGGCCGCGCGTGTTCTGGAGCTTTGTTGCCTCGGCACTTTTGCTGGGCGCTAACTGGCTGCTGTATATCTGGGCCGTGAACAATGGCCACGTGATCGATGCCAGCCTCGGTTACTTCATCACCCCGCTGGTCAACATCATGTTCGGTTTCTTGCTGTTGAAAGAGCGCCTGCGTCCCTTCCAGTGGGGCGTGATCGCGCTGGCCGCCCTCGGCGTGGCCTGGCTGACCTGGCAGTCTGGCAACATACCCTGGATCGCCCTGTTCCTGGCGGCGACTTTCGGCGCCTATGGCTTGCTGCGCAAGACCGCCGCGCTCGGCGCACTCGAGGGGCTGTCGTTCGAGACCATGGTGCTGTTCCCGCTCGCCGCCGCCTATCTCGCCTGGCTGACCCTGCACGGCGAGAATGCCTTCCTCAATACCGCGTCGGACAGCACGCGCTGGCTGCTGCTTGCCTCCGGCCCGATCACGGCGATCCCCTTGCTCCTGTTTGCCAGCGGCGCGCGCCAGATTCCGCTGTCCATTCTCGGCCTGCTGCAATACCTGGCGCCGACCATTCAGTTTCTGCTCGGCGTGCTGCTGTTCAAGGAAGCGTTCACGGCCGACCGGCTGGTGGGGTTCGCCATGATCTGGACGGCGCTGGCGCTGTTTGCCGGCGAAGGGCTGCTGCGCCGCGGCCAGGCCCAGCCGGCGCCAAAAGTTTCGTGATGGGGGTGCCCGCCGGGGCGCTTCTATCGTATCCTTTGCACCTTGATTTTCTACAGATATAAAAATGGCCAATTACGTCTATACCATGAACCGCGTGGGCAAAATCGTCCCGCCGAAACGCCAGATCTTGAAGGACATTTCACTGTCCTTCTTCCCGGGTGCGAAGATCGGCGTGCTGGGCCTGAACGGCTCCGGCAAGTCGACCCTGCTCAAGATCATGGCAGGCATCGATACCGACATCCAGGGCGAAGCGCGGCCGATGCCGGGCCTGAACATCGGCTATCTGCCGCAGGAACCGCAACTCGATCCGGAAAAGACCGTGCGCCAGGAAGTCGAATCGGGCCTGGGCGAAGCGTTCGAAGCGCAAGCCAAGCTCGAAGCCGTGTACGCCGCATACGGCGACGAAGACGCGGATTTCGACGCGCTGGCGAAAGAGCAGGAACGCCTGGAATCGATCATCTCGTCGTCCGATGGCGGCAACCTGAACCTGCAGCTGGAAATGGCCGCCGATGCGCTGCGCCTGCCGCCCTGGGATGCGAAGATCGGCGTGCTGTCGGGCGGCGAAAAGCGCCGCGTGGCGCTGTGCAAACTGCTGCTGAGCAAACCCGACATGCTGCTGCTGGACGAGCCCACCAACCACCTCGATGCCGAATCGGTCGAGTGGCTCGAGCAATTCCTGCTGCGCTTTCCGGGCACCGTGGTCGGCATCACCCACGACCGCTATTTCCTCGACAACGCGGCCGAATGGATCCTGGAACTGGACCGCGGTTCGGGTATTCCCTGGAAGGGCAATTACTCGTCCTGGCTGGACCAGAAGCAGGCGCGCCTGAAGCAGGAAGAGTCGACCGAGTCGGCGCGCCAGAAGGCGCTGCAGAAGGAACTCGAATGGTCGCGCCAGAATCCGAAGGCGCGGCAAGCGAAGTCGAAGGCAAGGCTGGCGCGTTTCAATGAACTGTCCGAATACGAATACCAGAAGCGCAACGAGACCCAGGAGATTTTCATTCCCGTGGCTGAGCGCCTGGGCAACGAAGTCATCGAGTTCAAGAACGTCTCGAAAGCGTTCGGCGACCGCTTGCTGCTCGACAACGTCTCGTTTACCGTGCCGCCGGGCGCGATCGTCGGCATCATCGGCCCGAACGGCGCCGGCAAATCGACCCTCTTTAAAATGATCGCCGGCAAAGAACAGCCGGACAGTGGTGAAGTCGCGATCGGCAAGACGGCGCGCATCTCGCTGGTCGACCAGCACCGCGACGAACTGGCCAACAACAAGACCGTGTTCGAGGACGTGACCGCAGGCGCCGACATGCTCAGCGTCGGCCGCTTCGAGATGCCCTCGCGCGCCTACCTCGGCCGCTTCAATTTCAAAGGGTCGGACCAGCAAAAGGTGGTCGGCAACCTGTCCGGCGGCGAGCGCGGCCGCCTGCACCTGGCAAAAACCTTGCTGCAGGGCGGCAACGTCCTGCTGCTGGACGAACCATCGAACGACCTGGACGTGGAAACCCTGCGTGCGCTGGAAGACGCGCTACTCGAATTTGCCGGCAGCGTGATGGTGATCTCCCACGATCGCTGGTTCCTGGACCGGATCGCGACCCACATTCTGGCGTTCGAGGGCAATTCGCAGGTGACCTTCTTCGACGGTAACTACCAGGAATACGAAGCGGACAAGAAGAAGCGCCTCGGTGAAGAAGGCGCGAAGCCGAAACGGATTCGCTACAAGCCGTTGACGACCTGATCGACGATGCACATGCCCGGTACCCACCGGGCATTTTTTTGCCCAAAAGTTACGCACGGAAACGTAACGCGGCAGTAGGCGACAGTGTGTAGAATCGATCGCCGATGAGGCGTATCGTTCCAGCCTCCCACTTGCGCCAATCGATATGGCGACCACCATCGATCGGCACACCTTTCCCATGACCGACTACCGCGATAACCGGGTTCCTGGTGGAACCTTTTTCTTCACGGTGCGCCTGCTGGACCGTGGCAGTACCCTGTTAACAGACCATATTTCCGCGTTTGGCGATGCCATCCGCCAGGCGCGCGTGCGCAAACCTTTTCATGTCGATGGCTGGGTAGTACTGCCGGATCACGCCCACGCGATGTGGACGCTGCCGCCGGGCGACCACGACTGTTCCAGCCGCTGGCGCGCCGTAAAAATCGCGTTCTCCAAGGCATTACGAAAGTCGCCGAGCGCGGCCCGCGCCGAGGGCATCTGGGCCCGCCAGTACCAGGAATTCCGCATCTCGAACGAGGCCGATTACGCGGCCCTGATCGACTACATGCATACCAATCCGGTACGCCACGAAATGTGTTCCTGCGCGCAAGAGTGGCCGTGGTCATCGATCCACCGCTTCATTGCGTCGGGCTTGACGGTACCGCAAGCGAAAACGCCAACCGTATTGCCACCCTGGGCACAAGTACGAGCGTGAGCGTGGCGCCGACATTGCAGGCCGCGCGCCGCCAGACCAAAAAAAGGGCCCGCGGGCCCTTTTTCATGACATCAACAACAAATCAATTTAGAAATTGTATTTTGCGCCGATGGTGAAGACGTCCGGCTTGGCGCCGAAATCCTTCTTCTTGCCGTAACGCTCGTACTCGGCGATCAGCGAGACTTGCTCGTTGATCGCGTGCTGCAGGCCGACGCCGGCATACACACCGTTATCGCTGACTTTACGCGCCACGCCAGGGGTGCTGGCATTCATTTCATGCTTGGTATGGGCCACACCGAGCTTGCCGTAGAGTCCAGTGCGCTCGTTGATCGGCATGGTGGCTTTGCCGGCCACGTAGGCGCCGTAGCCATCGGTCTCGGCCTGGCCGTTGACGCCATTGAGGGTGTAGTTGGTGCGCGAGGTACGGAAGTCGGTGTAACCGGCTTCGACCCCGAAGCGCTGGTCGATGTCGACACCGCCAAACACTTTACCGGAAGTCTTGTAGCTTTCGTCCTCGACGCCCGTGGCACCCGGAATACGGTGTGCATTCTCGACGGTGGCAAGGCCGGCACCGACATAGCCACGTGGCGACGTCGTGGTCTGGGCTTGTGCGGCGGACATGGCGGCGGTACCTGCGATCAGTGCAAAGATGAGCTTTTTCATACGAGAATCCTTTTCACGTTTGTAGTCTGGCTCGCAATTCATCTTGAATCGCGATGTGATCAAGATAACACCTTTGAAAAGCGCACGTCGCTGCCGATTAGGTAAGAACTGTAATCAAATGTAACATAAATGACTGCCGGTTCAATTATTTGGCAGTGAAAATGCCGTATGAAGCGTGCAGATTAGGCGATGTACCTGAAGGTTAAATTCAATCGTTCTCCGAGGGGACGGGTCGATTTATTGATGCCATGAACCCAGTGTCTCTGCAATTGCCCACTCATCAATAACAGGCTGCCATCCTCGAGTGGCAAGCGGAGGGTCTGTTTGTTGCGTTTATGCCGCAAGATAAACGTGCGCGTGGTGCCATAGCTGAGCGAGGCGATGACCGGCTCGGCCCCTAGTTCCGGCTCGTCGTCGCTGTGCATGCCCATGCTGTCGCGCTCGTTGCGGTAGCGGTTCAGGAGCACACTATTGAACCGCTGCCCGCACACCGTTTCGACGGCGGCGCGTATTTCCAGCAATAAAGCGGTCCACGGCAAGGGCGCCAGGCGCAGGCCGGAGTAGGTATAGCTGGCATCCCCATACCAGGCCGATAAACGCGGCTGCAGGTGGCGTTTGCCGTACACGACGACGCTTTCCTCGCGCCAGGGCGTTTGCGCCAGCAGCTGCGCGAATACGTCCGCGTTCGACAACGGGAGCGGCAACTGCGCCAGCAGCGCGAGCGCGCCGTCCTCGATCGGAATCGCGGCCAGCGTGCCGGGGTTGTCGAACAAATCCATGGCAAATTCAAAGGTGGAGCATGGGCGGACCCCATGACGCGGCATTGTCGCATGAAGCCGCGGGACGTCCCGGCGCGGCGCGCAGTGCGCATGCGGCGCCCGCGCGTCAATACCAGCGGCGGCAGGAAAGCTACGCGAGACAAGGCCGGCTTGCCGCCCGGTCCATCATGCAATGCGCGATGCGAAGTGCGCAGAGCTCAGGCGTAGGCCTCGGCCATGCTCATCACGCGGGTAGTGACGCTGATGCCGAGCTTACCGAACAGGCCATCGATGGCGGCCAGGTTGGCCGTACACTCTTCGGCCTTCCAGCCTTTGAACAGGTCGGTGCCGTCTTTTTCGAAATGCAGGTCGAGCACGCGGCCGCCGTCGCGGTGCGTGTAATTTTTCTGGTAGGTGCCCTTGAAGCCAAGCGCGGCCAGTGCCGCGATCACTTCCTGCGGCGGATTGTCGGGGTCGGTAGCCAGGTAGACGCCAAAGGTTTTGCCTGGCGGCTTGGCGGCAATGTCGACCTCATAAATGCCCGGCGCTTTCATGGCCGCGGTACTTTTCAAAAACAGCATCTTGCCTCCTACACATCGAACCGGCCCGGGCGCGACGCGCACCAGTCACCGAAATGACGAATTCAGCAGGCAAGCTTATTGCCGTTTGGGAACTTTGTCGATTCCCTGATGAATTTATTTTTCCTTATTGCATCAATAAACCAACGACTGTGCCTCCAATCAACAAAGCACTTGCCAACATGCCAACGATAAACCCCGTCTCGCGCTGCGCGGGAGCGCGGTAATAGCCGAGCGCATACGCGATGCGGCCGGCGCACCAGAGCAAGCCGCCGGCAGCGGCCCAGGTGTCGCCCAGGTAATTCGCACACAGCCAGAGCGGCACGATCACGATCGGTAACTGCTCGAGCGTATTGGCCTGTACCCGCTGCGCGCTCTGGAAGGCAGCCGGGCCCTCCATCGAGGGCGCGGGCACCTTGTATTTGACGCGCGCGTAGCCGGCCATGACGCCGGTCCAGAAATACACGCCGAGAATGGCCAGCATGGCCCAGGCAGTCAACAACATCGGATCTCCGGATGTGCAGTCAATGATTCAGGCGTCGCCGCGCCGCTTGCGCGCGGCCAGCTCCGTGGTGGCGCTCGCCAGGGCTTGGTACAAGGCGGCGGTCGGCCCATCCCAGTCCTGCAGCGCGGCTTGCTGGCGCGCAACCGTCGCCCGATCGCCGCGGGCGATCGGCCCGCTGAGCGCGGCGGGCGCGCCCAGCCGCAAGACGTTATCCAGGGTCTCGAGCGCCAGCGGCCGCGCCAGTTCGCGCGCCACCTCGGGCGGCACGCCGGCCGCGCCATACGCACGCAGGGCGGCGTCGAGCACCGTCACCAGGTAGTTCGAGGCGAAAACGGAGGCGGCGTGATACACCGTCTTGGCTGCGGCATCGATGGCGACCAGGCGTGCACCGATCGCCTCGAACGCCGGCCCCAGCAGCGCCAGCGCGGCGCCGTCTCCCTCGACCCCGCACCAGGTGCCGTCGAACGCGGCGGCGACCGCGGCCGGGTCGGCAAAGCTGCGCACCGGATGCACGCTCGCCACCCGGGCGCCGGCCGCGCTGGCCGCATGCAGTTCGGCCGACGCCCTGGCGCCGCTGCAATGGAAGACGGTGGCGCCCCCCAGCAACCCGTCGGCGGCCAGGGCGGCGCACACAGGTGCGATCTGGTCGTCGCCCACGGCGAGCATCCAGACGGGGGCCGGGCGCAAAATCGACGCCTGCGCCAGCGCACGCCCGGCACCGATGAAGGCCACGGCAGCGCACGCGCTGTCCCGCGAGCGGGTCACTACGTCCTGCACCGCGAATACGCCGTGCTGGTGGAACAGGCGGCCCAGCACGCGCCCGACATGGCCGGCGCCGACGATGTTCAATGGCGCGGCCATCAGAACCCGGCGCCCGGCTGGCTCAGGTACTGCAGTTCGTCGGCGGTGGACGCGCGCCCGAGGATCGGGTTGCGGTGCGGGAAGCGGCCGAAGCGCGCGATCACGCCGCGGTGGCGGTGCGCATAGTCGAGCATCTCGGTAAAGCCCTCGTTCTCGAGCGCCAGGCGCGCGAACAGGTCGACGGCGCACTGCTGCATGCGCGCATCTTCCGCGTGCTCGTAGGGCATGTAGACGAAGGCACGCTGGAATGGCGGCAATGCGCGGTCGGCGCCGCTGTCGACCAGCGCCTGCGCGGCCAGCAAGGCCAGCGTGTCGCCGGCAAACGATTCGGGGGCGTCGCGGTAGGCATTGCGAGTGAACTGGTCGAGCACCAGGATGCGCGCCAGCACCCCTTGCGGTCCTTCCATGTCCCACTCGCGCAAGCCGCCGGCGACCGCCTGCGCGATCAGGCTGCCGAAGCGGGTGCGGACCTGGGCGTCGAAGGCCGCGTCCTTGCGGAACCATTCGATGCGCGTCTTGCCGTACTCCGGATCGGTCGGCGGCAGGAACCAGAAATCGAGAACGTCTTGCGCTTGCATTGGTGTATCCCGTTTTTATCTATCTTTTTATTTATCTTAGTTACGTGCGTGCGAGAGCTGAAACCCTTCGACGCCTTCGGACGCCGCCAGTTCCGCGGCCAGTTCGGTGAGCGTGGCGCGATTGTGGCGCGACAGCGCGATGGCGACGAAACGCCACTCCTGGCGTCCGTTGCTGCTGGCGATCGTCAGCGAACTGCTGGCGATATGGTAGCCGCGCTCCATCGCCGCCTCGCGCAGCGCATCCTCGCGCGGCAGGTAGGCTTCGCGAAAGCGCAGCGTCACCGCCACCGCGCGGCGCGAGGGCAGGAAGTTTTCCACCTTGTTCAGGTAGATCATGATCATGGCCGAGAAGAAGGCCAGGCCCATCGCCGCCAGGTAAAAGCCGACACCGACCAGGATGCCGATCACCGACGAACTCCAGATCGAGGCCGCCGTCGTCAGGCCGCTGATGTTGAAACCTTCGCGCATGATCACGCCGGCGCCGAGAAAGCCGATGCCGGTGACCACGCCCTGCATCACCCGGGTCGGGTCGACCACGCCGATGGCCCCGGTCTGCCCGCCGAACCACATCTCCGGATAGCCGCTGACGATGGTCAGCGCGCACGACGCCATGCAAACCAGGCCATAGGTGCGCATGCCGGCGGCGCGCCCGTGGTAGGAGCGCTCGTAGCCGACCAGCAGGCCCAGGAACAGCGAGCCGGCCAGGTGCAAGAGGATCACCGCATTGGTGGCGATTTCGGTCGGCGACCAGTAGGGAGACAGATAATCGTAGTTCGTCATGGCGGCTTTTGAAGGACTGCGTGGGGTGCTGCGTGGGGCGCCGCGCCGGTGGGCGCGGAGCGCCTCACGGCTTTTTCTTGACCAGCTGCTTCTCGAACGCGATGTCGTTCTTGGTCATGCGCCGCACCTCTTGCGGCCCGAGGCTGTTGACGAAGGCGACGAATTCATCGAGTTCGAGCGGCGCGCACAACGGGGGCGCGCCCGGCATCTCGGACAGGTAGAAGCCGCCGCTGGCGGTACGCGCCATCGAGTAGCCGGTATGGCCCGTACGGCGCTTGAGGCGCTCGACGGCGGAACTGGCGCGGGTGGAGCGGGAGGAAGCCATCAGACGGCCCTCGTGCGCAAGGTCAGCCAGGCGCGCGCGGCGCCGTCGACATGCGGCAGCAGGCGTTCGCGCACTTGCGCGTGGTAGGCGTTGAGCCACTCCAGCTCGTGCGGGTGCAGCAGCGACAGGTCGAGGCAGCGCGTGTCGATCGGGCACAGAGTCAGCGTCTCGAAACGCAGGAACTCGCCGAATTCGCCGGGTTGTCCATCCCCCGCCGGGACGGCCAGCACCAGGTTCTCGATGCGGATGCCCCAGCGGCCCGGCTTGTAGATGCCCGGCTCGATCGAGGTGATCATGCCCGGCTCCATGGCCGTGTGCGGATCGGGCGCGGCGCTCGGCGAAATCACCTGCGGGCCTTCGTGCACGTTCATGAAGTAGCCGACGCCGTGGCCGGTGCCGTGGCCGTAATCCAGGCCGGCGGCCCAGATCGGCGCGCGCGCGATGGCGTCCAGCAGCGGCGAGCGTGTCCCGCGCGGGAACTGGGCGCTCGACAAGGCCATCATCCCCTTCAAGACCAGCGTGAAATCGCGTTTGTGCGCATCGGTAATCCGACCGACCGGGACCACGCGCGTGATGTCGGTGGTGCCGCCCAGGTACTGGCCGCCAGAGTCGATCAAGAGCAGTCCGTCGCCTTCGATGACGGCATGCGAGGCCGCGCTCGCGCGGTAGTGCATGATCGCGCCGTTGGCATTGAAACCGGCAATCGTGCCGAAGCTCGGGCTGACGAAATGCGGACGGCGCGCGCGCGCGGCCGTGATCCGGGTGTCGATCGCCAGTTCGGTCAGCGGGGCGCGCTGCGGGTTGGCCAGCTCGGCCTCGAGCCAGGCGAAGAATTCGCACAGGGCCGCGCCATCCTGCTCCATGGTGGCGCGCACGTGAGCCGCCTCGGCGTCGGTCTTGCGCGACTTGGCGAAGGTGGTCGGGTTGATCGCTTCGATCACCTTCACGCCTTCGGCCACCGCGCAACGCATGCCGGCCGTGATGCGGCGCGGATCGACCAGCAGGCTGCTGGCCGGCGGCAACGCCCCCAGCGCGTCGGCGGCTGCCGCATACGGCGCCAGGCGCACGCCGTCTTCCAGCAGGCGCGCCTGCAGTTCGCTCGATGCCTTGCCTTCGGCCAGGAACAGGGTCGCGCGGTCCTGTTCGACCAGCGCATGGGCGACGAAGACCGGATTGAAACTGACGTCGGCGCCGCGCAGGTTGAACAGATACGCGATGTCGTCGAGCGTGGAGATGAAATGGCGCTCGGCGCCCAGGGCCGTCATCGCGGCGCGGGTCGCGGCCAGCTTGTCGGCGCGGCTCAATGCCGCATGCGGCGCGGCGTGTTCGTACAGCGGCTCGAGCGGCAGGCCGGGGCGGTCGCTCCAGATTTCATCGAGCAGGTCGATGTCCGTGCGCAGCAGGATGCCGCGCGCGGCCAGCGCCTCACCCAGCAGGCGCGCCACGGCCAGGCCCAGCACCCGGGCGTCGACGGCGACCGTCTGCCCGGGCGCCATGTTCTGCGCCAGCCAGTCGATGTGCAGCAGGCTGGCGCCGGACGGGATCTTCATCAAGGCGATCCCGCTGCCGGCCAGCTCCGTTTCGGCCTGGGTCCAGTAGCGGCCATCGGTCCAGACGCCGGCGAAGTCGGCGCCCAGGATGAAGGTGCCGACCGAGCCGGTGAAGCCCGAGAGCCATTCGCGGCCCTGCCAGCGGCGCGGCAGGTATTCGGACAAGTGGGGGTCGCTCGAGGGCACGATGCAGGCATCGATGCCATGGCGTTTCATCGCGGCGCGCAGCCCGTCCAGGCGCTCGGCGCGGGAGGAGGAATGAGATGGATTTGACATGGTTCCTATCATACCCCCAACGATACGCGATCGCGAAGGCATGCACGGCCGTGCTAGGCCTGGTACTGGCGCAGTCCTTCCAGGTCGAGCACGCGGATGCCGCCGTAATCGAGCCTCAACAGCCCTGCCTTCTCCAGCAACTGCAGCGCCTGGTTGGCGCGCTGGCGCGAGGCGCCCGACAGGTAGCCGATCTCTTCCTGCGACAGCTGCACCAGCTTGTCCAGGCCCGGATACAGGTGGGCGTTGAACATCGCCGCCAGGCAGCGCGCCACGCGGGTATCGACATCGAGCATGCGGTCGGTCTCGACCTGGCCGATGAACTGGCCCAGGCGTTCATTCAGTTGCATGAGCAAGAAACGGTTGAAGGGCAGGCTCACTTCCAGCAGCCACTCGAAGGTGGCGCGCGGCATGCGCGCCACGCGGGTGTCACGCAGCGCCATGACGTCGTACTTGCGGAACGCGTCCTTGAGCAGGGAACCTTCGCCGAACCAGCCGCCGGCGGTCACGCCGGTAAAGGTCACGCTTTTCCCGGACGGGGAAAAATTATTGATTTTCACGAGCCCATCGATGATGCCTACCCAGTTTTCCAACGGCTCGCCCTTGCGGCAGACGAAGCCGCCTTTCGGGACGAATTGCTCGAAACAGACGGCCTCGACCCGCGCCATCTCGGCAGGCGTGAGCACGCGCCCCCAGATGGTGGCGCGCAGGTGTTCCAGAAGGGTTGGTGTCGGCATCTTCATTGTGCATCGCGTCATCGAAAGTCGGACCAATTGTCATTTGGATGACAACTTCGCGGGTCAACGCAAAGTACTATCTTTACATAAAAAATTCGCCGGCCGCCGATTTCGTGGCGCGCCGCTTCCACAGACAGGAGACAGCGATGGAGACATCGGAACGCTTGCCCTTGCAGACTTTTCCGCGGCGCCTGCTCGCCCATGCCCGGCAACGCGGGGCGCGTCCGGCATTTCGCGAAAAACACCTGGGCATCTGGCAGAGCTGGTCCTGGCTGCAGGTCAATGCCGAGGTGCGCGCCCTGGCGTGCGGCCTGGCCTCGCTCGGTTTCCAGCGCGGCATGAACCTGGCCATCATCGGCGACAACCGGCCGCGCCTGTATTGGGCGATGCTGGCGGCGCAATGCCTGGGCGGCGTCCCGGTGCCGCTCTACCAGGATGCGCCGAGCGCCGACATGGCCCACGTGCTCAACGACGCCGATATCGAATTTGCCGTCGTCGAAGACCAGGAACAGGTCGACAAGCTGGTCGAGCTGCAGGCGCAGTGCCCGCGCGTGCGCCGCATCGTGTTCGAGGACGAACGCGGCATGCGCCATTACCAGCACGCGGGCTTGCTTTCCTATGCGGCCCTGCAGGACCTGGGCCGCGCCTGGGACGCGGCTCATCCCGGCGCCTTCGACGCCGCCATCGAAGCCGGCCAGGGCAGCGACACCGCCATCATCCTGTACACCTCGGGCACCACCGGCAAGCCGAAAGGCGTGATGCAGTCGCACGCGGCCTTGCTGGCAGCCGGCGCCGGCGGGGTCGGCTTCGACAAGCTGACCGAGCGCGAAGACATCCTGTCCTACCTGCCGATGGCCTGGGTCGGCGACTGCCTGTTTTCGCTGGCGCAGGCGATGGTGGCCGGATTCACGGTGAACTGCCCGGAATCGAGCGACACCGTGCTGACCGACCTGCGCGAAATCGGCCCGACCTACTATTTTGCGCCGCCCCGCGTGTTCGAGAACATGCTCACCACCGTCATGATCCGGATGGAAGACGCGAGCGGCCCGAAGCGCCGCATGTTCGATTACTTCATGCAGGTCGCGCGGCGCAGCGGCGCCGCCATCCTCGACGGCAAACCGGTCAGCGCCAGCGAGCGCTGCAAGTACGCGCTGGGCCGCCTGTTCGTCTACGAACCCCTGAAGAACGTGCTGGGCCTGTCGCGCGTGCGCGTGGCCTACACGGCGGGCGCGGCGATCGGTCCCGACCTGTTCCGTTTCTACCGCTCGATCGGCGTCAATCTGAAGCAGCTGTACGGCTCGACCGAGACCTGCGCCTATGTCTGCCTGCAGCCGGACGGGAACATCAAGTTCGACAGCGTCGGCGTGCCGGCGCCCGGGGTCGAGGTGAAACTGGCCGCCAACGGCGAAGTGCTGGTCAAGGGCGTCTCGAACATGGATGGCTATTTCAAGCGCCCCGATGCGACGGCCGAAGTGATCGACAGCGAAGGCTACTTCCATACCGGCGACGCCGGCATGTTCGACAGCGACGGTCACTTGAAGATCATCGACCGCGCGGCCGATGTCGGCACCATGAACAACGGCGCCATCTTCGCGCCCAACTACATCGAGAACAAGCTCAAGTTCTTCCCCTTCATCAAGGAAGCGGTCGCCTTCGGCAATGGCCGCGACCAGGTCTGCGCTTTTCTCAACATCGACATGGAAGCGGTCGGCAACTGGGCCGAGCGGCGCAACCTGGCCTATTCCGGCTATGTCGACCTGGCGGCGCACCCGCAGGTGCAGGAATTGATGCGCGACTGCGTGCAGAAGGTGAACGCCGACCTGGCCGGCGAAGCCTTGATGGGCAAGACCCAGATCCACCGCTTCCTGGTGCTGCACAAGGAACTCGACCCGGACGACGACGAGCTGACCCGTACGCGCAAGGTGCGGCGCAAGTTCGTGGCTGAAAAATACGCCGTGCTGATCGACGCCCTGTACAGCGGCAAGGCTTCGCAATTCATCAGCACGCAAGTGAAATTCGAGGATGGGCGCAGCGGCCTCGTCAGTGCCGACCTGCGCATCAACGAGGCCGCCACCTATCCGGTCCTCGAGGAGGCAGCGTGATGGACATGATGCACACACCGGCCGCGCCAAGTGCCGGACGCCGTATCGGCGAGGTGATCCTCGACCTGAAGCACATCTCGCTGGCCTTCGGCGGGGTCAAGGCCCTGACCGATATTTCGTTCGACGTGCGCCAGCACGAGATCCGCGCCATCATCGGGCCCAACGGCGCCGGCAAGAGCTCGATGCTCAATGTGATCAACGGCGTCTACCGTCCGCAGCAGGGCGAGATCGTGCTGCGCGGCGCACGCCGCACCAACATGGATTGCTACAGCGCTGCGCGAGCGGGCATTGCGCGCACGTTTCAAAACATCGCGCTGTTCAAGGGGATGACGGTCCTGGACAACATCATGACCGGCCGCAACCTCAAGATGAAGACGAATTTCCTGCAGCAGGCGTTTTACCTGGGCGCGGCGCGGCGGGAAGAAATCGCGCACCGCGAAAAGGCCGAGGCCATCATCGATTTCCTGGAAATCCAGGCGATCCGCAAGACGCCGGTCGGGCGCCTGCCCTACGGCTTGCAAAAGCGCGTCGAGCTGGGCCGCGCCCTGGCGGCCGAGCCGGAGATCCTGCTGCTGGACGAACCGATGGCCGGCATGAACGTCGAGGAAAAGCAGGACATGTGCCGCTTCATCCTCGATGTGAACGACCAGTTCGGCACGACGATCGTGCTGATCGAACACGACATGGGGGTGGTGATGGACATCTCGGACCGGGTCGTCGTGCTCGACTACGGCAAGAAGATCGGCGACGGCACGCCCGACGAGGTGCGCGCCGACGCCAACGTGATCAAGGCGTATCTGGGCCAGGCCCACGAGGAGGACGCGGCATGAGCTTTTTCATCGAAGTGCTGCTCGGCGGCTTGCTGTCGGGGGTGATGTACGCGCTGGTGGCGATCGGCTTCGTCCTCATCTACAAAGCCTCCGGCGTGTTCAATTTCGCGCAAGGGGCGATGGTGTTTTTTGCCGCCCTCACCTGCGTCGGCATCATCGACAAGTTCGGCGTCTCGCTGTGGGTGGCGATTCCGATCACGATCCTGGTCATGATCGCGCTGGCGCTGGCGATCGAGCGGGTGGTCTTGCGGCCCCTGGTCAACCAGCCGGAAATCACGCTGTTCATGGCCACCATCGGCCTTGCCTTCTTCATCGAGGGCCTGGCCCAGCTGGTCTGGGGCTCGCAGGTGCGCAAGCTCGACCTGCCGATCGAGGACGTGCCGAACCCCTACCTGATGGACAATTTCAATATCCTCGTCTCGCAGTTCGACATGATGGCGGCCATCGTCTGCGCCGTGCTGGTGGTCGCGCTGGCGCTGCTGTTCTCGAAAACCAAGGTCGGGCGCGCGCTGCGCGCGGTGGCCGACGACCACCAGGCCGCGCTCGCCGTCGGCATTCCGCTGCAGCGCATCTGGGTCGTGGTGTGGTCGGTGGCCGGACTGGTGGCGCTGGTGGCGGGCTTGCTGTGGGGCGCGCGCAACGGGGTGCAGTTCGCGCTGACCTTCATCGCGCTGAAAGCCTTGCCGGTGCTGATCCTGGGCGGGTTTACCTCGGTGCCGGGGGCGATTGTCGGCGGCCTGATCATCGGCGCCAGCGAAAAACTGGCCGAGGTGTATATCGGCCCGATGGTGGGAGGCGGCATCGAAGGCTGGTTCCCGTATGTACTGGCCTTGCTGTTCCTGCTGGTGCGGCCCGAAGGGCTGTTCGGCGAAAAAATCATCCGGAGGATCTGACATGCTGTATCGCGAAGCCGGACAATTCAAGACCAGCTACCAGGCCGACGGCCAGATCCTGCCGATCCGCCAGGACCGCATCGGGCTCATCAGCTTGCTGGTGGTCGCCCTGGCCGTGGTACCGCTGTTTGCCTCCCCCTATCTGCTGTCGGCGATCCTGATCCCGTTCCTGATCTTCGCGCTGGCGGCGCTGGGCCTGAACATCCTGACCGGCTACGCCGGCCAGCTCTCGCTCGGCACGGCCGCCTTCATGGCGGTCGGCGCCTACGCCTCGTTCAATTTCGTGGCGCGCATTCCCGGCATGCCGCTACTGCTCGCCTTCGTGCTGGGCGGCCTGTGCGCGGCCAGCGTCGGCATCGCGTTCGGTTTGCCTTCGCTGCGCATCCGCGGCTTTTATCTGGCGGCCTCGACGCTGGCGACCCAGTTCTTCGTCATCTGGTGCCTGACCAAGATCCCGTACCTGACCAACTACAGCGCCTCGGGCGTGGTGACGGTGCAGACCATGCAGATCTTCGGCTACCGCTTCGTGACGCCCGAGGCGAAATACCTGCTGGTGCTGGGAATCGTGGCGGGCATGGCCCTGCTGGCCAAGAACATGATCCGCTCGAACGTGGGGCGCTCGTGGATGGCGATTCGCGACATGGACATGGCGGCCGAGGTGATTGGCTTCCGGCCGCTGCGCACCAAGCTGCTCGCCTTTGCCGTGAGCTCGTTTTATTGCGGCGTCGCCGGCGCGCTGTACGCGTTTGCCTATCTCGGCACGGTCGAGCCGGAAGCCTACAGTCTGGACTTGTCGTTCCGCATCCTGTTCATGGTCATCATCGGCGGGGTCGGCTCGATCCTGGGCTCGTTCCTGGGCGCGGCCTTCATCGTGCTGCTGCCGATCTTCTTGAACATGGTCGCGCACGCGCTCGGGATCGCGACCAACTACGCCTCGAACCTGGAGCTGATGGTGTTCGGCGGCTTGATCATCTTCTTCCTGATCGTCGAGCCGCACGGCCTGGCGCGCCTGTGGCAGATCGGCAAGGAAAAGCTGCGCCTGTGGCCTTTCCCGCATTGAGAATTTCGCAATTCAACGTCGTTAATAAAGAGGAGACACCCCATGAAACTCATCAAAACGATCCTGCTCGGCGCTGCCATCGCCGGCGCCTGCGGGCAGGTAGTGGCGGCCGACCAGTTCGTCGCCCTGCCGTCCTACCGGGTCGGCCCGTATGCCGCCGGCGGTTCCGGCATCTACGGCGGCATGATCGATTATTTTAATCTGGTCAACGCGAACGGCGGCATCAACGGCGTCAAGATGACCTGGGAAGAGTGCGAGACCGAATACAACGCTTCGCGTGGCGTCGAATGCTACGAGCGCCTGAAAACCAAGAATGGCGGCGCCACCCTGATCGATCCGCTCTCGACCGGCATCGCCTACGGCATCGTCGACCGCGTCGCCGTCGACAAGATCCCGATGACCATGCTCGGCTACGGCCGTTCGGACGCCGCCAACGGCAAGGTCTTCCCCTACGTCTTTCCCCTCATTACCAGCTACTGGAACCAGGCCGCCGCCATGATCAAGTACCTGGGCGACAAGAACGGCGGTTACGCCAAACTCAAGGGCAAGAAGATCGCCTACCTGTACCACGATTCGGCCTTCGGCAAGGAAGCCATGCCGGTGCTGGACGCGCAGGCGAAACAGTATGGCTTCGAGCTGATCAAGATCGCGGTGGCGCCGCCGGGCAGCGAGCAGCAGTCGCAATGGCTGCAGATTCGCCAAGCGAAACCGGACCACGTGATCCTGTGGGGCTGGGGCGTGATGAATTCGGTGGCGATCAAGACCGCGCAAAGGAACGGCTTCCCGCGCGATAAAATCCTCGGCGTCTGGTGGGCCGGCTCGGAAGAAGACACGATCCCGTCGGGCGAAGCGGCCAAGGGCTATACGTCGATGACGTTCAACACGCCGGGCAACTACCCGCTGCTCGACGAGATCCGCAAGAAAGTCTACGCCGCCGGCAAGGGCAACCTGGCCGAACAGAGCCGCATCGGCTCGGTCTACCACATGCGCGGCGTCACGCTCGGCGTATTGTGGGTCGAAGCGATCCGCACCGCGCAGGAAAAATACGGCAAGGGCAAGACCATGACCGGCGAGCAGGTGCGCTGGGGCCTGGAAAACCTGAACGTCGACGCGGCGCGCCAGAAGGCGCTCGGCGCCTTCGGCATGTTCCCGACCGTGAAGACCAGCTGCGACGACCACGAGGGCTCGGGCGCGGTGAAGGTCCAGCAATGGGACGGCAAGAAGTGGGTCGCGATTACCCCGAACTGGGTGGTCGGCGACAAGGCCCTGACGCGCAAGCTGCTGGAAGAGTCTTCGCTGGCCTATGCCAAGGAAAAGAACATCACCCCGGCCTGCATGCAGTAATCGACGCACCCGTCCCCGCCCCGGCGGGGACATCTTTGGACGAGCACCCATGACCAGCACCAGCGAACAGCCCTACCTGGCGGTGAACAACATCGAAGTCATTTACGACCACGTGATCCTGGTCTTGAAGGGCGTTTCCCTGCAGGTACCGAAGGGGAAGATCGTGGCCCTGCTGGGCGCGAACGGCGCCGGCAAGTCGACGACCCTGAAAACCATCTCGACCCTGCTGCGCGGCGAACGCGGCGACGTCACCAAGGGTGAGGTGCGCTTCCAGGGCGAGCGCATCGACCAGCTCACGCCGAACGAACTGGTGCGGCGCGGGCTGTCGCAGGTAATGGAAGGGCGCCACTGCTTCGGCCACCTGACGATCGAAGAAAATCTGCTGACCGGCGCCTACACGCGCCGCATCGGCCGCGGCGAACTGAGTGCCGCGCTGGAGTCGGTCTACCACTACTTCCCGCGCCTGAAGGAGCGGCGTTCGAGCCAGGCCGGCTACACCTCGGGCGGCGAACAGCAGATGTGCGCGATCGGACGCGCCCTGATGGCCAACCCGTCGATGATCCTGCTCGACGAGCCGTCGATGGGGATCGCGCCGCAGATCGTCGACGAGATCTTCGGCATCGTCAAGGACCTGAACCAGAAGGAAGGCGTGTCCTTCCTGCTGGCCGAACAGAACACCAGCGTCGCCCTGCGCTACGCCGACTTCGGCTACATCCTCGAGAACGGACGCGTGGTGATGGATGGCGCGGCGCGCGACCTGGCCAACAACGAGGACGTCAAGGAGTTTTATCTGGGCGTCTCCGGTGCCGGCCGCAAGAGCTTCAAGGACATGAAGTTTTATCGGCGGCGCAAGCGCTGGCTGGCCTAACGCAGTTTCACCGAATCGGAGAGCCATGATGAGCATCACCCTCGATGCATTGGAAACGCGCGCGCCGGAAGAACGCGAACGCGACTTGCTGGCGCGCCTGCCGGCCCTGATCGCGCGCGCGCAGCAGGCGCCGGGCTGGGCCCGCATCCTGGACGGGGTCGACCCGCGTACCGTCACCACGCGCGAGGCCCTGGCGGCGCTGCCGGTGACCCGTAAATCCGATCTGAAGGCGCTGCAGGAAGGAGCACCGCCCTTCGGCGGCCTGACCGCGACGGCCACCGGCGCCCTGGCGCACGTGTTCATGTCGCCCGGCCCGATTTTCGATCCCGAAGGCCGCGGCGCCGACTGGTGGCGCTTCGCGCGCCCGATGTACGCGGCCGGCGTGCGCGCCGGCGGCCTGCTGCAGAACTGCTTCAGTTACCACTTCACGCCGGCCGCCTTCATGGTCGAAAGCGGCGCCGCGCGCATCGGCTGCAGCGTGATCCCGGCCGGCACCGGCCAGACCGAGATGCAGGTGCAGGCCATGGCCGCGCTGCGTCCGGATACCTATGTCGGCACGCCTTCTTTCTTACGCATCATCATCGAAAAGGCGCGGGAAAGCGGCGTCGACATCAGCAGCGTGCGGCACGCCCTGCTCGGCGCCGAGGCGCTCCCGGAGTCGCTGCGCAGCTGGTTCCGCGCGCACGGCGTGCCGCACGTGTTCCAGACCTATGCCTCGGCCGACATCGGCAGCATCGCCTACGAGACCGCCACCGACGGCGTGCTCGATCCGGGCATGGTGCTCGACGAGGAGGTGCTGCTCGAAATCGTGCGTCCCGGCAGCGGCGAGCCGGTGGCGCCGGGCGATATCGGCGAAGTGGTCGTGACCCTGTTCAATCCCGATTATCCGCTGATCCGCTTCGCCACCGGCGACCTGTCGGCGCTGCTGGCCCACGGCGCGCCCGGCGGGCGCACGAATGTCCGCATCAAGGGCTGGATGGGGCGCGCCGACCAGACCACCAAGGTACGCGCCATGTTCGTGCATGCCTCCCAGGTGCAGAACATCGCGCGCCGCCATCCGGACATTCTCAAGGCGCGGCTGGTGGTGTCGGGCCAGATGGCGAACGACATGATGACCTTGCAGTGCGAAGTGGCCGGCACGCCCGACCCTGCCCTGGCCGCGGCGATCGCGGCCTCGATCCGCGACGTCACCAAGCTGCGCGGCGACGTGGCCTTTGTCGCGCCGGGGACGCTGCCGGACGATGGCAAGTCGATCGAGGACGCGCGTGACTACAGCTGAAGGGGAGCGCATGCCGATATGCGATGCGCAGGTCGAGCAAGGCGTGCGCGCCAGTTTCGCGCGCCAGGGCGCGATGCGGCTGATCCGCGCGAGTTTGCAGCGCGTCGAGGCCGGGCGCGCGGAGATCCACTTGCCGCACTGGGAGGGCGTCGCGCAGCAGCACGGCTTCGTTCACGGCGGCGTGGTCGGCATGATCGCCGATTCGGCGGCCGGCTACGCCGCCATGACCGTGGCCCCGGCGGGCGCCTCGGTGCTGACCGTCGAATACAAGCTGAACCTGATGGCGCCGGCCGATGGCCGGCAGCTCATCGCGCGCGGCATGGTCGTGCGCGGCGGACGCACGCTGATCGTCACCCGGGCCGAGGTCTTCGCCGTCAAGGACGGCAAGGAAACCCTGTGCGCGCTGATGCAGCAAACCATCATGGTCATGCATGGCAAGGAAGAAAAACCTGCCTCTTCCCAATAGTCCGCCCGACATTGGGAATATTCGCGATAATTGCCGCATTCACCCCTTACCGTCGATGACCCATGCAAGATTTTCAAGTTGTGCGCGCCCGGGCCCTGCTCGAACATGCGCGAGAGATCGTGACCCCGGACCAGGTACAAGCGGCCGTGCGCCATGTGGCGGACGTGCTCAACGAACGCTTCCGGCAGCCGGATAACACGACGTATCCGCTGGTGCTGGGGGTGATGGGCGGCGCCGTCGTCTTTACCGGCACCCTGTTGCCCCAGCTCGACTTCCCGCTCGAGTTCGACTACATCCACGTCAGCCGCTACGGCGACGACGACCGCGGCGGCCAGGTCGTGTGGAAAGTCATCCCGCGCCAGAACGTGGCCGGGCGCACGATCGTCGTGCTCGACGACATCCTCGACGAAGGCGAAACCCTCGCCCACGTGAAGCAGCGCTTGCTCGACATGGGCGCGGCCGAGGTCATCATCGCCGTGTTCGCCGACAAGGATATCGGACGGAGGAAACCGATCGTGGCCGACATTACCGGCCTGACCCTGCCGAACGCCTTCGTCGTCGGTTTCGGCATGGACGTGTACGGCTACTGGCGCAACCTGCCGGGGCTGTGGCAGATCCGCCAGCAGGATCTGAAACCGGCCGAACCCGAGACCGAGTATCCGATCCCCGATGTCAAAGCCCCGGGAACCGGACTGGGCTGATTGCCGGCGAGACGGCGTGGCGGAGGGCTCCCCGTGCGCGGGCCTGCCGCGTGCGCTA